>NZ_NOIO01000002.1:0-437109 GCF_014596605.1 Pseudomonas sp. PSB11
GGCGCAAGCGCACCTGGGGGCTCGAAAGTGAGGGGGTAATCATCACGTGCTTGAGAGGCATATTCGTAGCCCACAGGTGCATGTTCCTTCCCTGATCAAAACTGACTTCCAGACACCGAAGTATGGAAGAGGAAAGGAACGGACAACCTATATCGAGAGGCTTCGTTCCGGTTCTGCGCAGTGGGTAAACCGGCAAGGATGCCGGTTTAGCCGCGCTGGGCCAGGGATGGCCCATCGCGGCGACCCACGGAGCAGGACCGGAGCGAGGGCATGCCGAGCCTTAGCGAGGCACCGAACGCCAGGGGCAAGAGCCCTTGGTTACTTGGGGCTCTTCCAAGTGACTCGCCGTAAGGGCGAAACCATAAGTGGCCGTTACCGCAGAAATGGATATGTACTCAGTCACAAAATCCCCATTGGCCGCCTGGACGCCTTCGCCGGCAAGCCTGGCTCCTACGGTAAAAGCGAAATCCAGCCGTTACCGCAGCAATGGATATGTACACAGTCAACAAACAATAGGTCGGCCGTCAGGCCGCCTTCGCGAGCAGGCTCGCTCCCACAGTTGATCGGGGACAACTGCGAGCCGTGCGGCAATTCCTAGTAAGGCCGTTTCGCCGGCCCCGACTTGTTCAGCACCGTACCAATCAGGTTCGCCCTGCCCAGATGATGCAGACTCTCCTCGATCTCTTTCTTGGTATTCATGCCATTGGCAACCACCAGCAAGACGCAGTCGAACTTGGGCAGGATAGTTATCACATCATCCGAACTCAGCACCGGCGGCAAATCGAAGATCACAACACGAGAGTTGTAGCGTTCGCGCAGATCAACGATCAAATCGCCCACCACCGGCGAAGACAACACCTCGGTGGAGAGCGGAATCGGTTCGCGCGTCGGCAGGACCACAAAACGCGGCAAGGTCGGATTGACCAGGACCTCTTGCAGCTCTGCTTCGTTGGTCAGGAATTCATTGAGCGATTTTTCCATCGGCAGCCCCAGGTAGCTACCGACCTTGGGACAACGCAGATCGAAATCCACCAGCAGCGCCGTCTTGGTGGTGTGGTGCGCGATACTCATTGCCAGGTTGATCGCCAACACCGACTTGCCCGCCTCCGGCGTCGGCGAGGTAATGGCCAGCGTGCGCCAACCATTTTCCTCCATCGCCTTGAGGACCTGGGTACGCAGAAGATCGAACGCCCAGCCCATGTTCGAATTCTTGTTGTAGGCGACAATGCGATGGCGCTCCAGGTGCTCGGCCCGCAACGGTACAACCTTGGTTTGTACGTAACTGAGCGCATTGAGCGGTGCAGGCTGTCCGGATGAAGAGAGCACCAAGCCTGACGAAGGCGATTGTTCGCCCTTACCCAGAGGTGGCTTAATAATTTCCATCGCAATATTCCTTATTCAAACCGCGCCAGAGCCTTGAACATCAGCAAATCCAGTGGCATGTAGAAGAAGTGCAGGAGCACCAGAGAGACCACGATCATCAAGACGCCACAGAGCACCAGTATCGTTCGCCACTGTTTGCGACGAGCCAGTTCCGCCTGGGTATGAATGTAGGGAATGGCAACCAGTACGCGCCTGCCCAACACACTGGTCAGCGCGTCGACACCCCGTACGCGCTGGCTCAGCATCTCCAGCAGCATCACCAGTGCACCCGCCCCTACCGGCGCAAGGACAAAGCCAAGGGCCACGACTTTCTTGCGGTTCGGCCGTACCGGTTTTTCCGGCATCAGCGGCGCTTCGAGCAGCACAAAACGCTCGGCTTTGTTTTCCTGCTCCAGGCTTTCGGTAATCTTCGCACTCATCTCCTTGGTGCGGATTTCTTCGTATTTCTTGCGTGCGTTTTCATGGTCGCGCATCAGCGTGACCAAGCCACGTTCCACTTGCGGCGCCTCGAGAATCTGGCTTTCCAGGGTCGCGATCTTGTCCAGCAACTGCTGCTTCTGCGCGGCCAGCGATCGCATGCGTTGTTCCGAGGCGGCAATGCGCGCCTGGACCCTGGCAACGTCCAGGCTGACCGGCGTGACGGAACCGCCGCGACCTTGACTGGCCTGCATGGCGGCGATCTTGCGTTTGATCGTCCGAACATCCGGGTGGGCTTCGGTGTAGATCGTCAGCAGCCGGGCGTACTCGGCCTTGAGGCTCGCCAGATCCTCTACCGGTTCAGCGGCCGCACCTGCTGTGCCCGCCTTGGTCGACAGACCGGCATGGGCCGCCGACAGTTCCAGGTCCTGGAAGCGCAACTCCTCGTTGGCCGCCTTGTAGTCACGGTCGATATCCTTGAGTTCGAGTTCAGAGCGCGACAACATGTTCATGCGCAGTTCCTGATGCTCAGGCAGCGCGTTGCCATGGGCCTGCTTGAAGTCAGCCAGCTTGTTCTCCAGCACTTCCAGCTCAGTGCGCAGCTTGTTCGCCTCCTGGGTCAGGAACTCCGTGGTTTCACTGGCGCGCTCGGTGCGCTGCTTGATGTTCTCATTGAGGAACAGCGTCACCAGTTCGTTGGCCACTTCGTTCGCGACTTCTGGCTCCCTGTGCTCGAAGGCAAGGCGAAAGGCAATCGTTACCTCGCCTCGCCCCTTCACCGCCGCACTGACCAGGGCGACGGAAATCGCATTGCGCATCTCTTCGATCTTTTCGGTCAGGGTCAGGCGCCGGCTGCCCGTTTCGAAAAGATTGTACTTGTTGATGATCGCCTCCAAGTGCTCACGGGTCATCACACGCTGGCGGATGACTTCGATGCGCTCGTCAGCAAAGGTATTGTTGTTCCCCGCCACCAGGTCCGGCGAAATCTGCTGAGATTCCACCAGGATAGTTCCGGACGACTGATAGATCGGTGGCATGGAGGTCGCCACCAATACAGCCGCCCCGATTATCACGGCCCCCGTCACAATCAACAGCCAGGCCCGGTGCTTGATTACTGCAATGTAGTCGTTGACCGACATTTCGTATTCAGAGGACATAAATACCACGCTGCTGAAGGTCAGAAGTCGGGGTGACTATAGATCAAGGTCATCCCTATGATGTTGGCATCGGCATTTGGCAAGCCGTCTCGCTCGCGCTCTTTGTAGGTGAAGGATAGGCGTGCAAGCCAAAAAGGCGAGAGCTCGCGACTCACAAACGCGCCATATGTGCGAAAGGTGCTGGGCGCGTCCCCTTTGGTTTTTTGCCAGGAGCCATCAACACCGACACGACTGGTCTCGTCGAGCAGATAACTCCAATTACCCCGAAGCTCATCGGACTCGACCAGGCCGTTCTCCCCGTTGGCGATCGTGCTGCGACTGGCTTCGGCACTGGTCTCGACACGCTCACCGGTGTAACGCAGGCTCACGCCACCCTGGCCAGTGGGACCACTTTTGCTATTGGATACCTTGTTCATACCGCCGTACACAGATCCCGTAAATCGCTCGGAGATCTGGTAGTTCACGCCGACCACCGGGGTGTAGCTGTTCGAGGAGCCGAGGGTGCTGGTGTCGTCCTTGGGCTCATAACGCGTCGCTTCGAATCGGGTGAACAGTTCGACGCGCTCATTCCATTGATAAAGCCAGCTCAGACGGTTGGTCAGCTCGTCGTAGTTGGTCAGCGAGGCGGTGTCGTATTCGACATGGGTGAGGTCGATTTCGTCGACCAGGGTGCTGCGCTCGGTCACCGCGGAGCGCCAGTTACCGCCGATATTCGAGAGCTTTTGCGTACCATCGGTCGAGTCTGTGACACCGGTTTGCTGGACTTCAGTGGAAAGCGTCGAACTCTCGATGTATCTCGCCGTGAGTCCATAGCCACCCTTTTCGGTCTCACGCTGCCAGCCAAACGACAGCCTCGGGTCTTCTCGATTGGACACGACGTCGGTATCGGACGAGCGCTCCACATTGACACCGAGGCCAAACTTCCACTGGTCCCGATCAAAATTACCCACCAGCGTGTAATCGGGGGCAATGATCGTTCGCGTGATCGCTTTCTCGTCACTCGTCAAGAGCAATGGATTGCTGTCGTGCTCGACTGTCATGGGCAGCGCAACTGCCGACTGCCAGGTGCCGGCGTAGGTCATGCCGGAACATGGCAAAGTCAATATTGCCATCACCACTCCGGTTGTTTGCAATGAACGCAAGTTAATCCTTAATGCATCGCGCAATGTCAGGGAACGACCAGCGTATCGCCGGCCTGAAGTTCAAAGTTAGTGGACATGTCACGTCCGGCGATCAGATCGTCGTAGTTGACGAGCAGTACTTTCTGTTTTTTCCCTTCGCGCCGCAAGAGCTTGATTTCGTCCTTGTCAGCGAACTTGTCCAACCCACCGGCCTCGCTCAAGGCTTGCAGTACATCGGTCTCACCGTTCATCTGCACCTTGCCGGGCTTGAGTACCTTGCCCTGGACATAGACGACATTGCCCTTGGCCTCGGTGACCACAACGCTGACCACCGGATCTGGATAATATTTCGTGAGCTTTTCAGTGATTATCTTTTCAGCTTGAGCCGTATCAAGCCCTTTGACCTTGACCGGCCCCGCCAGCTTCAGAGTGACGTAGCCATTGGGCAGCACATCTACGCGCTCTATTTTTTCCGCTGGTTCGCCCCAAATGGACACTTCAACCTTGTCTCCAGCGTTCAGGAGATAGGAGTTGTCTTCGGCGGCACGGGCCACGCCGGGCACAATAGCCAGCGCACACAGTGCAGGTAACATTAAACGCAGCATCTGGATTCCTCCGCCTGGTTAGCTCATCTAATGAGGATCAACCGTTACAATCAGCGTCCTCTTTAGGCCTGTAGCACCCACAAGAAAAACTATTTCGCAAAACTGACACTTAAATCTTGCGCCGATTGGCGACAACGATGAAACCTAATAGGGCGGAAGAGAATAACCAAACAACCGCAGAGACCGGGACTGCATTGGGTTGAGTGTTGTGAAACGCCGAATCACCCGACAGCCCTTTGTCCTGGACTGAGTCAATCACGAACGGCTGCTTGGCAACTTCCGTCATTAAACCGTCGCACGCTGAACTATTGACGGAAGCATTTACCCCCGACTTGGATCCATTATCAGCGCTGGAAATTTTGGCACTTTTGGCATCTAGCGAAGAGCCACCATGGGCTGTACCAAGGTTCGTCGACGCCACAGTCGCAGCCTCGGTCGAGGCCACGGCTGCCTGAGTCCTTGCACCCTCGCAAGCGCTACTTATGCGACTAATTTCATAGGGCAAATTGGCTGCTTGGGCAGTGGCAACGGCTACTCCATTCAGAGTCGCAAATAACACAATCAACTTAATGAAAACTGTCGTCCGCATATAACCGCCTCCCTGCGCTGAGGGTTTGGGATGAGTCGATTGAGGAAATCTAAATCAGGCTAAATGGAGCCTATAAGCAGATAGCCAGTACGTCAATAGCACGTCACAATAATAAATAGAAATATAAATCGGCGGCAGATAACGTCAAAAAAACGCCGCAAGCAGCCTAAGTGAATCGTCAGAGTCAGCAAGTGTTTATGCATGCAATGGCCTCTTGTAAAAACGCCGTCAAATCACCCATCGCACAAATAAAACAATGCAACGAAGATGCCGTGGAGTGTTGCGTTGATCGCCTCCTATCGGACAGCCGACCACTGCCACAAAGGGCCACGGAACGGGTCTGGGCGAGCGATATTCGGGGCCGGAAAAACGGCGTCAGGCGCGTCCTTGGCGCACACTGGGGCTTTTCTGTCCCCTGGCGTTAAAACAGGGCGCGCCTACTGCCACATACAGTTGACTGTACACAGCGACCAATTGCTCAAGGGAAAAGGCACGATTTCGCCCGCTGGGATTGGGAAGGACCCAGACCGCGGAATTGCCGAATGTCTTTGGCTGTGGTCCCCAGGCGACGTCGCGCTGATCGGACAAGGCGCAGTACGCCGCCTTACCGAGAAATGCCACGCAACGTGGCGCAAAAACGGCGATCTTTTGTTCGAAAGCCGACGCGGCTGCGACAAACTCATGGACCGACAGCTGGTCCGCCCGCGCCGTCGGCCGCTGGACCACGGCCGTCAAACCACAGCCATGGCGCAGAATGTCCTGGTCTTGCTCTGGCTGCAGTTGTTGTGACGTAAAACCGGCGAGGTGCAATGTGCGCCAAAAACGATTGCCCCGACCGGCAAAATGATGACCCTGGACCGCGGCAGTCATGCCTGGGTTGATGCCGCAAAAAACCACGTCCAATTGTGGCGCCAGTATATCGTCGAGCCCTTCACTCACCGCAGATCACACCGACCGCATTGCGTGCGAGCGCCGTCAACTCCTCACGCGACTTGCCGGCTCGCGCACGGATCGAAATGCTGTGCAGCAGCGATGAAGCGAGCACAGCCAGTGCTCCTGCATCGACATCATCCTTTAATTCGCCAGATGCAATGGCCGTACGCAGGCGCGCCTCCAGATCGGCATCCAACCTGCTCAGGCGATCACTGAGCACCTCTCGGATCTGCGGATCCTCGACAGCCTCGGTGGTCGCCGTGCCAATCGCAAAGCAGCCACGTGGCTGACCGTCGCCCGAAAAGTAGATCGACAACTGTCCCTCGTAGAAACGCATCAGCGCCTGGCGCAACGTCAGTTGGTTGTCGGCCAGCGCGGCCTGCATGTCGGCGGCGGCAAACTCCCAGTACTGCTCGAGCGCCTTGATGTACAGCGCATGTTTGTCACCAAAGGCCGCATACAGGCTGGGTCGATTCATCCCGGCCGCGGTGGCGATGCTGTCCAGGGATGCGCCCGAATAGCCAGTGCTCCAGAACACACCGAGCGCTTGTTGCAACGCTGTCTGCGGGTCATACGCGCGGGGGCGGCCGCGGCCCTTGCCCGCTGTCACTTTATTTTGTGCCATGTCGCATAAAATCCTTGCAGGAAGTTGGATGAGCGGATATTTTTACACCATCGCACAAAAATAAGGAACCACAAATTCCTTGATCCATGTTTGTTCAAGCGCAGCTCAAACCGGGTGTTGCAGCGACGAAACAGCGGTGCCGGAGCGATCCTCCCAAGCACCTGCGGGTTTGCTTTACCACAACATTCATTGACGTCGGTGCCAGGCGATTGCTGCAGGCCCGCCTTCCCGGTTAAAGGTGCATTCGATCATGACTCAATCCATCGACATCACGGCTTCGCAGGCCTATGAGGCCCAATCGCCGATCAACAAACCCCTTAAGGAGAAGCTGCGGCCCTGGCTCATGGTGGGCCTGCCTGCCCTTCTCGCTGTCGTTGGCTATGCCTACTACGTGGCTGGCGAACCCTTCGTCACCACCGATAACGCCTACGCCCGGGTGGCCAAGGCCTCGGTCAATGCACGGATTTCCGGGCAGGTCGTGGACATCGCCGTCCAGGACAACCAGAAGGTCAACAAAGGCCAAGTGCTGTTTCGCCTCGACCCCAAGCCCTTGCAGATCGCGATCGATCGTGCTCAAGCGCAACTGAGTGTCGCGCGGCTGCGCATCGACGGACTCAAGGCCAGCTACCGTCAACAGCTGGCTGAACTGCAATCGGCCAAAGAGTCGGCGGACTTCGACCAGAAGGAATTCGCCCGCAAGAAAGCGCTGGTTGCGACCGACTTCGTTTCCCGGGCCATTTATGAGCGCGCGGAAACCGACCTGAAGATCGCGCGGCAACGCATCGCCTCGATCGAACAACAGATCGCCAGCACCGTCGTCGCCCTGGACGGCAACCCGAACATCGAGGCCGACAGTCACCCTTCGGTGCGTGAAGCCAAGGCGCAGCTCGATGAAGCGCAGCTGTACCTTTCCTACGCCACGGTCTATGCGCCGGCCGACGGCGTTGTCGCCAAGGTCGACGACCTGCAGGTAGGCAACTACCTCAACAGCGGTGCGCCAGCCTTCGCGTTGATCAGCGACCATGAGATCTGGGTCGAGGCCAACTTCCGGGAAACCCAGGTCACGCACATGCGTGCGGGTCAGGAAGCGCGCATCAGCATCGACACTTACCCCGGGCACGTGTTCAAGGCCCACGTGACGAGCATGAGCCCCGGCGCCGGGTCGGACTTCGCCCTGCTGCCGCCGGAAAACGCCACCGGTAACTGGGTCAAGGTGGTCCAGCGGGTACCGGTTCGCCTCGAACTGGATGACGCGGACCCTGCCCTGCCACTGTTTTCCGGCACCAGTGCCACGGTCGAGGTCGATACCGGACATCGCACGCCATGGTGGCACCCGCTCAAGTCGCTGCTGACCGCAGGTAACTTCTGATGAACGCCCACGCACAGACATCCGCGGATCCGGGCCGTGCGCACTCGCTTCGATTGGCGGTGCTGCTCGCCACTTACATGCAGTCCGCCAACCTGCCGCTGCCCAATGCGGTGCTGCGGCTGATTCAAGGCACCCTGTCGATGACTGACGACCAGGCCGGATGGATTTTCACGGCGTACCTCGCGGCGAGCGCCATTACCCTGCCGATTGCCCAGTGGCTTGCCGGGCGTCTTGGCCTGAAGCTTGTCTATCAAGCCGCGCTGGCTGTCTTCGTCCTCGGCTTGCTGCTCGCGACGGTGGCCACGACGCCGCTGCAATTTATCGGTGCGCGGATCATCCAGGGCCTGGCCAGTGGCGTGCTGGCGCCCCTGTCGATGGCAATTGCCATGGAGACATTGGCGCCCGAGAAGCGCATGAAATTTGGTGCGACCTGGACCGCCATCGTGCTCCTGGGCATCGTCAGCGGCCCGAGCATCGGTGGCTGGATCGCCGAGCATTTCGATTGGCGCCCGATCTTCTACATCAGCCTACCGTTGTCGGCGTACATCTTTTTGGTCGTGGCCCTGCTACTGGCCGAGAAAAAACCCGAGAAAGCGCCTTCTTTCGACTTCTTCGGTTTCGGCAGTTTCACCCTGGCCTTGATCGGCCTGCAGATGCTGCTCGACCGCGGCGAACGCCTGGACTGGTTCGATTCGCCGGAAATCTGGATCGAGGCACTGGCCTGTGGATTGGGGTTGTACTTGTTCATGGTGCACGTATTGACCAGCAAGACGCATTTCCTCAACAAGCGCCTGTTCCGTGATCGCAATTTCGTGCTGTCGACGCTGATCTTTTTCGCCGTGGGTTTCGTGCTGCTGTCGACCATGGCGCTGACCTCGCCGATGCTCGATGAAATTCTCGGCTACCCGCCAGACACCACCGGTGCCCTGACCATCCCGCGTGGCATCGGGCTGGTGGGTGCGTTTGTGCTAATGGGCTGGGTGCCCGAGCGTTTCGATCGCCGGCTGTTCGTGGCGGCAGGCGTGGCCCTGGTGATCTTTGCCAACGGACTGATGCTCGACTATTCGCCCTTGATGGACTGGTCGCCGGTGGCGGTTGCCGGGGCCATCCAGGGCATCGGCATCGGCCTGCTGATGCCGGCACTGACCAAGGTCGCGTTCAGCACCCTTGACCCCGCACTTCGGGCGGAGGGGACCGGCCTGTTCAATCTTTCGCGGGTCTACGGCAGCACCCTGGGCGTAGCGATTGTGCAGATTTTCTTCTTCAACAATACCCAGGCGATGCACCTGGCACTGGCCGCCAATGTGACGTCCTATCGCGCTGCCGCGCATGGGGGCACGGCGTCGATGTCGTTGCCGGCACTCGAAGGGCTTAACCACATGATCACCCACCAGGCCGCGTTCATCGCCGTTATCGGCCAGTTCAAGCTCCTGTTGGTGGCGATGCTGGTGGTCAGCCCGCTGGTGGTCTTTCTGCGCAAACCGATACCGGCCAACTAATTTTCGTGGAGTCTGTGCAATGAAATCCTGTCATCTGTTCCCAACGAAAATCGCGGCAGTGTCGGCAATGGTCTTGCTCTCTGCCTGTACCGTCGGCCCTGACTTCAAGGCCCCGCCGACGAGCCAGTCGCAGCACTACGATCAACAGGCCGAGCAGCGCCTTGGCCATGGGGGGTTGCAGCGCATTGCCCTGGGCAACAAGGTCACCGGGCAATGGTGGTCCGCCTTTGGCTCGCCCAAGCTCGACCAACTGGTACGCCGGGCCATCGACGGCAATCTGGAGCTGGTCGCTGCCGATGCAACGATACGGCAGGCATCACAATCGGTGGCTGCGGCACGAGGTGCGCTGTATCCGCAGGTCGACTTCGCTGCGGCAGCGGGTCGCCAACGGGTGCATAACGCCAAGGAGCCCTCGGTCTCGAACTTCTATGCGATCGGGCCACGGGTCGGTTTCGACCTCGATGTCTTCGGTGGCAACAAGCGGCTCGTCGAACAGCAGCAAGCCTTTAGCGACTTGCAAAAGCATCGTTACGAAGCCGCGTACCTGACCCTGACCGGTGAGGTCGCCAGCCAGGCGTTGCTGGTGGCTTCTGCCAATGCGCAGATGCAGGCCGTGGAGACTTTGCTGGACAACGACACCCGCAACCTCGAACTGGTGCGCGCGGCCCATGCCAGCGGCAGCACCACCCAGGTCGACGTGTCGCTGGCAGAGACCCGGCTTGCCCAGGACCGCACGTTGTTGCCGCCCCTGGCCCAGCAACGGGATGCTGCGCGCCATGCGCTGTCGATCCTGACGGGCAATGGCCCGGCTGACTGGATTGCGCCGGACTTTGACCTCGACGAATTTGCCTTGCCGTCGAACGTGCCGGTCAGCCTGCCCTCGGAAATGGCCCACGACCGTCCGGACGTGCGCCAGGCCGAGGCCGAGCTGCACATCGCCAGCGCCGCGGTCGGCGTGGCGACCGCCAATCTCTATCCGCGGGTGACGTTGTCCGCCTCCCTGGCCCAGGCCGCATCAGGCAATGGCGGCGCCGCACTCTGGGGGTTCGCGGCGGGAATCGCCGGGCCGATCTTCAACGGTGGCACCCTCAAGGCGGAACAACAGGCCGCCGTCGAGGGTTACAACGCCACGCTCGCTGGCTACCAGCAGACCGTCATCAGCTCGTTCGGCCAGGTTGCGGATACGCTGCAAGCAATCAACCACGACGCGCAGGAATTTCGCGCCCAGGAGGATGCATTGCAAGCGGCCGACACCAGCTTGCGTCTGAACCGCCAAGCCTACGCCCAGGGCGAGAACAGCACGCTCCAGGTGCTCGAAGCCGAGCGTGCCTACCAACAGGCGCTGCTGAGCCAGATCCGCGTCAAGACCGCGCAGTACCTCGACACCGTGCAGCTGTTTGTAGCCCTCGGCGGCAACTCCGTCGGCGTGTTCGAACAACGGTTGGCCAGCCGCCAGGCACCACAACATTCGTATCAGTAGAGGCTGCGGCCTCGGTAATTGGAGTCAAGACATGTCCTACGAAGCCTTTCACGATGAACTGCGAGATACCCGGTTTGCCCTCAATCACGGTTCGGGGCAGATGCCCGCCGTGGGGTTCGGCACCCTGTTCAAAGACCTCGGCGTCACCACCCAGGCGATCACCCACGCGCTGGAAACCGGGTTCCGTCATTTCGATTGCGCCGAGCGTTATCGCAACGAGGAATCGGTCGGCGTTGCCCTGCAAGCTTTCATGGACGCGGGCAAGGCCCGGCGCGAAGACCTGTTCATCACCACCAAGCTGTGGAACACCAACCACCGCCCCGAGCGGGTGTTGCCGGCCTTTGAAGCCAGTTGCCGACGGCTGCAGGTGGATTACATCGATTGCTATCTGATCCACACGCCCTTCGCGTTCCAGGCCGGGGACGACCAGGACCCCAGGGATCCCTTCGGCCATGTCCTCTACGACTCCGGTGTAACCCTGATCGACACCTGGCGGGCCCTTGAGCAACTGGTCGATCAAGGTCGTTGCAGGTCCATCGGCCTGTCGGACATCACCTTGCAGGCGCTGAAAGAAATCGTCGCCGTGGCGCGAATCAAACCCGCGGTGGTGCAAGTCGAATCCCACCCGTACCTGCCGGAATGGGAATTGCTGGAGTACTGCAAGGAACACGGGATCATCCTCCTGGCCTTCGCGCCGCTGGGCCACGGCATGGAACCGAACGTGCTGGAGGACGAAGTGATCCTGGGCATCGCCCGGCACTTGCAAAGAACCCCGGCCCAGGTCGCACTGGCCTGGGCGGTACAGCGCGGTGTCGCGTTCCTGACCACCTCGGCGACACCCGACCATATCCAGGAAAACTTCGATATCACCACCCTGCCCCACAGGGCCATGCTGGAAATTCGCCAGGAGATCACAACGCGGATACGCTTCAATTCCGTGGTGGAAACCGGAGTACCGGGGTTCATCCCACGCAAACAATGACAGGCCTCGAGGGGACGGTCATGTGCCGTCCTTTTTTTCCAGTTGACCCATGAGGCGACAACGATGGATGTATTCCAGAGCATGCGATTTTTCCTGGCGGTCGCCCAGAGCGGCAGCTTTACCGCAGCCGCGCATTTGCTGGACACCACCACGACCAACGTTTCCAAGGCGGTCTCCAGTCTCGAGGCCCGCCTGCAAACCCGCCTGATCAACCGTACCACCCGGCGCCTGGCCTTGACCGAAGCCGGCACGCGCTATCTGGAACGCTGCGAGAAGATTCTGGAAGAACTGCGAGATGCGGAGGAGGAAGCAGGCACCGCACAGGTCACCCCCGTGGGCCGCCTGAAGATTCACGCGATGTCGGCCATCGGCAACCACTACGTGATCGACGCCATTGCCAAATACCGCGAGACACACCCCTCGGTCCTGTTTGACCTGGCCTTGACCAATCGGCTGCCCGATCTACTGGAAGAAGGTTATGACATGTCGATCGTGCTGGCGCGCGACCTGCCCGACTCAGGCTTCGTCGCCCAGCGGCTGGGCATCACCTACAGCATTCTCTGCGCATCGCCCACCTACCTGGAAAAACGCGGAGTACCCGACACGCCGGGTTCGCTTGGCACACATGATTGCCTGAGAATCGTCAACACGGTGATGCCGGCCGAGCACTGGGTATTCGAAGGGCCCGAAGGCGTGGAGGCCGTCAACACACCGGTGTCGCCGTTTCACGTCAATACCGCCGATGCCATGACCGTCGCCATCACCCGCGGCATGGGCATTGGCATCCAGCCGATCGCGTCCGCCGTGGCCGGCCTCAAGGCAGGCACCCTGGTTCGGGTACTGCCGCAGTACCATTTTGAAGAGTTGAACCTGTTTGCCATCTACCCTTCACGAAAATTCGTCGATGCAAAAATAAAAACCTGGGTGGAGTTTCTCAAGGACTACCTGCCCGGGTTGCTGGCTGACGATGACAAAATTGCCCGTTCATCAAAACGCCCTGCAAACATCTGAGGATGGAGTGTCGACCCTCCACCGTCACCGCCGTACTCAACCGTTCGAGCACCCAGTGCCCATGACTTGATACTGCATGACATGGCGCAGGCCCTGGGAATCTTCGTAGGTCATCTGCGCCGAAACCGGACCACACTCTGGCGCGACATCGGTCAGGGAAATGACCTTCTTGATGTCCAGTCTCGAACCGTAGGTGTAGGTCTCGATCGGTGGCTTATTGGCCGAAATTCTGGCATGGCTTTCTTCGGCAAAGGCCTGGGCACCGATGCAACTGAGTGCAAGGAAAATCGCGATTCTTTTCATGGGGTTCACCGTCTCGTTCAGGGTGGATGAGTACCTCTGGAACCCTTGGTCCGGGTTCCTTCGGTAGAGACGATGCTAGGGGATTGCCCGGGCGCCAAACAGCGTCCTGGCGGATAAACACTGTTAACAGAATGCGTAGGAATGTGCCGTCAGGGTAAAACTCAAATGGCGCGCTGCCGCTTCAAACGCGACCAGGCTATTGAGAGGGGGTAACGGGTGGATTTTCATACAAGGCAGGTCACGTCGTTATTTTGGTTTTATCGCGGCAGTCTAGCCCCTGTCGTTGCAGGTGCACAGCGGCGAAAAACACACATGCTCAAGGCCACCTCTATCGGCAAGCCTGCCTGTCAACGAAGATAGAGCCTCGGTTTGATTGCACCCGTTTGAGCCTGATGACGCCCGCCAGCATCATCCCGATGCACAGCAGGCCCAAGGCCTGCCCCTTGGCGCTGCGCGAGCGCCCTGTCAGAGTGGTGCCACTTGGCCTGGGCCACCGAATGCTTTCAGGTCCTGGCGACGTTACTTCGCAAAACCTGCCGCCAGGACCGTCTTCACTTCAGCGCCAACGAACCCGGCGTTCGCGCGTCACCCAGTCATTGCATGCCGGCTGCCGCCCATTGCGGCGTGACGGTCGTGTTGTGGCGCTTGGCTCGCTGAGTCAGCGCCAGCATCGTCAAGAAACCGAGCATGATCAGAACCGGGTACGCCATCAACAGGTCGGAGAGCGAGTATTTCCAGGCCAAAGGACGGCCGACGCCGAGCATGGCGGCGTACAGCCACGACACCGCCGATAGTGCCCCACAAAACAGGGCAAGCATTCGGGCGCTGAATCCGAGGTCGAGCAAGGAGCCTGCCTTTTGCAGGGCCGGCAATACCAGTCGGTGCAGCAGAACGCCGTTATAGGTCAGCAGCACGACAATGATCACCTTGGCCTGAAGCTTCGGATTCATGAAGTACTCGAGGCCTTTGTCGAGGTAGTCGATGCCGATGATGGCAGTGCCTGTCACCCATAGACAGATCAACGCAACCACAACAGACTTCTGAAGACTTTCCATGTGCGCATTGTCATGTTCAGTGAACACTGTACGCTTCAATATATCCCTGACCATTGCAATATCACTGGTGAACACCAAACCTATCGCCACACAACAGGCGAGCAAATGAACATACACAACGCCCAGCCGCAAAAACTCCATGAATTCTTTATGTTCGATCAGGCTCATCATTGTATTTATTGCCACGGGAATCTCTCCACCTTGTTCGACAGTACAGATCGGTCAAGCAGCAGTTTTTTCTGTTCGACCTTGCTCATACAGGAAAACCGACCAATAGATTATTATCGATATCCTATTGGTTCAGTCAGGGAGTTGATGACATCTTAGTGACTACCTCTCAATTTTCGGGTAAAAAAATCCCCATCTGCATTAACTGCATTTGAGGTTCTATTTCCGCTTCTTTTTTTCGATTGCGAGAGCCGGCCATGGATGCCGTGCTGCAGGATCAGAGGCCTACAGCGCGCAAATGTTCATTTTTTAACCACAGCACCGACAAGCGGTAGCGGCGTCGGGCGCCACCGACATGGATGATCTGCCACCAACTAACCCGTTGAGGCCCATGACAGCTGAGCTCGTTGGATTACATGAGCGTCGACACTTGTAATTGGATCCACTAGTTGTCATGGAATAAAAAGTGGAGTCAATTGCTAGAGGGCTGGTTGACGCCGCCCGCCCATAAACAGTCATACTATTTTCAGGGTTTGTCGATTTCAAGCATCCCGGGCACAGAAAAAATTCTTGTGCCTGCGGATCAACTTAGCCTCTAGGCATATATGAAACATCGCAACAGTAACAACCCATTATTGAGTATTTAATATTGACTGCGTCTTGGCGACACTGCTTCTCCACACTGTCGCCAAGCGCGTTGGTTTATTTCAAGTCAGACCAACTTCAATGTCACGTTGATGTTGTTGCGGGTGGCCTTGGAGTACGGGCAATACTTGTGGCCGGTGTCGACCAGTTTCTGTGCGGTTTCGCGATCCAGTCCCGGCAGGCTCACATTCAGCCGGGCCTGCAGAAGATAGCCGCCTTCATTGGTACCCAGGTCCACTTCGGCATCCACCGCCACGTCCTTGGGCAGTGCCACTTTCAGTTCTTTGGCAGCCACGCCCATCGCGCCAATGAAGCAGGCTGACCAACCGGCGGCGAACAACTGCTCCGGATTGGTGCCACCGCCGCCTGCGCCCGGGGACGACAGCTTGATGTCCAGGATGCCGTCGGAACTGCGCGAGGCGCCGTCCCGGCCGCCGGTGGTATGGGTTTTTGCGGTGTACAGGACTTTGTCGAGCTGGGTCATGATGATCTCCTGATTGAATTGAGGTTTATGCAATGTCAGGTGAATCAGTCTTCCGGCTTGGTGCCAGGCATTTAATATAGACGGCGGTGCCCGACCCAGCGCCCGATCCGACAAAGGCCCTCCTGCAACACGCAAACTTTGCAGGCGCGAGCAGGCTCGCGATGAAGGTCCACGATTACGCGGGGAGCTTGACACCCCGCGCCGCTCTAAAGTTTTTCGCGAGCATGCTCGCGCTTACTCGCCAACTTGTACTTCACACAATCATCATAAAAACTCTGCCGGACCGCGGCAGGCTTGAGCCGTGTCGGGCTGTCATAAGTTTGTTCGGTAATGCCCATTGCCATCATCCGCATCCATGGCTTGGCAAACTTGTACGCCTGGATTTTTTGCCGTGCCGCATACAGCGAAACCCCGGACAACTTGAGTTCCTGGGCTCTTGCCGCCGTCCCCGCGCCCCAACTGCACATATAAGTATCACCGGGCTTCAGTTCCCTGGCCTGGGCAGAAACTGTAAGACCCGCAACGCTGAAAGAGATCAGCGCGACCCAGACATTGCGCATTTGCATTCCACCTAACCGCCTGAAAATAAAGCGATTCTGGCAACATGCGAGAAATCTGGGGGCCAGCATAATGCCTTCTATGCAATTGATTGACTTGCGTCAGTAACCGAAAGTCATTTTCTTGCGACATTTCAAAACTTTGCTATAGATAAGCTCTCACCGCCAACTAATGAGGCAACGGAATGTCAGTCGCAAAGAAAATGAGTGTGGGGCAACTGACGATGTTGACTGCGGTCAACATGTTGGGCTCAGGCATTGTGCTACTACCGTCGAAACTGGCGGAAGTCGGATCGATATCAATTCTTTCCTGGTTGATTACAGCCACCGGCTCACTGGCATTGGCCTACGCGTTTGCGCGATGCGGGATGCTCAGTCGAAAAACCGGCGGCATGGGGGGATATGCCGAGTACACCTTCGGCAAGGCCGGTAACTACATCACCAACTACACCTATGGTCTCTCGTTGCTGATTGCCAACGTGGCGATCAGCATTACCGCGGTCGGCTACATCCAGGAATTGTTCCACATTGAACTGGACTCACTGCAAGTGGGCCTGGCGACCATCGCATTACTGTGGATCACCACGTTCGCCAACTTTGGCGGTGCGCGCATTACCGGCCGCATTGGTTCCGTCACTGTATGGGGCGTGATTGCACCGGTGGTGCTGGTGTCCACCGTTGGCTGGTTCTGGTTCGACAGCAGCGTGTATGCCGCCGGCTGGAACCCGCACAACATGGCCTGGTACGACGCCGCGGGTGCCTCGGTGGCGATCACCTTGTGGGCATTCCTGGGCCTTGAGTCAGCGTGCGCCAACACCGATGCGGTGGAAAACCCCGAGAAGAACGTACCGATCGCGGTGCTCGGCGGCACCCTGGGTGCGGCAGTGATCTACATCGTTTCCACCAACGTGATTGCCGGCATCGTCGATAACCCGGAACTGGCCGCCTCTACCGCACCGTTCGGCCTGGTCTTCGCGAAGATGTTCACCCCACTGGTTGGCGACATTGTGATGGCCGCGATGGTACTGGCCTGCATCGGCTCGCTGCTGGGTTGGCAGTTCACCATTGCCCAGGTCTACAAGAGCTCGGCGGACACCGGTTACTTCCTGTCGATCTTCGCCAAGGCCAACAAGGCCGGGACGCCCATCGTCGGCATGCTGGTGCTGCTGGCGGCGCAGACGGCCCTGGGTTTCCTCACCATCAGCCCGGACCTCAGTAAACAGTTCGACACGCTGGTCAACCTCGCGGTGGTCACCAACCTGGTGCCGTACATCCTCTCCATGGCCGCGTTGATGACCATGCAAAAGGTCTCCAACGTACCGGCCGGCAAGGCGCTGGCTACCAACATCATTGCCTGGGTGGCGGCGGCCTACAGCTACCTGGCGCTCTACAGTTCCGGCGAACAGGCGCTGATGCTCGGCGGCGTGGCGACCATTTTCGGCTACACCCTGTTCGGCTTCGTCAACAACCGTCTGATTCGCCTTGAAGCACTCAACAACAGCGTGCCGACACAAACCGTCAGCGCGCAGCACATCACTGGCCAACCGGTGCCGGTGAATAGCCTGAAAAAAGCCACTCTGGAGATTCACGCATGACGGAATATAAACACTCACTCGGGATGCTCGCGCTGGTGGTCAGCAACCCAGCGGACAAGCGCACGGTGTTTGGTCGCGCCCTGACTCAATTGGTCAGTGACGTAGAGGGACGTGGCGTCAGCGTACTGGCCTCGGAAAGCCTCAGCGATGCCGCGTCGATCCTGCGGTCGGACCCGGCCGTTCAATGCGTGCTGATCAGCTGGGAAATGGACACCAGCGAAGGTCACGAAGACTGCATCAAGTTGCTGGTCAAGCTGCGCGAGCGCAACACGCGCGTGCCGGTGTTCCTGATCAGCGACCGCACGACCGCCTCGAGCATTCCGCTCCTGGTCATGCAACACGCCGACGACTTCATCTGGCTACCGGAGGACACCAGCCGCTTCCTCAGCGGACGTATCCTGGCGGCCATCGAACGCTATCGCCAGGCCGCCCTGCCGCCCATGTTCGGCGCGCTGGTGAAGTTTGCCCGGTCCTATGAATATTCCTGGCACACCCCCGGTCATGCCGGTGGCACGGCGTTTCTGAAAAGCACGGCGGGTCGGGCGTTCTACGAGTTTTTCGGGGAAAACCTGTTGCGTTCCGACCTGTCGATCTCGGTCGGTGAACTCGGTTCACTGCTCGATCACAGTGGCCCCATTGGCCAGGGCGAGCGCTATGCGGCCAAGGTGTTCGGCGCCCATCGCACGTACTACGTGACCAACGGTTCGTCGATGTCCAACCGCGTGATCCTCATGGCCAGCGTCACGCGTAACCAGATCGCCCTGTGCGACCGCAATTGCCACAAGTCCGCCGAGCATGCGATGACCCTTTCGGGGGCGCTGCCGACCTATCTGGTGCCAACGCGTAACCGCTACGGCATCATCGGCCCGATCCTCCCGCAAACCCTGAGCAGCGAGGGCGTGAAAGCGGCCATCGCCAACAACCCACTGGTCAAGGAAGGTATCGACCCGACGCCGGTCCACGCGATCATCACCAACTCCACCTACGACGGCCTGACCTACAACGTCACCCGCGTCGAAGAACTGCTGGGCCAGAGTGTCGACCGCCTGCATTTCGACGAAGCCTGGTACGGTTATGCGCGCTTCAACCCGCTGTACCGCGACCGCCACGCCATGCACGGCAGCCCGGACGACCACGATGCTTCGAAGCCGACCGTATTCGCCACCCAGTCGACCCACAAGTTGCTGGCGGCCCTGTCGCAGGCCTCGATGATTCACGTGCGCAATGGCCGTAACCCGATCGAACACGGACGCTTCAACGAGTCGTACATGATGCACGCCTCGACCTCGCCCAACTACGCGATCATGGCCTCCTGCGACGTCAGCTCGGCGATGATGGAAGCGCCCAGCGGGCAGATCCTCACCAGCGAATCCATCGAAGAAGCCGTGTCGTTCCGCCAGGTCATCTCACGCATGCACCACGAGATGTCGAGCAAGGACGACTGGTTCTTCACCTGCTGGCAGCCACCCACCGTGCAAGTGGGCAATGCCACGGTGCCGTTCCACGAAGTCGATCCGCTGCTGCTCAAGACCGAGCCCAAATGCTGGGTCCTGCACCCCAACGAGGTGTGGCACGGCTTTGGCGACATCGAGGAAGGCTACTGCATGCTCGACCCGATCAAGGTCTCGGTGCTCAGCCCCGGCATGGGTGACGACGGCAACCTGCTGGCCACGGGCATCCCGGCCTGTGTGCTGACGGCGTACCTCGGACGCCAGGGTATCGTCGTCGAGAAAACCACCGACTTCACTATCCTGTTCCTGTTCTCCATCGGCATCACCAAGGGCAAATGGGGCACGCTGGTCAACGCGCTGCTGGACTTCAAGCGCGACTATGACGACAACGTCGAACTGGAGCTGTGCCTGCCCGACCTGCTGGCCGGTAACCAGACCCGTTACGCCGGCATGGGCCTGAAGGACCTGGCGGACGAAATCTTCGCCGCCATGAAGTTGCACAAGACCACCTCGGCCATGGCCCAGGCGTTCGGCACTCTGCCGCAAGCCGTCTTCAGCCCGGTGGAGGCCTACGAGAAACTGGTGCGCAACGACATCGAACTGGTCACCCTGGAACAAGCCGCCGGGCGTATTGCCGCCACCGGCATCGTGCCGTATCCGCCGGGCATTCCCTTGCTGATGCCGGGTGAGAACGCCGGCGCTGCCGACGGGCCGCTGCTGGCCTATCTCAAGGCACTGGAAGCCTTCGACAGGTCCTTCCCGGGGTTCACCCATGACACCCACGGCATCGAAGCCGAGGCCGGGGTTTATCGGATGCTGGTACTGAAATGAGATAAGCGGGTTTCACACTAACCCCTGTGGGAGCGGGCTTGCTCGCGAAGGCGGAGTGTCAGCCACTGTTTAGTTGACTGACACACCGCCTTCGCGAGCAAGCCCGCTCCCACATCTAGATCTACGTCAGTCCCAAAGACTATGGGCAAATTCGATCACTGCGCTCTATGATTGAATCCCATGACCACCTCTGCCCCGATCCGCCAACCCTGCCCGCCCGGCGCCTGCGACTGCGGGCGTGACCCGCTGCTGGAAACACCGGGTGCGGACGTGCGCATCCTGTTCCTGACCCGCGCGGAGGAAAAGCGCCTGGTCGAACGCCTGGAAAACCTGCAAAGCCTCCAGGACCTCGAGCACCTGCAACGGCGGATGTTCGAGCAATTGGGCATTCGCGTGGCCATCGCTCCCGGTTTCAATGAAGTGCGGACCATGCGCGGTATCGGCATTCACATCGACGAACTGCCAGGACTGTGCCGCAAGACCCGGGCAGCGATCCCGGCGGCGATTCGCCGGGCCATGGAGAAGCGTCCGCAAATCGCCTTCGAGTTGCTCAACGCCAACGACCTGTTGCGTGACGCCTGATCGCCTGTTTCAGCGCTGAGACAGCGACCATACAGCCCCTGTAAAAGAGGATCGGCGGTCGTACGCAAAGTGCGCGGCGCTGCTATGCCTTCTGCAGGGAGCAGTCGTTTCAGGCCAGACAGGATGACACTGGCAGGGCAAACGTGACCGAGGTCCCGGCGCCAACCCGGTGCGCGAAGACAGGCAGGTGCCAATCCCTGGAAGGAGGTGGCAGATGTTGTTCATCGTTAGCTGGAAAATCAGTACGACCAATCGCAACAGTGCGATCGAACGCTTTCTCAAGACCGGTGGTGCGCCACCGGAAGGCGTCAAGATGCTCGGACGCTGGCACGCTGTCGGCGGCGAAGCCGGTTTTGGCGTGGCCGAGGCCGACGATCCCGCATCGATCCAGAAATGGGTACTGCAATGGAGCGACCTGATGACCATGCAGGTCCAAGTGGCACTGACTGACGAACAGATGGCGCCGTTGCTGGCAGCCGCTGCCGGCAAGTAATGGTCTCGAGGCGGCGAGACCTGCTCGCCGCCTCGATTCGAAGCGATGCGACAGAGCGCGTTGAGCACCCTGGAAACGCTCCTTGAGCCTTAGCCTGAACTATCGGTTTTAACTCACTAATTACTGGATATTTCTCGAGACCTACCTACGCTCTTTCGCGTGGGAAACAAATTTCATGGCAGTCAGTTGACTGCTCTCAGGGGAGTTGACACCGGTCGATGGCGACAGCCACCGGTGTCCGTAATGGGAATGCACAAAGGTGACCCCATGCAGCTGAAAAATTGCGCCCTACCCGCCGTCTCATTGCTCGCTCTGTGCTGCCAGCAGGTACAGGCTGGCGGCATCATGCTTTACGAAGTCGCCACCGATAACGTCGGCCTGGCCAACGCCGGTGCCGCCGCCCGGGCCCAAGGCCCCTCGACGATTGCCAGCAATCCGGCGGGCATGAGCTATTTGCCAGGCACGCAGATCACTGCCGGCTTGCAAGTGCTCTACGGCGATATCTCGTTCGATCGCGACGACAGCACCAACGTCTCCGGCAGTGGCAGTGGCAACGCCCTTGATCCGTTGCCCGGAGGCAGTTTTTTCGTCAGCCATGAACTGGACGACCACTGGAGTGTAGGCTTCGGCCAGTACGGCGACTTCGGGTTGGCGGTCAATTACGACAATGACTGGTCGGGCCGCTACTTTTCGCAGAATTCCAGCCTGCTCGGCCTGTCGCTGGTGCCCAGCGTGGCCTACCGCTTCAACGATCAGTGGTCGGTGGGTGTCGGCGTCAAAGCCATGTACGGCATGCTCCAGGCCCAGACCGCCATTGACCGGTCGCCCTTCGGCTTCACCGAACGCGGCGACGGCCAGTTCAAATACAAGGACAAGGATTGGGGCTTCGGCGCCAACGTCGGGGTGATCTACGCCCCACAACCTGGTACCCGCATCGGCCTGACCTACACCAGCAAGGTTGACCTTGAGTTCGAGGACGGCCTGGACATCAAGGGAAACGGCCCGCTACTGCAACGACTGGATGGTACCAACACCAAACTTGATATCACCGTGCCGCAAACCGTGACCCTGAGCCTGTTCCAGCAACTGGACCGGCAATGGGCGCTGCTGGCCTCGGTCAATTGGCAGGACTGGTCGGAATTCGGCGATATCGGTGTCCAGGTCGACACCTCGGCAAACGATGCCCGATCCACCAACATCGACGCCGGTTTCAAGGACACCTGGCACCTGTCACTCGGCGCGCAATACCAGGCCACCGAGCAATGGCTGTGGAACGTCGGCGTGGCTTACGACAGCAGTGCCGTGTCCGACAGCAAGCGTTCGGTGATCGTGCCCATGGCCGAATCCTGGCGCATTGCGACGGGCGCCACCTATGCGCTGAACAAAGACACCGACGTCAACCTCAGTTGGGCCATGGTCTGGATGGGCGACATGCCGGTTGATCAGAGCAAGGACCTGTCTGGCAATAGAATTTCCGGTCAATTCGACAATACCTGGATTCAAGCCGTGACCGGGAACATGACTTGGCGTTTCTGATTATCTGACTACGCTTAGACGAATTACCCAAGGAGCACACAGCACTATGAACCTGACCCGAAAATTGCTCGTCGGCACTGCCCTGGCCGGGCTCCTGCTCGGCGGTTGTACCTCGAAAGTCACCGAGCGGGAGCAGTATTCCGGCTACCTGTCCAACTACAACAACCTTCAGGAAGTCGAAACGCCCAGCGGTGGCACGGCGATGCGCTGGGTCAGCCCTTCGTGGAACCCCGACGCCTATGACACGGTGGCGTTCAACCGCCTGGAGCTCTACCCGGCCCCCAAGCCCAACGAGCGGGTCAACCAGCAGACTCTCAATGACATCCAGAACTACATGACCAGCAAAGCCAAGTCGACACTGGGGCAGAAGTACCGCGTGGTTTCCAGTCCAAGCGCCGCACCCAAGGGAGCGAAAACCCTGGTCATGCGCGCCGCCATCACCGGTGTGAGCGCTTCCAACGAAGGGATGAAATGGTATGAGGTAGTGCCCATCGCCGCCGTCGTTGGTGCTACACAGGCCGCTACGGGTCATCGGGACCAGGACACCGAACTGTTTATCGAAGCGGAGTTCATTGACGCGAAAAGCAACCAGACCGTGGCCAAGGTGGTGCGCAAGGTGTTCGGCAAACAGCTGTCAAACGAAAGCCAGAAAATCACCGCGCAGGATTTCAAGGCGGCGATCGACAAGTTGGGTAGCGACTTCCAGGCCTTCATAAAATAACGCACCTCCTGTAGGCGCTGCCGCAGGCTGCGATCTTTTGATTATAAAAAACAACATCAAAAGATCGCAGCCTGCGGCAGCGCCTACTTCATCCCCACTCGCCGTCGCATCTCGGCTGTAATCGTCTGCCGGGTTTTCTTCAGGTCCGCCCAGGGCTCATCGCCCACTTCGGCCAGGCGTTCATGCGCGTTGTGGATGTTCCACTGGTTGCCGCCCTTGAGCGTTGGGACTTCTTCTCGAAAAATCGGCATCGACACTGGCAGCCCTTCGCGGGTACGCACGGCGTAGGCGCAGATCGTGGTGGCGCCCAAGCCATTACGCAAGTAGTCGATGAAGATCCGCCCCACCCGGTTCTTCGGCCCCGAAACGGCAGAAAAACGCTCCGGCAGCATCTTGGCCATGTGGCTGACAATGGCGTGGCTGAAGTCCTTGACCTCATCCCAGCCATGCTTGCGAGTCAGCGGCACCACCAGGTGGATACCCTTGCCGCCGCTGGTCTTGAGGAACGCCTTGAGTCCCAGTTCGTCGAGCACCGTCAGGGTCAACTGAGTGGCCTCGACCATGCGCTTCCATGGCAGCGCCGGGTCCGGGTCGAGGTCGAGGACGAAGCGGTCGGGTTTGTCGAGGTTGTCGGTGGTGGCGTTCCAGGTGTGCAGCTCGACCGTGCTCATCTGCACCGCACCAATCAAGGCTTCGGCGTTGTTGATCACCATCATCGGCTGGCCTGTGAGTTGCTGGTCGAGGGTGGTGATGCCGGGAATCGCCAGGCGTTCGGCGTTTTTCTGGAAAAACAGTTCGCCAGCGATGCCATCTGGCGCGCGTACCAGCGCCACAGGCCGATCCTTGAGCTGAGGCAGAATCCATTCGGCAACACTGGCGTAGTACTGCGCCAGCTGCACTTTGGTCGCGCCCGTGCTGGCGTCGATCACCCGGTCGGGGTGGGTGATGCGGACCTTGCCCTGCTCAAGACCGATTTGCGAGGGTGCTGGTTCGGCTTTCTTCTTCGAGGCCGTCGGTTTGGCGGCGGCTTTTTTCGCGGGGGCAGTTTTCACGGCAGTCGGTCGCTCCTCGGTAATGTCTTTGGCGGGCTTGTCATCGCGCAGGCCATGGAACACCGCATGGCGCACCGAACCGTCCTTGGTCATTTCGGCAAAGGCCACTTCCGCCAGCAGGCTGGGTTTGAGCCAATGCACAGCCTTGAACTCGGCACCGCTGGGCGGGTTGACCACGGCGGCTTTTTTCGTCTGCAAGGGTATGAGTTGTTGATGAATGCTGTTGAGCGTTGCCTCGGTGAACCCGGTGCCGACCTTGCCTGCGTAGCGCAATTCACCGCTGTCGCGGTCGTGCAACCCCAAGAGCAATGCACCGAAGGCACTGCGTGAACCTTTGGGGTCGGTGAAGCCAACGATGACGAATTCCTGTCGATGCTTGCATTTGAGTTTGACCCAGTCACTGCTGCGCCGGGATACATAGGGCGAACCCAGGCGTTTGCCGATCAGGCCTTCCATTTGCATCTGGCAGGCGCTATTGAGCAGGGCTTCCGGGTCTTCGCCAAAGGCGTCGGAGAAGCGCAGCAATGGGTCTTTGCTGGTTTTGAGTACAGTCGAGAGCGCCGCCCTGCGCTCCTCGACAGGCACCTCGCGCAGGTCCACGCCATTGAGATAGGGCAAATCAAACAGGTAGTAGAGGATATTCCCACTGCGGCCCGCTTCGAAGGCGTTTTGCAAGGCCTGGAAGTCCGGTACGCCTTGCTCGTCGGTCACCACCATTTCACCGTCGAGCCAGGCCGATTCCAGGCCCAGCGCCGCCAGCGCCTTGGCCTGGTCGGGCAGCTTGTGGGTCCAGTCATGACCGTTGCGAGTGAAAAGCTTGACCTCGTCATGGTCGATACGCGCCATGATCCGGTAGCCGTCGAACTTGACTTCATAACTCCACTGTCCGCCCGGGGCCTTTTCCACCAGCGTCGCCAGCTCCGGCTTGATCTGGTCCGGTAGCCTGGCTTTGCGCGCGCCCGTGAGTGGCACGGACTTTTGCTTGGACGTTTCTTTGCGCGTTGGCGCCGCCGGCGGCTTGATGGCCTTGGCTTGGGTTGCCTTGGTCGCCTTGGTTTTTTTGCCCAGGATCGTTCGTTCGCTGAGCACGCTGTCGGGTTCGGCGACCACCACGTCGTAATCACTTTCCGGCCGGGCGGCACCGTCCTGGTGCTTGATCAGGAACCACTGCTCCTGCTTGCCCGGCATGTGCGTGCGCACCAGGTTCCACAGGCCGCCGAGCTTCTCGCCTTGCAGTTCGAACTTGAGCCGGCCCTTGGCATAGGCCTTCGCCGGATCCTCCTGAGGAATCCACACGCCACGGTCCCAGACGATGACATCCCCCGCACCGTAGTGACCTTCGGGAATACTGCCTTCAAAGGTGGCGTAATCAAGCGGATGATCTTCGACATGTACCGCCAAACGCTTGACCTTGGGGTCCAGCGACGGTCCCTTGGGCACCGCCCAACTCTTGAGCGCACCGTCGAGTTCCAGGCGAAAGTCGTAATGCAGGCGCGAAGCATCGTGCTTCTGGATGCAGAACTGCAAGGCATGATCCTTGGTTTTTTTTCTGCCCTTGGGTTTGACGGCGACAGGTTCCGACGTCGCCGAAAAATCGCGCATGCGGTTGTAGTCATCGAGATTTTTGTTCATGGCTCACCCGCGGTTCGCTGCAGGGCGCTGAATCAGCACGTCCCTCTCTCAGCAGAGCGAGCCTTGGCGAAAAAAATTCCATCGCCGTCGAAATTGCCCGGACGGACGGCCCCGTACCGCGGCTGCCGGCCAGCGTTCAAGCGCCTACAATCGGCGGATGCTGCCTCATCTGCGGAGAGCCATCATGCGCACGGTTCACGTCCTCCAGTCCCCACCGGCATCGGTCAATGTCGTTGGCGAAAAGATCACTGTCCTGGCTGGCGGTGATCTCAGCAAACCGTTTGAAATGCATATCCAGGAAGGCGTTCAAGGTGGCGGCCCGCCCCCGCACTTTCACCCATGGGACGAAGCGTTCTACGTGGTCGACGGTCAGGTCGAAGTGACCGTCGAAGGCACCTCCACCACCGTCTCGGCCGGAGGCTATGTGCATATTCCAGCCGGGGCGATTCATGCCTACAGGAACGTCAGCCCCACGGCAAAGATGATCGGCGTGGTCTCCGATCCGCGAGGCGGGCTTTTTTTTACGGCGATGGACCGGTTCAAGGTACCCGAGGATCTTCCGCGGATATTTGAGGTGGCGGAGCGCTTTGGCGTGACCTTCCTGGTGCCCGAACCACCGCCCTCCTGATCCACCGACCTCGCTCTCTGTAGGAGCTGCCGCAGGCTGCGATCTTTTGATTTTTGCGCCTGAAAGATCGCTGAAGATCAACAGATCGCAGCCTGCGGCAGCTCCTACAGAGGCCTTCAGGCTGTGCCCTTGGCCTGCTGTTCCAGATGTACCTGCAAATCCGGATCGATATTCAAGGCAGCCGCCAGTTCATCCAGATAATTGCGCTCGGCATCCTGCTGATCATCCACCAGCATCACGCTGGCCAGGTACATCTCGGCGGCGATGCCGGGGTCGGTTGCCGATTGTGCCACCTCGGCAGGGTCAAGCGGTTTGGCGGCTTCGTCATCAAGCCACTGCTGCAATTGCGGATCATCGGTGTGCCGGGCGATTTCGGCATTGATCATTTGTGTCTCGGCGTCGTCGAAGCGGCCATCGGCTTTGGCCGCCGCGATCATCGCCCGCAGGATCGCGTGGCTGTGTTCCTCGACTTCCGGACCCGTCAGCATGTCCACCGTACGCATCGCCTGCTGCGGCGCCTGTTGTTGCTGCGTGGCCTGACTGCGTTGCCAGGCCTGAAACGCCTGGAATGCCATCATCCCCAGCGAAGCCAGCGCTGCATAATTGGTACCACCGGCGGAGCGCGATTGCGGCGCGCGGCCCATTGACGATCCTGCGCCCAACAAGCCACCGAGCAAGCCACCCAGGCCACCCATGCCGCCAGCGCCCGAACGGCTGGCGCCACCACCGCCCAACAGGCCGCCGAGCAATCCGCCCAAGTCACCCAAGCCACCTTGAGCCGACGCCCCACCGCCGCCCCGTTGCGCCATCGAGCCCTGGCCGGCCCGCAATAATTGTTCGAGCAGATCGCTGGTGTTCATGACGACGTCCTCATCGATGGGAGTGATCCAGTCAGACAACGATAGCCCTCGCGCGTAAATGTGCTACCACCGTCTGGCTGACACATTACCGGTTTATCCGCTGTATTTTTTTACGGCGCAGCTAAGATTCATGGGTGGTGAACCTTATTCCCGGATACCCGGTCGATACTTGCAACCCAACCCGGTTTGCCGCCGCCCGCCAGATGAGGGCGTTGACTGGCTTGCTTCACTTTCTGGAGAACGCCCCCGTGATATCGACCCTACACATCGCCAGGCTTAAAGCCTGGGGCGCCCATGGTTTTACCGCCACCGGCGTGGTCACCGCCTTCCTCGCCACCCTCGCCCTGCTCGAAAACCAGCCCACCAGTTGCCTGCTGTGGCTGGGTGTGGCCTTGATCGTCGATGGCCTGGACGGCGCGCTGGCGCGCAGGGTCAACGTACAGTCGGTGCTGCCGAGTTTCGACGGCTCGATTCTCGACCTGGTGATCGACTACCTGACCTACGTATTCATTCCGGCACTGTTCATCTATCGCTACATCCCGTTGCCGGACTACACACTGCTGCTGACCGTGTCGCTGATCCTGGTGTCGTCGCTGTTCTGTTTCTGCAACGTCAACATGAAAAGCAAGGACAACTACTTCCAGGGCTTCCCCGCCGCCTGGAACGTGGTTGCCCTGTGCCTGTACATCATCGCGCCGTCACCCTGGATCACCTTCCTCACCGTGATCGGCCTGGCCCTGTTGACGCTCACCCGGATGAAATTCCTGCATCCGTTTCGCGTGCGCCGCTTCATGCCGATCAACATTGCCGTGACGGCGATCTGGCTGCTGTGCAGCCTGTCGCTGGTGGTCAACCACCCGGTGATCAACCCCATGGTCATGGGGCTTTGGCTGTTGATGTCGGCGTACTTCCTGGGTATCTGCTTGTGGCGTACGGCGCTTGAGTGGCTCGACGAATCGCGGCTCAAGTAGCGCCATGCCTATTCATATCGTACGGCTCGGCTCCCCGCGAAAACCCGGCGAGGGCCTGCGCCTGGGCACCGTGCGCCGTCCACCCCGCGGTGTACCCAAGGCGGAGTTTGCCAGCCGGGATTTCTACGACGTGTGGCAGCCGCTGCTTTCGCCCAGCCCGGAGCTGGTACACCAGGCCCAGGTCGCTGAAGACGAGAAGGCCTGGAATGCGTTCAGGCGCCAGTTCAAGGCCGAAATGAACCACCCTGCCCCCAGCCAGTTGCTTGATCTGCTGGCGGCTCTTTCGCATCACACGTCCCTGGCCGTTGGGTGTTATTGCGAGGACGAAGCGCATTGTCATCGCTCGGTGTTGCGTGAGCTACTTGAGGCGCGGGGGGCGGTGGTTGTGTAGATACGCTCGCTGCTGTACCCGATCTTCTGTGGCAGCGAGCCTGCTCGCGATGGAAGTCAACGATGACGCGGGGAACCTGACACCCCGCGGTGCTCTCGGTTTTTTCGCGAGCATGCTCGCTCCTACAGTGCTACACCCCCACCCATCATGGTCAATACTCAAGGATTGAAGCCAAGCCAAACAACCGTCGTCTCAACCCCACGGGAGGTTTGTCATGTCTGGTCAATCTCGCTTCATGCTGGTGACTTCGCCGCTGATGGAACACAGCCCTGCTTTCGACCGGGCGGCCGCGCTGGCCAAGGCAGAGGGCGCGGCGTTGCACATCGTGGCCTTCGACTATCTGGAAGGCCTCGCCACGGCTGGCATGGTCAATGAAAAAGCGCTGGAACAGATGCGCCTGGGTTACGTCGATCGCCACCGTCAGTGGCTGGAAGACCAAGCCCGGCCCCTGCGCAAAATCGGCGTAACCGTCACAACGGAAGTAACGTGGGTGCAAAACCCGCTGGAGGAAATCCTGATTCACCTCAAGGAACAGCCGATGGACGTGCTGATCAAGGCGCTGGAGCACCAGTCGTTGCTATCGCGGCTGATCTTCACCCCACTGGATGTGCATTTGCTGCGTGAGTGTCCGGTGCCGTTACACTTCGTCAGCCATGCGGTCAACGCGCTACCGCGCAAAGTGGTCGCAGCCGTCGACCCCTTTCATCGTGATGATCACTACAAGACTTTCAACGACCGCATCCTGCACGAGGCCACGAAACTGGCGACTGCCTGCAATGCCGAGCTCGATGTGGTCTACGCCTATGACCTTTCGTCCATCAGTTCGGACGAATTCGGCTTTGACAACGGCTCGGCGTTTTTTTCCTCGACCCACAACAAGACACTGTATGACGCACAGCTGGAGGCCTTCAACGAATTGGCCCAACGCAATGGCATCGCCGAACCGCAACGGCACATGATCATGGGTAATCCAGCCAAGGTCCTGAGCCGCTATGCCGATACCTTCGACGTCGACGTGATCGTCATGGGCCGTCTCGGCCATCGTGGCATGGGGCGCCTGATCGGCAGTACGGTGGAGCATCTGCTATACAAAATGCCCTGCAGCGTGTGGGTGGTGTACACCGAGCGGCTGGATGAATAGCCGCCCGATGTATTGGCCGAGCCTCAACGCCTGGTGATGACCACCTCCAGGTATTCACTGGGCACCACCATCGACCTGTCGCCCGCCCGGTTCAGGCGGTTGAGCAGTTCGGTCAGGTCGTCTTCCAGGGCCTTGGCGCCATCAGGGGGTAGCGCCGCGAAGGCCTTGTGGATCGGACCGTACCAGCTGCGGAAGGTATCGATGAAGTGCTCGGCCGAGCGATAGCGGAAGTTGAAGGTCCGGCGAGTCACCTGCAACAGGAATTCGCGCTCGTCGAAGTGCTTGTGCAGCCAGGCTTCCGTGCCCCACTGCGAAGGCGGTTGCGCGCCGGGCGGTGGCGGCATGTGCCGGCCCAGGGTCTTGAACATCTGGCCGACGAAACCTTCCGGCGTCCAGTTGGCCAGGCCGATCCGGCCACCGGGGCGACACACTCGCGCCAGCTCCGAAGCGGCCTTGGCCTGGTCCGGCGCGAACATCACACCGAAGGTTGAAAGCACGGCATCGAAACTGGCATCAGCGAAAGGCAACGCTTCGGCGTCAGCCACCTGGAAGGTCACGTTCAGGCGTTCGGCACGGGCACGGTCTTCGCCACGCTCGAGCAATGCAGCCACATAGTCGGTGGACACCACCCGGCAACCGCGACGCGCGGCGGCCAGGGTCGCATTGCCATTACCGGCGGCAACGTCCAGCACCTGTTCATCGCACAACAGGTCGCAAGCCTCGGCCAATTGCTCGCCGACGATCTGCAAGGTAGTGCCGATCACGGCGTAGTCGCCACTGGCCCAAGCGGCCATTTGACGGGTTTTCAAGGCAGTAAGATCAATGGGTGTACTCATGGAGGCAATCTCTGGTTTGGAACAGGATCGGGCACACGCTCACTCAGCCGTCGTGGGATCGATGATGTTCATGACCTGGGAAATGCGATTGGCCGGGAAACCGCCCTGCCGGGCATGCTCCCTGATGAGCTCCTCGTTTGGCGCGATGTACACGCAATACAGTTTGTCGCCTGTGACATAACTCTGCAGCCATTGCACCTCTGGCAACTCGCGCAGCACCTTGCAGGACTTTTGCGAGACGGCTTTCAAATCCCTTTCTGACAGTGCTCCGGCGCCTGGAATCTCGCGTTCAATGACGAACTTGGGCATGGCAACCTCACTTTTCTTATTGATGACAGGGCCAGATGGCCCTGTGGGCAAACTATCGCTCTGACGCTGATCGGCGTCCTGTCCGATCGTCGGCGAACACTGCCCGATCGTCCGGAGAATACACCTTGGGCCGTGACGCGCTCACAATCAGAAACCCCCACACGGGAAAACGCTCATGGATGCCCTGTCACAGACCCTGCGCGTCGTCCGCCTGGTCGGCGCGATTTTCATCAACGCCAGGTTCACCGCCCCCTGGTGCTATCAGTCGCCGAGCGCCGACACGGCGGCACCGTTCCTGGAACCCGGTGCCGAACGGGTGGTGATCTTCCACTTGATTACCGAAGGCGAGTGCTACGTCGAACTGGGCGATGATCCTGCGCTGCTGCTCAACCCCGGGGACGTGGTGATATTCCCCCAGGGCCACGCCCATCGCATGAGTTCCCGACCGGGTTTGACGCCCGCCAGCGGTGCGCGGCTCGACGAGGTGCTGGCGCGGCGCCCGCGGCAGTTGAGTTATGGCGGTGGTGGTGCAGTGACGCGCCTGGTGTGCGGCTACCTGGCCTGCGACACGCGTTTGGCCGGCATGTTGCTGGCAGGTCTGCCGCCGGTGGTCAGGGTCAATGTGCGCGGTTCGAACGCCGGCATCTGGCTGGAATCTTCGGTGCGTTATGCCCTGGCGGAAGCGCGATCGCCAAGGCCTGGCGGCGAAGGCGTGCTGGCGAAACTGGCCGAGGTGCTCTTCATCGAAGTACTGCGCCTGTACATGCACGAACACGGCGAGGGGCGGACCGGGTGGCTGGCCGGCGTAAGCGACCGGATCGTCGGCGCGGCCCTCAACGCCTTGCACAAGAAACCCTGCCACGCCTGGACGCTGGATGAACTGGCGCGCACCGCCGGCACCTCAAGATCGGTCCTGGCGGAGCGTTTTGCGCAACTGGTGGGGGTCACGCCGATGCAGTACCTGACGCAATGGCGCATGTTGCTGGCGGCCAATCTGTTACGCAGCAGTAACAGCTCGTTGATGCGCATCGCCGAAGAGGTGGGTTACCAGACCGACACGGCGTTCAGTCGCGCGTTTCGCCGGGAGTATGGCGCGCCGCCGGCGGCGTGGCGGCGTAGTCAGGGCAATCGATCAATGGCTCACGGTGAGGTGAGCCATTGATATCGCAAAAAGATCGCAGCCTGCGGCAGCTCCTGCAGAGTATGCGTTCACTGTAGGAGCTGCCGCAGGCTGCGATCTTTTGACTTCAAGCCGCTGGAACAGCGGTCTTCGCCTCTTCAAGCAATTGCTGGATCATCTTCTCCTGAGTGTCATAACTACCTTCACCAAAGTGCGTGTACCGCACCTGGCCCTTGGCATCGATCAGGTAGTGGGCAGGCCAGTACTGGTTGTCGAAGTTGCGCCAGATCGCATAGTTGTTGTCGATCGCTACCGGGTAGGTGATGCCGTATTCCTTCACCTTGTCCCGGACGTTGTCGATGATGCGTTCGAACCCGTACTCCGGGGTGTGCACACCGATCACCACCAGGCCGTCTTTCTCATACTTCTTCGCCCAGTCCTTGACGTACGGCAGGGTGTGCTTGCAGTTGATGCAGTCGAACGTCCAGAAGTCCACCAGCACCACTTTGCCCTTGAGCGATTCGTTGGTCAGCGCTGGCGAGTTGATCCACTCCACCGCACCAGCCAGCGACGGCATCGCGCCCTGGGCATTGTCCATGGTCTCGGCCTTGACCTTGCTGACGAAGTAATCGACGACTTTCGGCACGGTTTCCAACAAGCCTTTCTCGACGCTGCTGATACCTTGCGACGAGGTGTTGGCCAGCAGCACATCGTTTGCTCCGGTGGCAATCACCGCCGCACCGGCCAGCACCGCCACACCGGCACCACGACGCAACCAGCCTGTGACCGGGATCGATGGTTTCAGGCGATTGACCAGGCCACGACCAGCGAAGATCAAGGTGCCCAACGACAATGCGCTACCCAGGCCGTAGGCCACCAGCAACAGACTGGTCCCGGCGTTCGCGCCCTGCAGCATGGCGCTGGTGAGAATTACCCCGAGGATCGGCCCGGCGCAGGGCGCCCAGAGCAGGCCGGTAGCGACACCAATCATGATCGAACTCAGCGGGCCGGACAGTGTGCGGCTGTTGGGGTCGATGCGATTGCCCAGCGCCACGAATGGACGCGCCAACCAGTCGCCGACCCGTGCGGAAATCAGCGACAGGGCGAACAGCACCATCACGATCAGCGCCACATGGCGGCCGGTGTTGCTGGCCTGGATCACCCATTCACTGCTGACGACTGCCAGGCTGGAGATCAGGGCAAACGTCAGGGCCATGCCACCCAGGGTCAGCAGGATCGAGGAGCGCGTACGGTCGGCCCCGGCGAACAGGAAGGGAACGACCGGCAGGATGCACGGGCTGAGGACGGTCAATATGCCGCCCAGGAAAGCGATGAGTAACATGGGATCACCTTTTTGATATGTGGGGAGGCATGGGCGGCGTCTGTAGGAGCTGACGAGTGAAACGAGGCTGCGATCTTTTGGTTGTTAAAAAGCAAGATCAAAAGATCGCAGCCTGCGGCAGCTCCTACAGAGTGAGTCGGTGTGCTCAGACCGTCTGGCTATCCAGCAACTTGCCCTGCGGCGTTCGGCTGGAACCGTTTTCGGCGAGCAAGGCATCACCGCCCTTCCCGGCGACCGGCGTCAGCTGAAAGCAGGTGCTGGCGCCGCAAGCGTTTTGTTCTACAGCGGCGTTGGCATGGGCCGCGGCGCCGGCAACGGAGAAAGCAATGGCGGTCAAGAAGCGGGTGACGTTGTTCATGATGTACTCCTGGCTGAATTGGATGCGCTAAGGGTGTTCGCCGGACTCAGTTGTCCGAATTGCAGTTGTCAGCCAATTTGCGGTAGTCCAGTACCTGGGTCTTGCTCTGGGAATCCAGGTAGGTCAGCTGGGCATTCACCACACCGCAGGAAGGCGCGGCATCCTGTTTCAGCGACAACACTTTCTGGATGTCCAGGTGCGTGCCATAGCTGTAGCTCATCGGGGTAACGTCAGCTTCGGCGCGGGCCGACAAGGTGCAGATGTTCAGGGCGGCAAACAGGCAAGCGGCGTAGATGGCTTTGGTGTTCATGGTGGTTCCTCAAGGTTCATCGTTTGTGGGTAGAGGCGCTTGGGTTTGCCTCGATGGAACCTATTAGAAGCCTGCGAGGTATCCCGTATGTGTCGGGAACCGGCGCGTGTAAATCGGTACGTATCTGGGTGGCTGCGGGATACAGAGGGATACAAAACCACCGGAATTGGCTGTTTTTGCGTCGGTGTGTATCCGTTGGCAGGCCAGATACACTGCAATACAAAGGGCGGCGGGCGAGCGGGCCAAGGCTCGATAGACTGTGCGATATCCCCCACTGACAGAGGCAAGTCCCCATGGAGCACGTCGATCACATTCTCATCGTTGACGATGACCGCGAGATACGCGAGCTGGTGGGCAACTACCTGAAGAAAAACGGCCTGCGCACCACGGTCGTGGCCGATGGCCGGCAGATGCGCAGCTTCCTTGAATCCACGCCAGTGGACCTGATCGTGCTGGACATCATGATGCCGGGCGACGACGGCCTGATGCTCTGCCGCGAGTTGCGCGCTGGCAAACACAAGGCCACCCCGGTGCTGATGCTCACCGCGCGCAACGACGAAACCGACCGCATCATCGGCCTGGAAATGGGCGCCGACGACTATCTGGTCAAGCCCTTCGCCGCCCGTGAACTGCTGGCGCGGATCAACGCCGTATTACGCCGCACGCGCATGTTGCCACCGAACCTGGTGGTGACCGAATCCAGCCGCTTGCTGGCCTTCGGTCGCTGGCGCCTGGACACGTCCGCCCGGCACCTGCTCGATGGCGACGGCACCATGGTCGCCCTCAGCGGTGCCGAGTATCGGTTGCTGCGGGTGTTCCTCGATCATCCGCAACGGGTGCTCAATCGCGACCAGTTGCTCAACCTGACCCAGGGCCGCGACGCCGACCTGTTCGATCGTTCCATCGACCTGTTGGTCAGTCGCCTGCGCCAGCGCCTGCTGGACGACGCCCGCGAGCCGGCCTACATCAAGACCGTACGCAGCGAGGGCTACGTGTTTTCCCTGCCGGTGGAAATCGTCGGTGCGCCAGCATGAACCTGTCGCTGCGCTGGCCCCGCACCCTGGCTTCGCGACTGTCGCTGATTTTTCTGATCGGTCTGATCCTCGCCCAGGCGCTGTCCTTCGGTGCGCAGTACTACGAGCGCTATGAAAGCTCGAAAAACACCATGCTCGGTAACCTGGAAACCGACGTCTCGACCTCTATCGCCATCCTCGACCGCCTGCCGGCGCAAGAGCGTGCGAGTTGGCTGCAGCAACTGGATCGGCGCAATTACCGCTATCTGCTCAATGAAGGCTCACCCGGCACCGCCATGGACACGGACATGCCCGAGGCGCCGATTGCCATGACCTCGATCAAGAATTCCATCGGCAAGGACTACCCGATGACCTTCAGCGATATTCCAGGGCCTGCGAAGCACTTCCAGGTGCACCTCAAACTGTCCGACGGCAGCCCGTTGACCATCGATGTGCGGCCCTCGATGGTGCCGCTGTCGCCCTGGCTGCCCATGGTGCTGCTCGGGCAATTGGCGCTGATGATTGCCTGCACCTGGCTGGCCGTACGGATTGCCATCCGCCCCCTTACCCGTCTCGCTGAAGCCGTGGACACCCTCGACCCCAACACCCACCCGGTCCTGCTGGACGAAAAAGGCCCGACCGAAGTAGCCCATGCCGCCAAGGCCTTCAATGCCATGCAGGCACGCATCGCCGCCTACCTGAAGGAACGCATGCAACTGTTGGCGGCGATCTCCCACGACCTGCAAACACCGATCACGCGGATGAAACTGCGCGCCGAATTCATGGACGACTCGGTGGAGAAAGACAAGCTGTGGAACGACCTGGGCGAGATGGAACATCTGGTGCGAGAAGGCGTGGCGTACGCCCGCAGCGTCCACGGCGCCACCGAAGAAAGTCGACGCACCGACCTGGACTCGTTCCTCGACAGCCTGGTGTTCGATTACCAGGACATGGGCAAGCAAGTGCAGCTGAGCGGCAAAAGCGCCAGCGTCATCGACACCCGCCCCCACGCTCTGCGCCGGGTGCTGGTGAACCTGACAGACAATGCACTCAAATTCGCTGGCGCTGCGGAATTGCTGGTTGAGAAGAAAGCCGATGGCAGCGTGTCGGTGAAGGTCATGGACCGTGGCCCGGGCATCGCCGAAGCGGAACTGGCCCAGGTCATGCAGCCGTTCTACCGCGTGGAAAATTCGCGCAACCGCAGCACTGGCGGTACCGGGTTGGGATTGGCCATCGCGCAACAGCTGGCATTGGCGATCGGGGGATCGTTGACCTTGAGCAATCGCGAGGGTGGCGGGTTATGTGCAGAGCTCAAGTTGCGTGGCTAAACGATCGTTCCCACGCTCTGCGCGGGAATGCCGCCAGGGACGCTCCGCGTTCCGCTAACAACACAAGGCTTGTGTCCTGCGCAATGGTGACACGGAGCGTCACGGGATGCCTGCCCACGCAGAGCGTGGGAACGATCATCAAGCAACGACGCCTACGACGCCCTCCCCGTGCATCTGCCGCAACAACCCCAGCCCACTGTCCATAAACACCGTCGATTCCGTCATCCCCGCCTCCGCCGCCAATCCCAGCAACTGCGCACGTCCGGTCTGCCCGGGAAATTCCTCGATACGCTGCAACAACCGAAACGCCAATGGGCTCAATTCAGAAAACTTCACACTGAAATCCGGGTCCCGACGCACCAGCAGCAATGTCGGCTGATCCGGCGGCGCATCAGGCTGATAATGCGGCCCGACCAACTGCACTGGCCAGGCATACGCCAGGGGCCAGGCCAATGGCGAAACCTGCAACGGACAATCCAGCAGCCCATCGACATCGCCACCGCGCAACGGCTCGGCTTCGGATTGTTGCAGGACCATTTCCACCCATTCGTAGTGCGCCAGTTCGACCATGAACGGCGGCCAGGGGCCAGCCGCCAGCGCCGCAGGCTCAGAGGCCAGAAACTCGACAAACTCCTGGGCGATTTCGCCGAATTTCGGCGTGTGGGCGCGGTAGTCGCGCAGGAAAATCCGCACCAGTGCCCGCCATTGCGTGTCGCCGAGAATCTTCACCAATACCGGAAAGGTGCCGCCGATCAATGACGACATGTTGGCGAACACCAGGTCGCGATATACCTGGGCCCGCGCCGGGTCCATTTCCGGCGGTGGCGCGTAACGCTCGGGGTCGCGCACGTAGCGCCCCAGACTGTTTTGTTGCTCGTGCAGGGTACGCTTAACCACGGTTGACCCCCTCGGTTTGCAACCGGCGAATGGTCTGCAACTCGGCGACCAGTTCGCAAAACGCCGGAAAGTTGAAATCGCGCTCGAGCAAAGTCGGTTGCGCGCCAAATCGGGAATAGGCCTGGGCCAGCAACGACCACACCGCCGGTTTCACCGAAGCGCCATGGGTGTCGATTTTCAAGGTGTCGGACTCATCGAAATGCCCGGCGATGTGCATGGCCACCACACGATTCGTATCGATCCCGGCCAGGAACGTACGCGGGTCGAAACCATGGTTGATCGAGTTGACGTATACGTTGTTGACGTCCAGCAACAGGTCGCAATCGGCTTCGCGCAGCACGGCGTTGGTGAACGTGACCTCGTCCATGTCCTGCTGCGGTGCGGCGTAGTAGGAGACGTTTTCCACCGCCAGGCGGCGGCCGAGAATGTCCTGGGCCTGACGGATGCGCGCGGCGACGTGATGCACCGCCTCTTCGGTAAAGGGCAACGGCAACAGGTCATACAGGTGACCGTCGTCGCTGCAGTAGCTCAAGTGCTCGCTGTACAGCGGCACGTCGTGGTGATCGAGGAAGACCCGCACCTCTCGCAGGAATTCGACATCCAGCGGCGATGGCCCGCCCAGGGACAGGGACAAGCCGTGGCAGGATAACGGGTAGCGCTCGGCCAGGGTTCGCAACGCCAGGCCATGGGCGCCGCCGATGCCGATCCAGTTTTCCGGCGCGAGTTCAAGAAAGTCGAAATGGCCGGCCGGGGCGGCCAGCAGGTCTTTGATCAAACCGCGACGCAGGCCGAGCCCGACGCTGGCCTGTGCTGATGTGACAGGGGTTTGCATGATGTCGATCCCAAGGGTTGTCAGAATGTCATCACAGTTAATCGAAGGGATGTATCGGGCCTGTGTGGCGGGTCGACCGAAAACAGCAAGGCTTGTATCGCCAGCGGGTCTGTACACACTCTGGTACAAACCCGCATCCAGGCATCACGCCAGGTCGTACTTCTCGCGCACCAGATGACCGATGCCCATGCGATCGAGCACATCCATCGGGCACAGGAAGGTCACGCGCACAGTGCCTGGCAGGCGACTGATGTCGATGGAGCCGGTGATGGTGGCGCGATTGAGCACTTCGTCATAAGGCAGGCCGGTGACGGTGGCGGCGCGGGTCAAGCCGTTTTCCACCGCCAGGTTGAGGTTCTCGCCGCTGCCGATGAAGGTGATCGGGCCACTCTGTTCGATCTCGTGCTGGCCCCAACGCTCTCCCAGCTCCCGGACTTTCGCGCGCTGTCCGGCATCCATCGGCCGCGCCATCGGTGGCAGATCATCAAGGTTTTGCAGAAGGATCGGCCCTTCCAGCGTCAGGTTTTTCACCACTTGCACCACCACCTCGGTTTCCCCGGAACAGTCGGTTGCGTGGCCGGCGATCTCGCCGTTGCCCTGCTGCGCATGCATGTCGCCCATGTAAACCCCGGCCCCCGGCACTTTCACCGGGCAGATCAACACACAGCCTTCGCGGACCGAATTGGTGTCCATGTGGCCGTCGGTCTTGGCCGCGTGCAGCTCTTCGCGGGTCATGCCGAAACGGTGCGGCGCATTGATCAGGTACTGGCCGAAGTCGGCACAGTTGTGCGAGTCGGGAATGTCTCGGGACGGCAGGGTGCCGATGTTTCCGAGGAACGGCCGCATAGGCGCGGCAACCCCGGGGATATCGGCGCGGGCCAGGGACAGGATTGAATGCTGTGCGGCGAACTCCGGCAGCGCCGACATCTCAGAGGCATTGCCGGCCAGTCGGTTGGCGATGTCCTGGTTGACCGTCAGGCTGACCTGATTCTGTGCGTCAAAGACGATCACATAGCCATGGCTGAAGCGAAATGCGCTGACCTCGGCGTCACAGTGGTTGCAGCGAATCGCGTCCTCGCCGATACCTTCGACATGGCTGGCCGGGTGCTCGGTGCCACATTTGGAGCAGAACTTGGAGACGAACGGATCGCCGTTGTAGCGCCCCTCGACAAAGCTCATGACCCCGGAGGAAGTGGCCAGCGACGTGACGCGCATGCTGTTGATCTTGATCGCCACGGCATCGCCGATTTGCGCCCCGGCGATGGCCACCGGTTGTGTCACTTCATGGCCACCTTCGAAAGCGGGCGTGATCATCGGCCCCCAGCAACCTGGCGGCGTCCCGGTGACCAGGGTGCCGCCGTCGGCCAGCGGGCCGAGCATCGGCTGGCTCGGGCCAATGATGCCGTTGGTGTAGCGATCGACTCGCAGGCGATCGACCGGCGCGGCGTTGAGAGTGGGTTGAGGCACAAGCGTTGTCATGATGATCCCCATCGGAGTCAGGAGCGAATGGTCCTCACAGTTCAGCGCAGGTTTGTATCTGGTCTGTGTTCGGGGGTGGCCTTGAATTGGCGGGGACTGTATCGAGAAGCAGTCTGGATACATTGGGATACATGCATAGGGACTGCCAAATACCCTCCCTGTGGGAGCGAGCCTGCTCGCGAAGGCGATCTGTCAGTCCAAGAGATTTTGACTGATTCACCGCCTTCGCGAGCAGGCTCGCTCCCACAAGGGGCCGCGTCGATCAGGGACATTGGTTTTCGTCGCTTGGGACGGCGCCACAGCCCCTGAGAACTAAACTTAATCCACACAGGACGAGTTGATCGTCCTGTCCATTCCACGACCACCGCCCAGGGGCGAACGCCTCGATAAACACCGCCACTGGACTCTGATCCTGCAAAAGGAGCACACGTGATGGACGAGGCCAAACTCAACGATTTCATGGGCAAACTGGTAGGCGACATGGGCGGCGCGGCGATGCTGGCCAACGTCATCCTTGGTGAAGAGCTCGGCCTGTACCGGGCCATGGCCGACAGCCAGCCAGTCAAGCCCGAAGCACTCGCCGAGAAGACCGGCTGCAACCCTCGCCTGGTGCGCGAATGGCTCAGCGCCCACGCAGCTTCCGGCTATATGGAACACAGCGACGGTCAATTCCGCCTGCCCGAAGAACAAGCCCTGGCACTGGCCGTGGAAGACTCGCCGGTCTACGTGGCGGGTGGCATCGGCGTAGTTGCATCGTTTTTTCATGACAAGGACAAACTGGTCAAGGCCATGCGCGGCGATGGTGCCCTGGCGTGGGGCGATCACCACCCATGCATGTTCAGCGGCACCGAACGTTTCTTCCGGCCCGGCTACAAGGCGCACCTGATCGCCGAGTGGTTACCGGCCCTGGACGGCGTGGTGGCCAAACTGGAGGAAGGCGCCAAAGTCGCTGACATTGGCTGCGGTCATGGTGCGTCGACGGTGATCATGGCCCAGGCCTACCCGAACTCGCGGTTCGTTGGTTTCGATTACCACGCGCCGTCCGTCACCGTTGCCACCCAGCGCGCCGAAGAAGGTGGCGTGTCCGGCCGGGCACGGTTCTTCCAGGGTACGGCCAAGAGCTATCCCGGCAACGACTATGACCTGGTCTGCTACTTCGACTGCCTGCACGACATGGGCGACCCGGTGGGCGCGGCCAAGCACGCGTACGAGTCATTGAAGCCGGATGGCACGGTATTGCTCGTGGAGCCGTTCGCCAACGACTCGCTGGACGACAACATCACCCCGGTCGGCCGGCTGTTCTATGCCGCCTCCACCTTCATCTGCACGCCCAATTCGCTGTCCCAGGAAGTCGGCCTGGGCCTTGGCGCACAAGCAGGTGAAGCCCGGTTGCGCAAGGTGTTCAGCGAGGCGGGGTTCAGCACATTCCGACGGGCCACGGAGACGCCGTTCAACCTGATCCTCGAAGCACGTAAATAGCCCCCCTTCTGTGGGAGCGAGCATGTTCCGGGCGGCGTTCCGACGATTGAAGACGAAACACCGCGGGGCGTCAGGCCGCCAGTGTTATCGTTGACGTCCATCGCGAGCGTGCTCGCTCCTACAGGTTTGCGGGGTATTGAGATGCTCGATAGCCAGTTCCAGGAACAACTCGACCAGCTCCAACAGCTCATGGCCGACGAGCCGTTCGCGGTCCTGACCGGTGCCGGTATCAGTACCCCGTCGGGCATTCCGGACTACCGAGACAATCAGGGCGTACGCCGTGGCCGCCAGCCCATGATGTATCAGGAGTTTCTCTCGGCGCCCGAATCCCGACGGCGCTATTGGGCGCGGGCGATGCTTGGCTGGCCGCGGGTGCGCCAGGCGCAACCGAACGTGGCCCACGACACCCTGGCCCGCTTGCAAAGCACGGGACGGATTGGCGGCTTGATCACGCAGAACGTCGATACCCTGCACGACCAGGCTGGCAGCCATGATGTGATCGAACTTCACGGCAGCCTGCACCGGGTACTGTGCCTGGACTGCGCAAGACGTAGCGAGCGCGATTCGATCCAGCAGTTGATGGAAACCCAGAACCCCTACCTCGCAGGCGTGGACGCAGTGCAGGCGCCGGACGGCGACACCTTGCTCGACCCGGGCTTCGAGGCACGCTTCCAGGTTCCGCTCTGCCCGCATTGCAATGGCGAACGGTTGAAGCCGGACGTGGTTTTCTTCGGTGAGAACGTTGCGCAGCACACGGCGGCGAAAGCGCTGGCCACGGTGGAAAAGGCCGCCGGGTTGCTGGTGGTTGGCTCGTCGCTGATGGCGTACTCGGCGTTTCGCCTGTGCCGGGCGGTGGTGGATCAGGGCAAGCCACTGCTGGCGATCAACCTGGGCAAGACACGGGCGGATGACATGCTGGACCTGAAAATCGAGGGGTCGTGCGAGCAGTTGCTGCCGTTACTGGCACAGCGCCTCTCCGCCTGACAAAACACCTCCCCCTTGTAGGAGCTGCCGCAGGCTGCGATCTTTTGATCTTGATCCTCAGCAATTTCAGCACCGCCAGAAAACAAGATCAAAAGATCGCAGCCTGCGGCAGCTCCTACAGGGGTTTGTTCAGCCCAGGGGAAAGTTGTTGGCCGAGATTTTCTTCCTTGAGCACATCAAACAACGCCTGCGCCGCCGCAGACAGCTCCCCTCCCTGCAAGGTCAGCACGCCAATGGCCCGCTCCAATACCGGGTCGCGCAAGGTAATGCAATGCGCTCCGAGTTCACGCATCTGCCCCACGCACAAGGCCGGAACCACGCTCACGCCCAGCCCACTGGCAACCATCCGCCCGACCGTCGCCAGTTGATGGCTTTCAAACTCCACCGGCAGCTTCATGCCCCGGGGCTGCAAATGCTCCTCCAGCATCACCCGCACCGTCGACGGGCGCTGCAAGGTAATGAACGGCTCCTTGAGCAAGGTCTGCCAGTCGATTTCCTCGAGCTCGACCAGCGGTGAGTCTTGGGGCACCACTGCCACGAAGCGATCCATGTAAAGCGGCGTGAATTGCAGCGATGAGCTCATGGTCGGCTCGAACGCCACGCCGAGTTCCACCTGGCGGTCGCGAACCATTTCCAGCACCTGCTCGTTGATCACGTCGTTGACCGTGACATTGACTTTCGGATAGCGGACGCGGAATGTCTTGAGGATCGGCGGCAGCAGGTTGCCGGCAAACGAGGGCATGGCCGCCAGGGTCACTCGACCACGCTGCAGGGTGAAGCGCTGGCGCAACTCATCCTCGGCATTGTCCCAATCGGCGATCAGGCGGCGCGCCAGCGGCACCAGGGTTTCGCCTTCGGCGGTCAACGCCACATTGCGTGTGTTGCGGGTGAACAATCGCCCGCCCAGGCCCTCCTCCAGTGCCTTGATGGTCAGGCTCAAGGCCGATTGCGACAGGTGCAGGCGCTCGCAGGCCACGGCAAAACTGAGGCTTTGGGCCACAGCCAGGAAGGCGCGGATCTGCTTGACTGTCATGGTCACTGTCTCCAACGCATTAGATTGTTGAGTTTTATCCATTAATCAACATTAAAAATCAACTTAACAAATTAATCTTGTCGCGCGACACTCATTCCCATTCGGCTAGCCAGCCGCCCACAAAGAATAAAAGAGGTGCATATGGCAGGTTTCGACAAGCGCGTGAGTTCCTACGAGGAAGCCCTGGCCGGTCTTGAAGACGGTATGACCGTGATCGCCGGTGGCTTCGGCCTGTGCGGGATCCCGGAGAACCTGATCAACGAGATCAAGCGCAAAGGCACTCGCGACCTCACCGTCGTTTCCAACAACTGCGGCGTCGACGGATTCGGCCTCGGCGTGCTGCTCACCGACCGCCAGATCAGCAAAGTGGTGGCCTCCTACGTTGGCGAAAACAAGCTGTTCGAGGAGCAACTGCTCAAGGGCGAAATCGAAGTCATCCTGACCCCCCAAGGCACCCTCGCTGAAAAAATGCGCGCAGGCGGTGCCGGCATCCCGGCCTTCTTCACCGCCACCGGCGTCGGCACTCCCGTCGCCGACGGCAAGGAAGTGCGCGAATTCCATGGCCGCAAGTACCTGATGGAAGAATCCATCACCGGTGACTTCGCCATCGTCAAAGGCTGGAAAGCCGACCATTTCGGTAATGTGATCTATCGCCACACCGCCCAGAACTTCAACCCGCTGGCTGCCACCGCCGGCAAGATCACCGTGGTCGAAGTCGAAGAAATCGTCGAACCCGGCGAGCTGGAGCCGTCGCAGATCCACACCCCTGGCATCTACGTCGACCGGATCATCTGCGGCACGTTCGAGAAGCGCATCGAACAGCGCACCGTACGTAAGTGATCCCCTGCCCCCGGACCGAATGAAGGAATAACGACAATGGCACTTTCCCGCGAACAAATGGCTCAACGCGTCGCCCGCGAAATGCAGGACGGCTTCTACGTGAACCTGGGCATCGGCATTCCGACGCTGGTCGCCAACTACATCCCCGAAGGCATGGAAGTCATGCTGCAGTCGGAAAACGGCCTGCTGGGCATGGGTCCTTTTCCAACTGAAGAAACCATCGATGCCGACATGATCAACGCCGGCAAGCAAACCGTGACCGCCCGTATCGGCGCCTCGATCTTTTCCTCGGCCGAGTCCTTCGCAATGATCCGCGGTGGCCACGTTGACCTGACCGTGCTGGGCGCCTTCGAGGTCGACGTGCAAGGCAACATCGCCTCGTGGATGATCCCCGGCAAACTGGTCAAGGGCATGGGCGGCGCCATGGACCTGGTGGCTGGCGCAGACAACATCATCGTCATCATGACCCACGCGTCCAAGGACGGTGAGTCCAAGCTGCTGTCCCAATGCAGCCTGCCGCTGACCGGCGCCGGTTGCATCAAGCGCGTGCTGACCGACCTGGCTTACCTGGAAATCGAGAATGGCGCATTTGTCCTCAAGGAACGCGCACCTGGCGTCAGCGTTGAAGAAATCGTCGCCAAAACCGCTGGTAAACTGATCGTCCCGGACCACGTTCCGGAAATGCTGTTCGCTGACCAGTGAGGAATCATTCCATGCAAGAAGTCGTCATTGTTGCCGCCACACGCACCGCGATCGGCAGTTTCCAGGGTTCCCTGGCCAGTGTTTCCGCCGTTGACCTGGGCGCGGCGGTGATCCGTCAATTGCTGGCACAAACTGGTCTGGACCCGGCCGAAGTCGATGAAGTGATCATGGGCCAGGTGTTGACCGCCGGTGCCGGGCAAAACCCCGCGCGCCAGGCGTCCGTCAAGGCGGGCCTGCCGTTTGCCGTACCGGCCATGACCCTGAACAAGGTCTGCGGCTCGGGCCTCAAGGCCCTGCACCTGGGTGCCCAGGCGATCCGCTGCGGCGACGCCGAGGTGATCATCGCTGGCGGCCAGGAAAACATGAGCCTGGCCAACTACGTCATGCCCGGTGCCCGCACCGGCCTGCGCATGGGTAACGCGCAAATCGTCGACACCATGATCAGCGATGGCCTGTGGGATGCGTTCAACGATTACCACATGGGCATCACCGCTGAGAATCTGGTGCAGAAGTACGACATCAGCCGCGAGCAGCAGGATGCCTTCGCTGCCGCTTCCCAGCAGAAAGCCGTGGCCGCCATCGAAGCCGGGCGTTTCGTCGATGAGATCACCCCGATCCTGATCCCACAGCGCAAGGGCGATCCGCTGTCCTTCGCCACCGACGAGCAGCCACGGGCCGGCACCACCGCCGAGTCCCTGGGCAAGCTCAAGCCGGCCTTCAAGAAAGACGGTTCGGTGACCGCTGGCAACGCTTCGTCGCTCAACGACGGCGCTGCGGCCGTGATCCTGATGAGTGCCGAAAAAGCCAAGGCCCTGGGCCTGCCGGTACTGGCAAAAATCGCCGCTTACGCCAACGCGGGCGTGGACCCGGCAATCATGGGCATCGGCCCGGTGTCGGCCACTCGCCGCTGCCTGGACAAGGCCGGCTGGTCTATCGACCAGCTTGAGCTGATCGAAGCCAACGAAGCCTTCGCCGCGCAATCGCTGGCCGTGGCCAAGGACCTGGAATGGGACTTGAACAAGGTCAACGTCAACGGCGGCGCTATCGCCCTCGGCCACCCGATCGGTGCCTCGGGTTGCCGTGTCCTGGTGACCCTGCTGCATGAAATGATCAAGCGTGACGCCAAGAAAGGCCTCGCCACCCTGTGCATCGGTGGTGGTCAGGGCGTGGCCTTGGCGCTCGAACGGGCTTAAGACGACAGCGTTTAACAGACGGCGCGGGGACCCACGAAGATCCGCCGCCGCCTGGCAAAACACCCGGTGCGATTCACGTCGTACCGGGTTTCTTTATTGGCTGAACGGCTCGTCCTCCGTGTAGGAGCCAGCGGGCACTCCATTTTGTATACAAAAAGTGCTCAACCATAGAGCAAATCACCCCGCCAGATGCTAACGTTGCCGCCCATACACAGGTCGGAGAACTGCGCGTGTTGATGCTCAAATTGCTGGTCATTCCTGGCTTTCTGCTACTGATCTCCCTGGCGGGCAAACGCTGGGGGCCAAGCGTGGCGGGTTGGTTGTCGGGGTTGCCGGTGGTGGTCGGGCCTATCCTGTTGTTCCTTGCCATCGAGCAAGGCCAGGCATTCGCCGCCCAGTCGGCCATGGCCGCACTGTCGGCGATGTTCGCGATGATTGCCTTCTGCGTGACCTATGCGCAGGTCGCGCAACGCGCAAAATGGCCGCTCGCATTAACGATTTCGCTCCTGGTATGGGCCTTGGTTGCCGTGGTCCTGTCGTTGCTCCCGCCGTCGCTCCCCCTCTCGGTGATTGCCGCCGCCACTGCACTGCTGGCCGCGCCGCACTTATTCCCGGCCGTGCAGCCAATCGTTTCAGGACCGGCGCCAAAGTCCGATAAATTGCTGCTGCGCATGATTGCCGGCGCCTTGCTGACCCTGGCCGTCACCTGGCTCGCCAGCACCGTTGGCGACCGCTGGAGCGGCCTGCTCGCCGTGTTCCCGGTGCTGGGCAGTGTAATGGCGGTGTTCTCCCAGCAAACCCGAGGCCCGGCGTTTACCGCCGCGTTACTGCGGGCAACGGCCACCGGGATGTATTCATTTTCCGCTTTTTGCCTGGTCGTGACGCTGACCTTGCCCAGCATGGGCATGATGGGTTTTGGTGTGGGCGTGGCCGTCTCCGTGGCCATGCTCGGCGTCACCAGGCGGTTGCTGGCGAAACCCGCTCCTCTGGCAACACGTTCAACCATTTCGAACGAGTAGCGCAACATCCTCGTACGTCAATCGAACAGGTTTGCTCCACCATCAGCCTCAGTTCCAAACCACTCCCGACTGAGGCCTACACCATGAAATTCTTTTTCCATCCTTCGCCGAACCCGATGAAAGTCGCCCTGCTGCTCGAAGAATTGCAAACGCCCTATGAGTTGATCGGCGTTGACACCTTCAAGGGCGAGCAACACTTGCCAGCCTTCCTCGCGATCAACCCGAACGCCAAGGTTCCGGCCCTGGTCGATGGCGACGCGACGGTTTTCGACTCCCAGGCCATCCTGCTGCACCTGGCGCAAAAGCATGAGCGTTTCCTGCCCAGCAGCGCTGCCGGCAACGCCGAGTTGCTGTCATGGTTGATGTTCATTGCCACCGGCCTGTCGCCGTTCTCCGGCCAGGCCGTGCACTTCCTGCATCACGCCCCAGAGGACCTGCCCTACGCGAAAAATCGCTACCTCAAGGAAGTCGAACGCCACTATCGCGTACTCGACCAGCGTCTGGCCGACCATCAGTACCTGGCTGGCGACAGCTACAGCATCGCCGACATGGCACTGTGGGGCTGGGCCAACTATGCGCCGTACATCCTTGGCGAAAACGGCTTGGCGGCCTACCCCAACGTCAAGCGTCTGTTTGACGAAATCAGCGTCCGCCCGGCGGCCCAGCGAGCCCTGGGCCTGAAAGAGAAGCTGGTGCTCAAGGCCGAATTCGACGAAGAAACTCGCCGCAATCTGTTCCCGCAGAACCAGGCCCGGTAAGACGTTCACGACATTCGAAGGTGATGAAAATGAAGGATCAAGGCGCGCGCCTGCTCTTTGGAGTGAGTGACCGTCCGTTAGCCCGCACTGGAATGCGTCACGACCTCCATGGGATGATCGCCCCCCACCGCGCGACCATCCCTGGAGTTTTCGAATGTCACTGTTGAGTAAAAAAGCCGTTGTCCTGTTGCTGGCAGCGGCTGCCAGCCTGGGGGCTTTGACTGTGCAGGCGGCCAAGGCCCCCGCCAAAGAGACGGTGCAGGGACAGAAGGTCTCGATGCTCGACGGCAAGTTCACCTTCACCCTGCCCAAGGGTTTCATTGCCAACCCGTTGCCAGCCAGCCCCACGGGCGCCAGCGGCACCATGTACGCCAATGAAACCACCAAGACCGTGGTGATCGCTGCGCAAAACAGCCTGCCCGAGGGGGTCAAGGTCAAGGACAACGACGGCGAGTTTCTCGACGACACCGCGGCCGATTTCGACTCGGCGCAACACAAAGCCCTGCCGGACTACAACAAACTCAGCGAAAAAAGCCTGACCCTGAAGGCAACAGGCCTGGGCGTGCGCCAGGTCGACAGCACCGCCACCCAGGGCGGCGGCACGACCCTCAACACCACGTTGATGGCGGCATCGGGCAATCACATGACCGTGATTCAGGTCATCTCCCGCCCCGGCGACATGGCAGCCCACGAAACCCTGATCAAGCAGATCGTCAGCGGCAAATAAGCCTCAGGGGTTGAGGCGCTGCAGCCAGGCGCTCAAGTCCTGCAATTCTTCGGCACTGATGCTGTGGCCGACACCCTGGTAAGCGTGGAACTCGGGCTCCAGTGATACGCTTTGCAACAGGCTGTTGGCTTCGTTGCCATCACCCAAGGGAAGGCGCTGGTCCGCCGTGCCATGGCCAATGAAAATCGCCAGCGACTGGCGCTTTTCATCCGGTTTGAGTTCGGATCGCAGCACCGGCAGGATCCGCCCGCTCAACGCGGCAATCCCGCCCACCGCCTCGGGATGCCGCAGGGCGACTTCGTAGGACATGATCGCCCCCTGGCTGAAACCCACCAGGAAAACCTTATGCGGTTGTGTGTGATATTTGTTCGTCGCCTGTGCGATGAACTCCAGCAGCAACTGGCCGCTGGACTTCAGGTCATCTGTCTCGCCGTTGTAGGCCCCTTCGCCTTTCTTGCGAAACCATTGGTAACTTCCCTCTTGCATCACCATCGGCGCCCGCACCGACAGGTAGTTGTATTCGCTGGGTAACTCATCCTTGATGCCGAACAGGTCCTGCTCGTTACTGCCATAGCCGTGGAGAAAAATCACCAGCGGCTGCCCGCGGGAATCGCGGTTGACCTGTTCCATGTACTTGAGGGGCAGATCGGTTTGCAGGGCGGGTTGAGCGTGGACAGTGGCGGATGCCAGCAGCGTGAACAGAGCGAGAAACTTCAGCATAAACCTTCCTTCACCGTGCGCAGGATTCAGGACAGAGCCTAGCACCTTCGTTGGAGCGACTCCCAACAGTGGCACGATTGCGGAATCGGACTGCACCAGACCCGGGCGCCTCCCCTCTCACCCTGTGCATCCATCGATCACGAGGCGTGCAATGAATCTCCCCTCAATCGTTAATCAACTTCCCAACCCGAATCGGCTCGCGCCCCGCCACTTTCGCCTGCCAGGTGCCGGGTTGCGTATAGCGACCACGATCGATCGCGAACAACACGCCACTGGTGCCCGCGCGCACGGTAGTGAGCTTGTCGTTCAGCGGGTCGACCACTTCAAACAGCGCATCGCCCTGCTCCACCCATTCACCGGCATCGCGCAGGAAGCTGACCACGCCGTGATGCGGTGCGAACAGGTATTGAGTGCCTTCGAACGGCATGCCCTCACAGCACTCGCTCGGTGCCACGGGCCAGGTGCCCTTGATGAAACCCTGCTCGGCGAGAAAGCCCAGGATCGCCTCGCAATTGGCCCGGGCCTGATCGACCCGGGTATCGCCCATGCTGCCAAGCTCCAGCGTGGTTGCCAGGTTGGCCGGTGGGATGGCGGCTTCGGGGAAAGCCCTGGCCAGGCGTAACCAGGGCGAAGAGCAGGATTCGTCGAAGGAACTGCCGCCGGAATCTTCGCAAAGTAACGCCACCCCGGCTTTCAGGCGCGCCGCCAGCGATTGCCACTGCGGCCAGTGTTGCGGCAAGGCGTAGAGGTGGATCGCCGCGTCGAAGTCGCAATGCAGATCGAGGGTGATGTCGGCGTCGCAGGCGTGGCGCAGCAACAGGCGGTGCATTGCTTCGAGTTGCGACGCCGGGGCCGGCAGATCGTCGAGTACCTGGCCCATGGCCTGGCGAATCAGGGCGATGTTAGCCTCGGCATCGCTGCCCAGGCGATCGCCCACGCGCTGCGCTACCGGTGCGCTGAGTTCGACGAACGAGCGGTTGAAGTTCTTGCCGCTGCCCAGTTCGAAGCGACCCATGTGGCTACCTTGCAGGTGCTGATCGAGACCGATGGGGTTGGCCACCGGCACCAGTTCGATCAGGCCTTGCAGTTGACCCTGGCTTTCCAGTTCCGCCAGGCGCTGCTTGAGCTCCCACGCCGTGCGCATGCCTGGCAGTTCATCAGCGTGCAGGCTGGCCTGGATATAGACTTTGCGGGTGCCTGCGCCATATCGAAACACGCTGAGGGTGCGCTCGGTCCCCAGGTGGCTCCAGGGCAGTGAATGGTCGATGCGTTGCATGGGAAGACTCCGATTCTCTGTAGGAGCTGCCGCAGGCTGCGATCTTTTGATTTTGATTTTTTAAAAGCAAGATCAAAAGATCGCAGCCTGCGGCAGCTCCTACATTGAGCAATGTGATTGGCAGGATAAATCATGAGCATAAAAAAATGGCCTCCGCGTCAACGGGGCCATTTTTTGAACGGCTCGATTACTCGCCGTAAACGTCAAACTTGAAGTACTTGTCCTGCACTTGCTTGTACTTGCCGTTGGCGCGGATCTCGGTAATGGCTTTGTTGAACTGCTCGGCCAGGGCGGTATCGCCCTTGCGCACGGCAATCCCGGCGCCACCGCCGAAGTATTTCGGGTCGTTGTACTCAGGCCCCACGAAAGCGAAACCTTTACCGGCGTCGGTCTTCAGGAAACCGTCGTCGAGGTTGACCGAATCGGCCAGCAGTGCGTCGACGCGACCGGACACCATGTCCAGGTTCGCTTCCTGCTGGGAACCGTAGCGCACCAGGATAATCCCTGCCGGTTGCAGCACTTCGGTGGCAAAACGGTCATGGGTACTGGCACGCAGGACACCGACTTTCTTGCCCTTGAGCTCGGTCAACGGGTCTTTGACGTCGGAACCTTCCTTCATCACGAAACGCGCCGGGGTGTGGTAGTACTTGATGGTGAAGTCGACGTTTTTCTTGCGGTCGTCGGTGATGGTCATGGACGAGAGGATGGCGTCGATTTTCTTGACCTTCAGCGCAGGAATCAGGCCGTCGAACTCTTGCTCGACCCAAGTGCACTTGACGTTCATCTGCTCGCACAGTGCGTCGCCGATGTCCACGTCGAAACCGGTGAGTTTGCCGTCAGGGGTTTTCATCGAGAACGGCGGGTAACCGGCCTCGATACCGATGCGGATGGGCTTGGTATCCGCGGCCACGGCGGTCAGGGACAACATCGACAGTGCCAGGGCACCGAACATCACTAGCTTTTTCATTTATAACTCCTGTGTGCGGAGACTTTTATTGGCAACTTTCGGTTGGTAGCTTGTGGCCGGGAAACCGAAGTGGCCGGCAGTCTAGAGCGGCCTTCACAGGGTAAATTATTTGCAGGCGACAAATATTTATGGAAAGTGGCCAGCGACGCGCAAGCGAATCCGGTATGCGCTAAAGCGGTGCAACGTCCGATAGAAAACCACCTCGCTCCTACAAAGGACGAGGTTTGCCGAGACGTCGATCCGCTGTCGCCACCGACACGTAGGAGCGAGCAGGCTCGCGATGGTCGTCAACGATGACGCGGGGTACCTGACACCCCGCGGCGTTCTCAGGTGTATCGCGAGCATGCTCGCTCCTACAGGGGGGTCAGCACGCACAACCGACAACGGCACTCGCCGTACTCAACGCGAACCCTTCGTCCAGCCACCCGGTCACGCCGCCGATCATTTCCTTGACCGGGTAACCCAGCGCCGCCAGTTTCACCGCCGCCTTGTTCGCGCCGTTGCAGTGGGGGCCGGCGCAATAGACCACGAACAGGCTGGATTTGGGGTAGTCACGCAAATTATCGGCGGTGAGCAGACGCCCGGGAATATTGATCGCGCCCGGTACATGCCCCCGGTCGAACGCCAACGGTCCACGCACATCCACCAGGACAAAATCGACTTCACCGGCCTGTTGGCTGGCATAGACGTCGGAACAGTCGGTTTCGAATGTCAGGCGGTTGCTGAAATGCATCAAGGCAATGGCTGAAGGGGCGGCTGGTATTTCACGCACGAGGCTGGTCATGGGCAGAGCTCCGGAAGGTCGGTGGGTGTGAACAGACTTTATCTACGCGGCGCCAGGGGCTAAAGTGGCGCACAAGACACTCACCGGGAATTTTCCGCCAAATGCATGCTTCCCCAGGGCTGGTCGCGATTCTGGCCTACGACGGCCTGTGTACCTTCGAATTCGGCATCGCCGTGGAGATCTTCGGGCTGGCGCGGCCAGAGTTCGATTTCCCTTGGTACAGCCATCAGATCGCGGCCGTCGATCACGGCCCGATGCGCGCCATGGGCGGCATCCGGGTACTGGCCGATGGCGGCCTGGAGCTGCTGGAGCAAGCCCGGACCGTGATCATTCCCGGCTGGCGCGATCGTCATGCAGCCGTGCCTGAGGCATTGCTGGCGGCCCTGCGCCAGGCCCATGCGCGGGGCGCGCGGTTATTATCAATCTGCTCGGGGGTGTTCGTACTGGCCGCCACCGGTTTGCTCGACGGTCGCGGCGCCACCACTCACTGGCGCTACACCGCGGAACTGGCCGAGCGCTTCCCGAATATCCTGGTGGACCCAGACGTGCTCTATGTCGACTCGGGTCAGCTGATCACCTCGGCCGGCAGCGCAGCCGGTATCGACGCCTGCCTGCACCTGGTGGCTCGGGACTTCGGTACCCAGGTCGCCAACTCGGTGGCGCGGCGCCTGGTGATGTCACCGCAACGCACCGGGGGCCAGGCACAGTTCATTCCGGCACCGGTCAGTCCTACGCCGCGCAGCGATCTTTCGCGCGTTATGCAGTGGGCACGCGAGCGTTTGCACGAACCGCTGGAGGTTCGCGACCTGGCCAGCGAAGCCGCCATGAGCGAGCGCACCTTCCTGCGCCGTTTCACCGAAGCCAGCGGCCAGTCGCCCAAGACCTGGTTGCAACATGAACGCCTGGGGCGTGCCCGGGAATTGCTGGAAAGCACCGACCAGCACACCGAGCAAATCGCCCAGCTGTGTGGTTATCGTTCAGTGGAAAGCTTTCGCGTGGCATTTCGCAATGTGGTCGGCCTGCCACCGTCAGTGTATCGGGAACGGTTTGGGCAAACGGACAAGCGCCTCTCCCGAGGCGTGCTTCAGGGCTTGCGCAATAGATAGGTGTCCATGATCCAGCCATTGGCCTGCCGGGCCGCCTTGCGCACCCGCTCGATCTGCTGCGCTACCTCCTCGAGCTTGCCGCTGATGAGGATTTCATCCGGCGTCCCGAGGTAGGCGCCCCAGTAAATCTCTGTCTGTCGATCCTCCACATGTTGATAAGCATCCTGGGCGTCGAGCATCACCACCAGGCTGTCGGCATCACTCACCTGCCCCGCGGCCAAGCGCCGGCCGGTGGTGATTTCAACCGAGCGGCCTATTTGGTTAAGCGCCACCTTGTGCTGCGCGGCCAGCGCCTGGACGCTGGTGATGCCGGGAATCACCTCGAACTCGAAGGCACAGGTGCCTGAAACCAGGATCGCCTGCAGGATGCGAATGGTGCTGTCGTACAACGCCGGGTCGCCCCACACCAGAAAACCGCCGCACTGGCCATCGGCCAGTTCTTCATTGATCAACCGCTCGAAGGTTCGCTGCTTGGCCAGGTTCAACGCATCGACGCTGGTTCTGTAGTCGACGTCACCACGCTCGCGTTCCGGGCTCGAGGCTTCGACAAAACGATAGTGGGGATCGGTGATATGGCGCTCGCAGAGCTCGCGGCGCAGGTCGATCAGCTTATCCTTGCTCTGGCCCTTGTCCATGATAAAAAAAACATCGACCCGATTCAGCGCCTTCACGGCCTGCAGGGTGATGTAGTCAGGGTTGCCGGCGCCGATGCCGATGACCAGCAGTTTTTTCATCGAGGCATTCTCTCATTATCGTTGCACGACAGCCGCAGCCGCCAGCAACCGTGGAACTGCAGGTCTATGGTCGACAGCGGCTCTACATCGATCAGGTTGAAGGCCGCCCCCTGCAGTACGTGCATCAATGCGGCACGCATGACGAATGGATGGGTCACGGCAAGTACATGGCCAGGCTGCGCTTCCAGGGTTTTCAACCAGGCGGCGACGCGTTTGCCGACTTGCGCCACCGACTCGCCACCGTGGGGTGCCGAGCGCGGGTCGGCAAGCCAGGCCTGAAGTCGTTCGCCCTGGTTTTTTTGCAGGTCGCTGATTCGCATGCCGCGCCAATGACCAAAGTCGCAATCGCGCAGGGCGTCGACGATTTCAACGGGCGTACCGAACAGCTCGGCGGTCTGTCGTGTACGTAACTCTGGAGCACACAGCAGGCGCGTTGCCGGCGAGAATCGAGCGCCCCGAGAGCCACGCGCCGATTGCCAATCCATCTCCAGGGGTTCGTCCACAGGAAAACGCGCCAGTTTCTGTGCCTGGGTTCGAGCGTGGCAGATCAAGGTCAAACGGGTTGCCTGCACGAGAAAATCACTCTACGCGGTAAATAGGAAAAATCAGTGCCTGGTCGTCAGTCATTGCACAATTGTGCCGTAAGACAGATCGCCAGGGGGGCTTCATTTTTTTCGATGCGGGAGAGCCCCGACTCGCCAGAAAGTTGATGTCTTGGCCGGAAAACCTGCAAATTCGTCATCATTTCAGACCGGCCCACGTGATAGCCTTCCACTTCTTCGGCGTTGACACTTTTGCTCAAGCCTTTCCATTTCCATTGGTGGAACTCATATGTCCAGGCTTTCTCATCAAGATTTGCGCCGCAATTTTCGCCAACTGTTCGCCTCCAACACTTGCTATCACACCGCGTCGGTCTTCGACCCGATGTCGGCCCGCATCGCCGCTGACCTCGGGTTCGAGGTGGGGATCCTTGGTGGCTCGGTCGCGTCGTTGCAGGTCCTTGGCGCCCCGGACTTTGCGTTGATCAGCCTCAGCGAATTCGCCGAACAGGCCACCCGTATCGGCCGCGTTGCCCAATTGCCGGTGATTGCCGACGCCGACCACGGTTACGGCAACGCGCTCAATGTCATGCGCACCATCGTTGAGCTGGAACGTGCCGGCGTGGCTGCACTGACCATCGAAGACACCTTGCTGCCAGCACAATTTGGCCGAAAATCCACGGACCTGATCACGGTCGCCGAAGGAGTCGGCAAGATTCGCGCGGCACTGGAAGCCCGGTGCGACTCGGAAATGGCAATCATCGCCCGCACCCATGCAGGCATCCTGCCGGTCCAGGAAATCATCAGCCGCACCAAGCAGTACCAGGCCGCCGGCGCGGACGGCATCTGCATGGTGGGGGTAAAGGATTTCGACCACCTGGAGCAGATTGCCGAACACCTGAGCGTGCCCCTGATGCTGGTGACCTACGGCAATCCGTTGTTGCGTGACGACAAACGCCTCGCCGAGCTGGGCGTGCGAGTCGTCATCGATGGCCACGGCGCCTACTTCGCCGCCATCAAGGCGACGTACGACAGCCTGCGCGAACAGCGCCAGATATTTACCCAGGCGGCAGATCTCAGCGCTACCGAACTGACGCATACCTACACCCAGCCGGAGGAATACATCCGTTGGGCGGAGGAGTTCATGCACGTTAAAGAGTAAGGGCTGAAGGGTTGGCTCTGTCCGGCTTTTGCTTTTGCTTTTGCTTTTGCTTTTGCTTTTGCTTTTGCTTTTGCTTTTGCTCTTGCTCTTGCTCTTGATCCACCCGCCCCTTCGGGAGGCCTCGTTCCGGTGTTCATCCGGGGAGTGGCGCGCAGCGCCGTTCGACGCAGTCGAACACGCTGCATGTAGGTGCAGCGAAGCCAACCGGAGGGCAGTGTCCCCGGATGGATACCGGAGCGAAGGAACGCCGAGCCTCAGCGAGGGGCCGGACGCCGGGGCAAGACTTTTTGGTTCCTTTTGGCTGGGCCGGCACTCCGGGCGTTTGACAAAAGGGACTCGCCGTAAGGGCGAAACCATAAGCCGCCGTTACCGCAGCAATGGATATGTACACAGTCAACAAAACACAGGTCGACTGTTAGGCCGCCTTCGCGGGCAAGCCAGCTCCCACAGTGGATCGAGTGCAGCCGCGCGAGAGGGGTTGGCTGTCAGGCCGCCTTCGCTGGCAAGCCAGCTCCCACAGTAGATCGAGTGCAGCCGCGCGAGAGGGGTTGGCTGTCAGGCCGCCTTCGCTGGCAAGCCAGCTCCTACAGTAGGTCGAGTGCAGGCGCGCGAGAGGGGTTGGCTGTGGGGTCGTCATCGCTGGCAAGCCAGCTCCTACAGGGGGCGGCGCAGAAGGTCAGGCCGAGTCAAGCAATTCGTGATGAGGCCGGTCATTGCTGCTACAGATAACACGATTACGCCCCGTGGTCTTGGCCTCGTACAGCGCCTGGTCGGCGTCGTTGAGCCACAGGGTCGCGTCAGCGTGGCGTACGTCGAAGGCTGCCAGGCCGATGCTCAAGCTGACTTTCAGTGACGGGTTTTGCTCGTAGCCCAGGATCGCGAAGCGGTCGCGCAAGGCGTCCATGGCCGCAGCGGCGCTGCCCAGGGGCAGGTCGGGAAGAATCACGCAGAACTCGTCGCCGCCATAGCGCCCGGCCACATCGCTCACCCGCAGGTTCTGCTTGAGCATTTTGCTCAGTTGCCGCAGCACGATGTCACCGGCAACGTGGCCGTAGGTGTCATTGATGCTTTTGAAGTGGTCGATGTCGATCAGGGCGATGGCCCCGCCCTGATGCTGGCGTTGGCAGCGCTGGAATTCAATCTCCAACTGATCCTTCCAGGCGCCGTGGTTAAGCAGGCCGGTCAGGCTGTCGGTACGGCTCAGGGCCAGCAGCTCGCGCTTTTGCCTGCCCAAGGTATAGGCTTGGCGATAGCAGATCCAGCCCAGCGCCATGGGATACAAACACATCAAGGGCAAACAGGCGTAAAGCTGCAGCTGGCTGGTTTCAGGGATCAGGATCGGGTGGAAGATCAGCCAGCCGACGCACACGCCGAGTAGCTGCGCCACACTGCCCACCAGGAGAAAACGCAAACCGCCGATGGCGACGTTGTTCATGGCCATCATTGACAAGGTGGTGGCACTGGGCAGCGGGTTAAATTGCATGGCGGCGACCCAGAAGCCGCCCATAAAGGCATCGATCAACAAGTTGCGGTGTTCGGCGTGATAAGCGGCCTTGGCGCGTCGCGCCCACAGATAGGCCAGGTGAGGCCAAAGCAAGCCGTTGAACAGCATCACCCCCCATACCCAGGGTGCCGGGTCCAGGGGATACATCGCCACACTCACGCAGATCAAACCTAACACCAGGCCAAGGATGCGCGATGTGTAGAGCCTCTTGGCCAGTGAAAGTCCTTTTCCTCCCATCTTTCCCATTGGGACCTCTGCACCACAGAACGAACCTGTTCACACCGCGATTGCAGGGTGTGCCCGAAGTCTAACAGGGCAACGGCAAATAGCCATCACCGGCTGGCGGGACGAACTCCCGTCGCCTGCAAATCGTTGTATCTGCAGAAACGGCTATACATGAAGTGAAGGACTGAATCACAACGTTGAACAGGAGGCCCATGCACACCTTCGAAGTGCTGATCATCGGCAGCGGTTTTGGCGGCCAGTGCGCGGCGGTCAATTTGCTCAAGGCCGGCATCGACGATTTTCGCCTGCTGGAACGACGGGATTTCTTCGGCGGCACCTGGTGCCAGAACACTTACCCGGGCGCCGCAGTCGACGTGCCCTCGCCACTCTATTCGCTGTCGTTCGCGCCCTACCGCTGGACCCAGATGTTCGCCGAACAGGCTGAACTGCATCGCTACACCCGCCACGTGGTGGAGCACTTCGGCCTGAGGGACAAGGTGGAACTGCAGGCCAATGTCGAGGGTGTCGAATGGGAGGAAGTACATAAACGCTGGGCGGTTCACACCACCAAGGGCGTTTTTTATGCCCAGTTCCTGATCAATGCCACCGGTCCCTTGAGCCAACCGGTGATCCCACACTTCGAAGGTCAGGAACGCTTTCGCGGAAAATCTTTTCACACCAACCAGTGGGATCATTCCTACGACTACCGGCAAAAGCGTGTGGCCATCGTCGGCAGTGGCGCCAGTGCAGCCCAAGTGATTCCGGCGATAGCCCCGGACGTCGAGCACTTGCATGTGTTCCAGCGCACGCCGCATTGGGTACTGCCAAGGGCTGACCGCACCTTCGGCCGCTTCCAGCGCTGGTTGCTCGGTCTCAAACCGGCCTACAAGCTGCTGCGCTGGATGATCTACTGGCAATTTGAAACCAGGGTGATTGCCTTCAAATACTCGAAGCCGGCAATCGGCATGGTGCAGCATCAGGCACTGCGCTTTCTCAAACGCCAGGTGCCCGACGCCGAACTGCGGCGAAAACTGACCCCCGACTATACGATCGGCTGCAAACGGGTAATTCTGTCGAGTACGCTCTACCCCGCGCTGGGCCGTGCCAACGTGACATTGCACAGCCGTGAACAGGGCATCAAGGCCATCGATGAAACCGGCATCCTCATGCAGGACGGCCAGCACATCGACCTGGACCTGATCGTCTGGTCCACCGGTTACGACGCTACCGACGGGGTGATTTCCTACCCCGTCACGGGAAAAAACGGCATCCGCCTCAAGGAGGTCTGGACGCAATACCCGCGCGCCTATCTCGGCACCAGCCTGCCGGCCTTCCCCAACCTGTTTATCGTCACCGGGCCGAACACCGGGATCGGCCACACATCGGCACTGTTCATCATCGAATCGCAAATGAACTACATCCTCGATTGCATCCGCACGATAAAAGCACGCGGTTTGCGCAGCATCGAAGTACGCCCCGAGGCAGAACGTACCTACACTGAAATGATCCATAGAGAGATGGAACGCACAGTGTGGAAGTCAGGAGGCTGCCACAGTTGGTATCAAAGCAAGAGCGGTCATGTGATTGCCATGTTTCCCGGGTTCAGTTTCAGCTTCCACCGCTTGACCCGAACCCTGAAACCGGCGGACCACATCGTGTCCTGATCAGATAGAAGGAAGACGCTGATGCTTTTACTGGTTGTCGCTATCGCGGTGTTTGCCGCCTGGAGCTGGTTGAGCTACCCGGCCATCGGGTACTGGCTGTATGACTTGAGCGTGGCCCTGGAGGCCAAGTTGTACAAATTGCACAAGATCGTCGTGCCCATCGCCGAAATGACCGTCTCGACCTGGCAAGGCGGGCCGTATGAGGCGTCCAGCAACGTGTTGATGCTCCACGGCTTCAGTGCCGACAAGAACCTCTGGCTGCGTTTCGCCCGGCACTTTGTCGGCAACTACCGGGTGATCATCCCCGACATCGCCGGCCATGGCGAAACCGGCTTCAAGGCGGGTGGCGGCTATGACATTCCCTTGCAGGCCAAACGCATGATCCAGCTGCTCGATGTCTGCGGGGTCGATAAGGTCCATGTCATCGGCAACTCGATGGGCGGCTACATCGCGGCCTGGCTGGCGGCCCACTATCCGGAGCGCATTGCTTCGCTCGCCCTGTTCGACCCTGCCGGGGTGACCGCGCCAGAACCCAGTGACCTGGAGCGGCATTTGGCCAGGGGCCACAACCCGTTCCTGATCCACTCACGGGAAGAATTCAAATACTTCTATGGCATGACCATGGCCGAACCACCTTGGGTGCCGCGCGTGGTAATGGATGCCGTTGCCCATCGCTACCAACAGTCGCGTGACGAACTGGAAGAAATCTTCCGCGACTTTCGCGCCAGCCCGCCAATGGAACCCAGGCTGCCGGCGATCAAGGCGCCGGCACTGTTGCTCTGGGGGCGCAAGGATCGCTTGATCGATGTCAGCAGCGTGGCCATCTGGAGCAAGGGCCTGGCGGACCTTCGGGTGGAAATATGGGAAGGCATCGGGCACATGCCAATGGTCGAAGCACCCGCCGGTTCGGCACGCCTGTATCGGGAGTTTTTGGCATCGCTGCGCTCGGAAAGCCCTCAGGATCAACGACTGCACTGAGCTGGCAGTCCTTTGCAGAATGAAGTCCGTCAGAAACTTCGTTTGCCGGCGTCGACGAAGGCTGCGATCTTTTCGCCCATCCTTCTCGTCAACGCGCCAGGAATTTTGTTCATGAGCCAGCCAAGCTTCATCAGCCCCGACCTGATCCGCCAACGCTTCTCCAAAGCGATGTCCGACATGTACCGCGAAGAAGTGCCGCTGTATGGCGCGCTGATGGAACTGGTGGAACAGACCAACCGTCACGTGCTGGACAACGACCCGCAAGTGGCCCAGCAGTTGAACAGCACCGGCGAAATCGAGCGTCTGGACCTCGAGCGCCACGGCGCGATCCGCGTTGGCACCGCGGCTGAACTGGCCACACTGGCCCGCCTGTTCGCAGTCATGGGCATGCAGCCGGTAGGTTATTACGACTTGACCCCAGCCGGGGTGCCAGTGCATTCCACGGCGTTTCGCGCGGTGCATGAAGCGTCCTTGCAGGTCAGCCCGTTCCGGGTGTTCACCTCGCTGCTACGCCTGGAATTGATCGAAGACCTGGAGCTGCGGGCCTTTGCCCAGTCGGTGCTGGATCAGCGTTCGATCTTCACCCCCGCCGCGCTTACGCTGATCGATCGCGCCGAATCCCAAGGCGGTCTCAGCGAAAAAGAGGCCGATGAGTTCGTCGACCAGGCCCTGGAAACTTTCCGCTGGCACCACAGCGCCACGGTCACCGCCGAGCAGTATCAGAAACTCAGTGCCCAGCATCGCCTGATTGCCGATGTAGTGGCGTTCAAGGGACCGCACATCAATCACCTGACGCCACGCACCCTGGACATCGACATCGTGCAGGCGCAGATGCCAGTGCACGGCATCACCCCCAAAGCGGTGATCGAAGGCCCGCCCCGCCGGCATTGCCCTATCCTGCTGCGCCAGACCAGTTTCAAGGCGCTTGACGAGCCCATTGCCTTCATCGATCAAACCGACACTCGCGGCAGCCACAGCGCCCGGTTCGGTGAAATCGAACAACGCGGTGCCGCACTGACGCCCAAGGGCCGGGCGCTGTACGACCGTTTGCTCAATGCCGCCCGGGACGAACTCAAGGACTTCCCCAACGAAGCCAACGCCGCCCGCTACAACGATTTGATGGCGCAACACTTCAGCGAGTTTCCCGATACCTTTGAGGGCATGCGCCAACAGGAACTGGCGTTCTTTCGCTACTTTGTGACGGAAAAAGGCCTGGCTGCGGCTGAACTGAAAACCTTGACGCTCGAAGATCTGGTCAGCGGCGGGTATCTGCGCGTTGAACCGCTGGTCTACGAGGATTTCCTGCCGGTAAGCGCGGCCGGGATCTTTCAGTCAAACCTGGGCGATGCGGCGCAAACCCATTACGGCGTGCACTCCAACCAGCAGGCGTTCGAAAAAGCCCTGGGGCGTTCGACGATTGATGAACTGCAGTTGTATGCACAAACGCAGCAGCGCTCGATCGAGCAGTGTCTGGCCGCCCTGGGTCACTAAACTAACCTGACGACCCTTGTAGGAGCCGGCTTGCCGGCGAAGGCGTCCTCAAGCATGGCGTTGGCCTATCGGGCGCCTTCGCCGGCAAGCCGGGCTCCTACAGGATGTTCATTTCAATTTTGATAGCAAAGCCTCGGCCGCGGCCTGTGAAGACGCTGGATTTTGCCCCGTCAGCAGCAGGCCATCGGTCAGCACGTAGCTCGCCCAATCAGGCCCCTTCGAAAAAATCCCGCCCTTGGCCTTCAGTTCGTCCTCCACCAGGAACGGCACGACCTTGGTCAGTTGCACGGCTTCTTCTTCGCTATTGGTAAACCCTGTCACCTTCTTGCCCTTGACCAGTGGCTGGCCGTCGGCGTCCTTGGCATGGCGCAATACACCGGGCGCATGACAGACGGCCGCGACCGGCTTGCCGGCGTTGTAGAACGCTTCGATGAGGGCGATCGAATCACGGTCTTGCGCCAGATCCCAGAGCGGTCCATGGCCGCCTGGATAGAAAATTGCGTCGTAGTCCCCGGCCTTCACCGTGCCCAGCATGACGGTCGAGGCCAATGCGGATTGAGCCGCCGGGTCCTGGCGAAAGCGTCGGGTGGCATCGGTTTGCGCATCCGGCTCGTCGCTTTTGGGGTCCAGCGGGGGCTGGCCGCCCTTGGGCGAGGCCAGGGTCAGTTGCGCGCCGGCGTCCTTGAAAACGTAATAGGGTGCAGCGAATTCTTCCAGCCAGAAGCCGGTTTTCTTGCCGGTGTTACCCAACTGATCGTGGGACGTTAGAACCATCAGGATTTTCATGTCGTCGTCACTCCATCTCGGAACTGCAAGCACAACATATAACAGTTAGTTACAAGTTTAAGCCCGCGCCCCTGATTCGATTGAAAGTGCAGTCGTACTTTGAAAAAGTGTTCGCCCAGCGCTATGGCCTCGGCAATCCGTGCGCTGGTAAAGAACCCTGACACTGGGCGAACGGGGTGTATTTTAATAGATGTTTATGGATATGTCCGCGCTTTAAACATGAAATTTGCCGATACATATTTGATTGGATGTCGATTTAAATTCCATTAAAACCAACAATTTAAACCCACCAGTTCGGCCAAAATTGATTGTTCCCATACAAAAATTTGTACAGGAACAATCAGTGAAAAATCACTCAACTTCCGGACTTGCTGGTTACCTGCAGAATGTCGGTGTAAGTCACGTAAACGCTTTGCCCGACTTTCAGGTCCTTCAACTTGGCTTGAACTTCCGGTTTTTCGACAGTGATGGTTTTGGTCTGCCCCGCCGGGTTTTTAAAGGACACCTGGTTTTTCTTCAGGTCGATGTCGGTGATTTGCAGCTGGACTTGTACCTGACGATAGGCTTCGCCGCCAGGCACGCTACCGGGTGCATTGCGGTCTTCGCCGGCACGCTCCGAGCTGCCTGGCAACCCCTTGTCGACATCGGTGTCGAGGTAGGCCGCGACGGAACGGGTGACCTTGATATCGACCTGATCGCCGGGTTTCAGCTGGCCGAGGTTTTTTGCCTTCTCGGTCAGTTGCACGTGGACCTGACGACCTTCCGGCCCTTCAAGCACCACTTGATGTTTGGCGGCATCGACCGACACGACTTTGGTGCTGACTTGATCAGCCTCCACGACAGCAGACAACGGGATATCTGCGGCAACGGCGCTGAGGCTGGCAGCGGACAACAAGGTAGCTAGGGTGACAGCTTTGGTCAGTGCATGAAGTTTCATAGGCAGAACATTCCCTGTGATGAATGACGACAAACGGCGCTGAAACCACTATCAAACGCCGTGTGTGGGATGAGCATAGACGCTGATTCGGGAGTGTTCGCTGTTTCTTGTACGGGCGATTCGCCGCGGGCGGTCATGCTTCAGGATCATCCAGTTCCCGGGTTACGTTGATCGCCGGTGAGTCCTTGTGGGATTGCTCCGCCCGGGCCTTGAGCGCCTGCCATTGTTCCAGATCTATGGCGCCCTGCCCCAGCAGATCGTCAGCCAGGCGCTGCAAGTCCATGTAATAGGAGTCAGGAGACTGCTGCCAATAGGCCTCGTCTTCAAACAGGCGCTGCCACGTGTCAAGGTCGGGCGGTGTGAGGTCTTCGCGCATGTCGGGCTCCTTCGGGGGTATTCGTACGATAGAGAGGTGGACGCCGGGCGGAGTTCCGGATGATTGCACGCAATGCGGTTTCCCATGGGAGCTGGCGCAGGCTGCGATCTATTGCCCCTGATAACCGGTCATTTCCAGATACCCCTGCCCCCCATGGCTGCCGCTCAACCGCACTGGCCCCTCCCAATAGGGAATGCGCAGATCCATCCAGGCTTTGGGATTCAGGGCGCTGATGACGATATCAAGGTGTTTGCCGGGGATCCGGATCGACCAGCGCACCGGCATCGTATGCCCCGCTACCTTGGCGGTGTCCTGTGGAGTGAGAAGGATGTCATCGGCGCTGAGCATTTGCGCCTGGCCCTGGGCGTCGATCCAGGTTCCGGTCAGGTAAGGTTCGCCGTCTTTTTGCCGCATGCGATAGAGCATCACCTGGTCGCCGCTGTCCAGGTGCAGGGAAAACCAGTCCCAGCCACTCTGGTTGGCGGTCAGGGGCTGGCTGCTCCATTCCCGGTCGAGCCACGCGGGGCCACGGACCTGATAACGCTCGCCGTCGATCTCAAGCAGGCCGCTGGCCTGGAAAAACGGCTGGCTGTAGTAATAGGACGCCTGGCCCTGTTCGGATTTCTGGCTGAATCCCTTGTCCCCTTGCAGCACCAGCGGTCCATTCGAGGTCAGTCGCAGTTGATAGCTGAACGCCTTGTCGCGGGCACTGAGTTGCAGATCGGCCAACGGGTCGGTCCCCGTTGCCTGACTGCTGAAATGCCAGTCGTCGATCCACGCATTGAAGGGCGCAAGGCTCACGCCGGCCTGCCCTACGCCGCCGCGGGCATAACGCTCGGCGGCGTGATGCACCGAGGCCGAGGTCACCGCCGCGTGACCCAGCCATAGCGTCTGGTTGGCCCAGCCAGTCGCCTCGGGTGTTGCTTTCAAGGCACTGCGAAACAGCGTCCACTGCACGCCGAATTCACGGCCCTGCTCATCCTTGAGGTTGGCGGTGACGTACCACCATTCGATGCGAAAGCCGTCATGGGGGCCGTGATCCGCCGGGAAGCTGAACACCCGACCGGGCACCACCGGCGTAAAGGCGCTCGCTTGATTGCCAAGACCGGCAAAACCCTTCTCGACCGGCGGCTGATCGCAACCGGCGAGCAACGCAACGACCATCCACGCCCAACGCTTAATCCTCATGGGCAAAGGTCCTCAGCAGGTCCGCCGGTTGTGTGCGATACAGCGAGTACAGCGGCCACGCCGATGCCAGCAAGGTTGCCAATAACGCCAGCCCCATCAGCTGCAGCAATTGCAAGGGAAACACCCGCAGCGGCAGACGCCAGCCAAACGCCTGGACGTTGATCACGGTGTCCAGGCACCAGGCCAACGCAATGCCCAACGGCAATGCCAATACCAACGTCAGCACCGCCAACAGCCAGGTTTGCCCGAGGTTGAGCAGCATCAGTTGGCGGCGCGTCACGCCCAGCGCCCACAACGGCGCCAACTGCCCGAGACGGCTCTGGCTTTGCGTCAACAAGCTGATGAACAATGCCACCCCCGCCACACCAAGGGTCAGGCTGTTGAGCGCGGCAGTGGCAGCGAAGGTGCGCTCGAACACTTGCGTCGACCAGCCCTTGAGCCGGGCCTGATCGACGATGCGACTGTCCTCCAGGGCAAAACGCGCTTGCAGCGCGGTCACGAACGGCGTGATCGATGCCGGTTCGATACGCAGGTTGAAGCGATTCGGTGTGAGTTGCGGCCAGCCGCGCAACAAGTGATTGACGTTGACCAGCAGATGGCCCTTGGGATTGCCGTAGTCAGCGTAGATCCCGACGATGCGTGGCGACCAGGGACCGTTGGGCGTGGCAATCGCCACCTGATCGCCGAGCCTGACCTTCAAGCGCCGCGCCAGTTGCTCGCTGAGCATCACTGTATCCTCCGCAGCCAGGCTGTCCCAGGGCTTTTCGCCCACGGCCTCAAGCAATGGCCAGTGCTGGCGATAGGTCGGATGATCGATCACGCCAAACACATCCGCCGGCCAGCCCTGCAATTGAATCGAGACCTGCCAGTTGGGCAACACAGCCATCAGTTGCGGTTGTTGCCTGAGCCAGTCGTACATCTCCCGGGCCTGGGCCGGGTTTTGTGGATTGAGGTAAAGCTCGGCGGTCAGCCGTTGTTCCAGCCAGTTGCTGAAAGTCTGGCGGAAACCGGCGGTCATGCTGCCGGCACCGATGTTGGCCGCCAGGGCCAGTAGCAACGCCATCAGCGCCAGGCTCAAGGCCGGCAGTTGCTGGCGACAATCGGCGACAAACCACTGACCGAGTACCGTCGAACTGTGGTGCGTCAGCCCATTGAGCACGGCATTGAGTACCACCGGCAACGCTAACGCGGCGCCCAGCAACAGCGTGGCCATCAACAGGAATCCGCTGGCCAGGCTGTCACCGCGCAACAACGCCAGCAACGCAATGCCCAAGGCAATCGCCGCGACCCAGCCCTGGCGGCGCAGCCAGCGCGCATGGGCCTGATGCCAGGCCTGGGGGTCGGCCAGGGCCAGCAACGGTAAACGCGCTGCACGCCACAAACTGTTGGCTCCCGCGAGCGCGGCACCGAGCAGGCCCAGGCCGATACCGCTGAGCCACCACAGCGGGCTCAGGCTCAACTGTCCCGCCACTTCGGCACCGTACAACCCGCGCAGGCTGGCGGCGACATCCGGCAGCAACACGCTGGCCAGCAGGTAACCGCTGACGACACCCGCCACGCCGCCGATCAAGGCCAGAGCGCCCAGCTCGACGGCCAGGCAGGCGATCAGCATCCGCGCGCTGACGCCACAGGCGCGCAGGGTCCGCAGCAAACCTCGTCGCTGTTCCAGCGCCAGACCGATCGCGGCGTGCACGATGAACAGGCCGACCACGAACGACAGAAACCCCAAGGCGTCCAGATTCAGGTGAAAGCTATCGGTCAGGCGCGCCAGATTGTTTTCTTCGCCGCCGGTCTTGAGTTGAAGTTGTCCCTTGAACGAATCGGGCAGTGTCGCGGTGAAATCACTGGGCAGCAGCAAGCGCGATAGCTGATCGGGCAAACCGAGAATCTGCTGGGCAAAACCGATGTCCACCAGCAGCACACCCGGCGCCATGTCAGCCTCGGCGCGCAGGGGCGGCAATGCCTGGCCGTTCAACGCCTGCGGCCGCTCGCCCGGCGCCAATCCCAACGCCTGCAGGGTCTGCGGCGCGATCCAGGTCCTGCCTGGCGGAGTGAAAAACTCCACGACCTGCTCGATGGCCAATGCCTGCCCCGCCACCTCGGACCCAGCCGGCAGCGACACGGGCTCGATGCCCATCAGTTGCAGGCGCTGGTCCTCATGGCCCTTGAGCGTCAGCCGTCCTTGCAACACTGGCGACACCGGCCAACCGGCTCGGCGCAGATCGACAAACAACTGCTGGGAAAAGGTCCCGCCACCGGGTGCACTCAGGCTGGCCTGAGGTTCGCCGCCTATCAGCTGACTGGCCTTGGCATAGCTGTCCCGCGCCTGACTGTTCAGTGCTTGCACCCCGGTGAGCAGGCTGGTGGCCAGCCACAACCCGGTCAGCACACTGAAAAACTGCACCGGGTGCTGCCGCCAATGGCTGAGCAGTGCACGCAGGGTTTCAAGAAAAATGCGCATCTCAGCGTTCGTCCACGGGCGCCAGCCGGCCGCCGTGCAGCACCACCTTTTCGGCCATTCGTGCTGCAACACTGGGACTGTGAGTGACCATCAGCAGGGTCGTGGGGCTGTCATAGAGCAGCTCCAGCAATAACTTCAGCACTTCGTCGCTGGTAGCTTCATCGAGACTGCCGGTAGGCTCGTCGGCCAGCAGCAGTTTCGGTTGCGACGCCAGTGCGCGGCCCAATGCGACCCGTTGTTGCTGGCCGCCGGAAAGCTGTTCAGGATAACGCCGCAGCAAATCATTCAAGCCCAACCGCTGCACCAGATGCGCCTGCCAGCGTGGATCATGGCGCCCGGCCAGGCGCGCTTGAAAAGCCAGGTTATCCTCCACCCGCAAACTGCCGATCAGGTTGAACTGCTGGAATACCAGGCCGATTTCGGTGCGACGCCAGCTCGCCAGTTGCCCCTCATTCATCTGCTCCAGGCGATGTTTACCGCTGCGGATGCTGCCGCGATCGACCTTGTCCAGCCCGGCGATCAAATGCAACAAGGTGCTCTTGCCGCTGCCCGACTCACCCATCAATGCCAGGCTGCTGCCGGGCTTGAGGGTCAGGTTGATACCTTGCAGCACCGGCAACGGGCCTTGTGGGGTGGCGTAGCTTTTGAAGACATCCTGGACTTCCAACATGGGAGAACCCGTTCGATGAGCGTGGCCCAAGGATAGCGGTCCGCAATCGTTTTTGTCCGTTGCCGATTGCAGCCCTGCGCGGCCGTTTCAAATGAAACCGAACGAGGCTTCTCGTCGCAATTACTGAACCCAGGTAGCAAAAGATCATAAACCCGCTATTACGTTAGTGATTGCCCTTCATTCATTGCAAATCGTCGCAGGTACGCCCCACGATGCGAAATCCACTCAAGCATTCGAGAGCTCGATCTGTTTTTCTTCTGGGTGTTATCTCAATGGGGCTGACTGCTTGCACCAGCGATAAGAACGCCGCCAATGAAATAACTCGGCCCCCCATCGATGACAGCGAAACGTCGTCTGTGCGCATCACGACGAGTTGGCTACAACACTCACTTAGCCAAACTGGCTGTCTGCAGCACGCCAGAGCGGCCCTGACAAAAGCGAGATATTTTGTTGAAGCAGGAGAAAGATCGGTCTATGGGTTGCGTGAAGGCATGACTTTTTCGATTCGCTGCGACTATGAAGGCGTTGCATTTTTTGCAGTGGCTTATCGCAAAAGGCCAAACACTCAAACCCAGGATCGGATATTGAATGAAATCACCCGGCTGTTTTAAGGACCCTAGGCAAGAGGTATAGGGATTCATCCGCCCATGCGAACTTAGAACCGATGCTCGCCGACATTCATCCCCAGGCGGGATGCACCTCCGGGTAAGGGGGCAGAACAAAGCAATCAGGCCAGTCCCATGGCACCACCTGGCTGCTCCATCACCCAGTACATCGGCAGATCCTGCGGTATCCACTTGGCCGTATAACCACCCTAACCATCGGTCACATACTTAGGAGCAACCCAATCGAACCGGCCAACCAACGCCTTGGCATAGCACCTCAGGCCAACCAGGCAAATTCACTCAATAAGCTGGACCTGCCCTCCTGCTGGTCAGCGCCAAGTAAAGGCGAGGACAGTCCCGACGGGAATCTGCTGGCAAACGTGTTCGCAGGTTGAGTTGACACGTGTTTCGTTGGCATTAGAGACCGTCAGTGCCAGAAGCGGACGTTCGACTGATTAGATTCAGGTGGTTAAGCTGGCGCCTTTTCCAGCGAAAGGGACAAACGCATGACGGAGATCTACCAGGGAAGCTGCCTTTGCTCAGCAATCAGTTATGAGCTACTGACTACGCCAAAAGCAGTGAGTCATTGTCACTGTAGTCAATGCCGTAAAGGTCACGGTGCAGCATTCGCTTCTTATGGTAGCGTGCCCCGTAGCGCATTACGGATACTCAACGGCGCCGGGCACATCACTAAGTATTCTTCTTCAGATTCTGTGCAACGCGAGTTCTGCGCGCAGTGTGGATCGACTTTGTTCTGGTCACGTTTTCAAGGTGAATTTTCCGATTGGGTTTCGATAGCACTGGGCACACTCGACACCCCCTTCACGCCTCACAAGCAAAAACACGTTTATGTCGCCTCCAGAGTTCACTGGTATACGCCATCCAACTCATCGCCTCAGATCGATTGACCGCAATGGCTCGTATCAAGCCCTTCGCGGCCTGCAACAGTCGGCAAAAGCAGTCACTCACACAGTCAAGCAGTAACGCTACAACCCTTTCTCCACAGATATTTTTTCAGTCAGGTGCATCCAGATAATCCTCCCGCGGGTAGTACAGGTAGTAGCCATAGCTGCTGAACTGACCACTATCTGGAGAGATTTGCATGAACGCTAAACGATTCCTGTGCATTGTTGGTACTACGCTTGCAGCTACCTGCTTGTTGGTCACCGTGCCAGCTGCCCATGCGCAAACAGACCTGCCCGACACCATCAAGGTCCCGGACGGTCATAAGATCGCGCTGGAGACTGTGGGGACCGGCGAAATCACGTATGAGTGTCGCGACAAGGCTAACTCCGCTGGCCAGACTGAGTGGACTTTCGTCGGCCCCAAAGCGGTACTCAATGATCGCAACGGCATACAGGTCGGCACTTACTTCGGCCCGCCTGCTACCTGGCAAGCTAAAGACGGCTCTAAAATCACCGGGACACAACTGGCAGTTGCCCCCTCAGGCACCGGCGACCTCCCCTATCAGTTGGTCAAGGCCAACCCTGCTGAAGGTAAAGGCGCGATGAACGGTGTCAGTTACATCCAGCGGGTGGCCGTTAAGGGGGGCGTAGCGCCTATGACCGAATGCTCCGCCGCAAACAAAGGTAAACGGGAGGTAGTGAAATATCAGGCTGACTATATTTTTTGGGCAGCCAATTAAGCCAACGATCCAGACCAGGTAGTCGGCGCACAACTCGTCTACTCTGCTTCGATGGAACCCCAGCCCTAGGGTTGGGGTATTTACCACCTGCTGATGGCTGAAAACCTTGTCCTTGCCTGAGCCCTGTTTTGACTATGAAGCCTGCCTGATTGCTTGCGCCCGAGGCGAGCAGCAGGCACTGCGAGACTTGTATGAGCAGGAAAGTGCTCGTCTTTTGGGTGTTGCCAAGCGCATCGCTCGTGATAACGCCCTGGCCGAAGACATCGTGCACGATGTCTTTATCAAGATTTGGATCCGTGCCGCCAGTTTCGATCCGGCGAGAGGCTCTGCGCGTGGTTGGATTTTCAGCGTAACGCGGCACTTGGCGCTGAACTTCATGCGAGATAGCGCCAGGGAAGTACAGGTCAGTGAGCAACAGGAAACGGCACTGCACGCTTCAGCGTCACTGGAAGCATCACAACAGAGTGTGGACACGTTCGATTATCAAGCCCGTTCAGGGCGTATCTATAGGTGCCTCGAACAACTGGAGCCGGCGCGTCGCAACTGCATCCTTCATGCGTATGTCGACGGCTATTCGCATTCAGAAATTTCACAGAAACTGGGCGCCCCGCTGGGGACCGTCAAAGCCTGGATCAAACGCAGCCTGGTGGCATTGCGCGAGTGCATGGGATGACCATAAACACACAGGATGACAGCCCCGACAACATTGAAGAGCTGGCGAGTGAGTATGTGTTAGGCACGTTGTCGGCAGAGCGTCGTAGCGAAGTACGAAAGCGTCTTGCTCATGACGCCGATTTGCGAGCGGTTGTGGATGCCTGGGAACAACGTTTGCTTGCGTTGACCGAACTGGCTGAACCGCAAACACCTACGGCATTACTCTGGGGGCGTATCGAGCGCAGCTTGAACGGCATTGATCGGCGAGCGCCCCGAGTGGCGGCCACCGCGCAGCCAATCTCATGGTGGAACCTTCTGCCGCTATGGCGTGGGCTGGCGGTAACAGGTCTGGCCGCAGCGTTGTTGCTCGCAACAATGCTACTGACACAAACAGCTCCGGTGAATCCGACCACCTACCTGGTCGTTCTGGTGGCTCCCCAGAACCAGACGCCCGGCTGGGTGATACAGGCCAGCAGCCCAAGAGAAATCCAACTGATACCATTGGGGGTCGCGCAAGTCCCAATCGACAAAGCACTTGAGTTCTGGACCAAGGGGGACGGCTGGCAAGGTCCTGTATCCCTTGGACTGGTCAAACCTGGGCAAACGCTTTCTGTCCCCTTGGATAGATTGCCGCCGCTGGAACCCAACCAACTCTTTGAGTTGACTCTGGAAAACCCCAATGGATCGCCGACTGGCAAACCAACAGGACCGATTCAGTTCATTGGACGGGCCGTTAAAGTGATCTGAGCGAGCGCTTTGGATGAAAAGGCCGCTGAACGAGAAAAGACAAGAAGAGCAAAGTGATGGCGAACCGATGCTCGCCGACATTCATCCCCAGGCGTGATTTCTCCGAGGCTGCTCATGGGCAATACGGCCCCCTGCTCTGTGCGTGGCTCAAGTAGCCTGGGGCGTTTTCGAGCGCGAAGCCAAAGCAGTCAGAAAAGCGCCCAGTAGCAATATGGCTGAGCTCGCAACGAAAGTGCTCTTGTAACCGCTGCTATCGAACAGCAGGCCGCCAACGGTCGATCCCAAGCCGATGGCCAACTGAATCACGGCCACCATCAGGCCGCCGCCGGCCTCAATATGCCTGGGTAGCACTCGTGCAATCCAACTCCACCAGCCCACAGGCGCCGCCGTAGCGACTAGCCCCCATAGACCGAGCAGCGCAGCAACGACAATGACCGAGGTGCCAAAGGGAATCAGCGTCAAGGCGATCCCGGCCATCAGCAAGGGAATGATGACAAGTGTCCGGAACAACCCACGCCTCACGAATGTGCCGATCATCAGGGTGCCGATGAAGCCTGCTACGCCAATTACGAGCAAAATCAGCGACAGCGTGGAAACACCCACCTGCGTTACTGTTTCGAGAAACGGCCGCAGATAAGTGAACAGCGCGAACTGCCCCATGAAGAAGGCGGCGCATCCGGCCATACCCAGCGCCACTGACCGGTGCTTCAGTAGCGCGAAGACATTGCCGGAACCCGGCGCGCGCTCATCCGCCTTCATATTCGGCAGACTGGTCGATAGCCAAATCAGCGCTATCGCCGCTACCGGTGCCAGACAGAAGAAGGCGCCGCGCCAGCCAATGATCGAACCTAGATAGCTGCCCAGTGGCGCGGCAATCACGGTTGCCAACGCGTTACCGCCGTTGAAGAAGGCCAAGGCCTTGGTCACCTGATTGGCAGGTACCAGGCGCATGGCAGTCGCTGCGGACATGGACCAGAAACCACCAATGACCACGCCGATGAGCGCGCGACCGACCATGTACGTCAGATAGTTGGGTGCCATCCCGACCACCACACCGGATAAAGCCATCAACCCGGTAAGCGCCAACAACAGCGTTTTGCGGTTGAGAGATCCAGCCAGCCCCGAAATCGACAAACTGGTGAGTACCGCGAATGCCCCGGAGATCGCGATGCCCTGCCCTGCGAGCCCCTCGGTGACATGGAGATCAACGGCTATCGGAGTCAGCAGGCTGACAGGCATGAACTCCGATGCGATCAGCACGAATACGCAAAGCGTCATGGCAAAGATCCCGCTCCAGCAAGCGGGTTGCTCATTTGCTTCAGCAATTGGGAAAACAGTGGCCATCGGGACCTCGCCCTTATTCAAGTTCATGAATGACAGGGTGAGGCAAGGAAATTCCAGCTACTAGCTAATCAATACTTAATAGGGCTATAAGCACTACTAATCAATAGAGCACCAAGGCGTTGGCAATATGGTCAGAAGAAACCTCAACGATCTGGCGTCGTTCGTCACCGTGGCGCGCGAGGGTAGCTTCACACGCGCCGCCGCAATCCTGGGTGTCACGCAGTCTGCGCTAAGTCAAGCCATCAGCGGCCTGGAAGCACGTCTTCAGATCAGGTTGCTGACGCGTACCACGCGCAGCGTCTCACCTACGGTAGCTGGCGAGCGGCTGTTGCAGGCCATCGGCCATCGTTTTGATGAAATCGAAGCGGAACTGGATGTGCTGACAGAACTGCGCGACAAGCCGGCCGGGACTGTGCGAATCACCTGCGGCGATCACGTCTTGCGCAAGACCCTGCTTCCCAAGCTCACCCCGTTGTTAGAGGAATATCCGGATATCGAGATCGAGTTCGACGTCAATTACGGATTCAGAGATATCGTGGCTGATCGTTTTGATGCGGGTGTGCGTTTGGGCGACACCATCGACAAGGACATGATTGCAGTACCCATAGGACCACCTTTACGGATGGCGGCCGTTGCCGCGCCGGCTTACTTTGCCAGTCGTACTATTCCCAGGAATCCGCGCGACTTGATGGACCATAATTGTATCAACCAGCGCATGCAGACATCAGGCGGGCTTTACGTGTGGGACTTTGAGCGGCGCGGTAAGCAAATGAACGTACGCGTAACCGGGCAGCTCACTTTCAATACGTCTGTCCACATAGTGGATGCAGCATTGTCGGGATTGGGAATTGCATACCTGCCCGAAGAGGAATTTGAACCACACCTTCAGGAAGGCAAGCTGATGCGAGTACTGGAAGACTGGTGCCCTCCGTTCGCTGGATACTATTTGTATTACCCCAGCCGGCGACAACCCTCCCCGGCATTTACGCTTGTTTCCAGTGCACTGCGTGTAGGGGGCTAGAGGCGCAACATCGCAGATTCAATGCTTGGGTCAAGCTGAATTCTTGCATCGTCTATTGTGAGTTAAGAGACAGCCCCCACCCTGTGGGGGCTGGCGTAAGCTCAAATAGGTGCGGCAATGGGTGCCAGGGTCGGGCCGTGTTCAACGCGCTCAGGCGCCTTGTGCACCATGGTGTAGGCGTAGTCGACACCCATGCCGTAGGCACCGGAGTGTTCCTTGACCAGGTTCATGACGGCGTCGTAGGTCTCGCGGTTCTTCCAGTCACGCTGCCACTCCAGCAGTACCTGCTGCCAGGTCACCGGCACAACACCGGCCTGGACCATGCGCTGCATGGCATAGTCGTGTGCTTCCTTCGTAGTTCCGCCAGAAGCATCGGCGACCATGTAAATCTCATAGTCGGCATCGTGCATCGCAGAAAGCGCGAAGGTCGTGTTGCACACCTCAGTCCACAGCCCGGAGACGATGATTTTTTTGCGACCGTTGCTCTTCAACGCGTCGCGTACCTTCTGGTCATCCCAGGAATTCATCGAGGTGCGCTCTAGCAGCGGCGCATCAGGGAACACAGCAAGCAGTTCGGGGTACGTGTGGCCGGAGAAGCTTTCGGTCTCCACTGTTGTGATGGTGGTGGGTACGTTGAAAATCTTGGCTGCCTTTGCAAGAGCCACTGTGTTGTTCTTCAACGTCTGGCGGTCGATGCTCTGCACACCAAAAGCCATCTGGGGCTGCTGGTCGATGAAGATCAGCTGGCTATTCTGAGGGGTCAGCACTTCAGTCTTAGGATTGATCATCGTGGTTTCCTTACAGTGGAGTGATGGTCTTTTCACGATTCCCGGCATGGGTATTGACGTGCGTGCTGCCGGGAAGGATGCAGTGGTGTTCAAAGCCGCTGCAGCCCGAGTTCGAGTAAAAAGTTAACCGAAAAACCGCCGATTTGCTGGTGCATTATTGCGCTCTCAAAGACGCAAGAATGCTCACAGCAACATATTCAAGCTGCTCGCGCTCTATGGCGCAACGCTTGAAGACGTCGTTGAAGAAACGCTTTATGTATTGGATATGGACACGGCATTCGCCGTCATTGGCAACGTTCGCAAGGCTGCCTTTGGTACTGAGCGTCCGCCGTGCGCAAGCAACATCATCGGCGTGTCGAGGTTGGCCCAGCGCGCCCCCCCCCCGGGTTCAACGTTTCACCGCCACCCAGGTAAAACACATCGGCAACTGCGCCTCCTGCCCCTGGTAGCGATCATAGAGTTCTTCGCGATTGGAATGCGCATGCTCCCTGAAATGGCTGATCTGCAGCCCCGCTTCGATGGCGCCGCTGAAGATCGCACCCAGGGTGTGGACGAACCAGTAGGACGGGGCGGCCTGCTGCTCGACCTTGCCTTCGTAGACGATCGGTTGGTTCTGGACAAAAGGCTCGCTGCGAAAGTACGAGCTGGCCAGGGCGTAGGGATCGGCTGCCTCGGGGTCGAACATTTCAAGGAACGGGTGGGTTTCGTAGATCACCAGGGCGCCACCGGGCTTGAGTGTTTGTGACGCATGGCGAAAGAACTCGCCGATGTCCGGCATCCAGTTCAACACGCCGATGGTGACCAGGGCCACGTCGAAACGCCCCTGCAGTGTTTGTGGCAGGTGGTGAATGTCGGCCTCGATGAACTCAGGCCCATGGGGCGAGCGTGAAGCCAGCTCCCGCGCCTGTTCGAGAAACGCCGCGGACTGGTCGACCCCCACCACATGTCGAGCCCCCAAGGCGAACAGCGACAGGCTTTCGCGGCCATTGTTACAGCCCAATTGCACCACGTCCTTGCCGTCGATGCCGACCTGGTTCAGCAGCCCGGTCAGGGTTTCATCCAGGCAGGAAAAATCCGCGTGTTCCACAGCGCGCCAGTGCGCCTGCCATTCAGGGCTGTCCTTGTGGTGACGGGCGGAATCATTCCAGGCATCTCGGTTGCTGGCGATGGCTTGTTGTTTTGTCGGCATTTCCATTGCAGGCTCCGGCGTTCGTTGTTCAATCGAGTGGCCGAGTCTAGATCACGCCTGCAAACGCCCCCATCGCCGCTGTGTAGCGTTTTTGTAAACCGCGCAGCGCCGACGTTCGCCCACGGGAACGCTATAGTTAATACCCTTGGGGAAATTCGCGAAAACCGACACCGCAGGTGCTGCCATGAACACAACCGTACCCACGCTATTGCTTGCCCTGTGCCTGGCTGCCAGCTGTGCACAGGCGGATGACAGTGCGATGCAAACCGAAGAATCGAGCAGTGAGTTCAACTACTACGGCGCGGATCAGCCCTTTGCCCATCCGGTTCCTCCCACCATGAGCACGGTACCGCCGGGTTCCTACATCCCGACATCGCCCCAGACATTTACCCCGGTGTCGAGCCAGCACGTGTTTTCCGACTCCCGATTGCCAACGGTGGCCGATACCACCGTTCGCGTATTCATTCGCACCTATGACGCCGAACACGGCGTCTATGTGAATCAGGAGGTCCTCGATCCGACGTGCATGCTGGCTTGCCGCAGCGGTCAGAACCCGGCCTTGTAGCAAGGCCGTGCCTGCCCTGCTGCTGGTTTACCACTGGCGCTTGTCCGGGCGCGCCAGGCCGAGTTTCTCGATCCGGTAACGCAGCATGTCGCGGCTCAGGCCCAACAGCCGTGCGGACTTGGTGACGTTCCAGTCGGTCTTGTCGAGCATCTTGCGCACCATGTCGCGCTCTACTTCCGGCAGGTTCATCGACTCAGTGCCGTTATGGGACGCACGCGGTTCGATCGGCGGCAACTCGTGAGTGAACATCGCCGGCTCGTCCACCAGGCTCAGGCACACGTTCAACTGGTGCGCAGCAATGGTGTCGTGTTGCGCCAGCAGCACCGTCTGTTCGAGCATGTTGCGCAGTTCACGCACATTGCCCGGCCAGGTGTAGTTGAGCAGCAGCTCTTCGGCCTGGTCGCTGAAACGCAGGTGCGGCTTGCCGTAGCGTTTGCCATGGGTTGCCAGGAAGTGCCGGGCCAGCAGAAGGATGTCCTCGCCACGGGCATACAGGCGCGGCACCTTGATCGAAATGATGCGCAGGCGGAAGAACAGGTCGCGGCGGAACTTGCCCTGTTGGACCATTTGTTCAAGGTTGCAATTGGTCGCGCTGATCACCCGCAGGTCGACCTTGCGCTCCTTCACCGAACCCACCCGGCGGATGGTCCGGTCCTCCAGCAGTTTCAGCAATTTGGCCTGCAGTATCAGGTCCATTTCGCCTATTTCATCAAGAAACAGTGTGCCGCCATCGGCCGCTTCCACCAGCCCCAGGCGACGGTCCTTGGCATCGGTGAAGGCGCCCTTTTCGTGCCCGAACAGCTCCGACTCCACCAGGTTTGAAGGAATCGAGGCGCAGTTGAACTCAATGAACGGCCCCTTGCTGCGCGGCCCGTCGAAATGCAGCGCCCGCGCCACGAGCTCCTTGCCGGTGCCGGTCTCGCCTTCCACCAGCACCGGCGGCAAGTCGGTATTGGCCATGCGCCGTTCAGCGTCGAGCAACTGGGCGATGGTGCCCTTGAGGTAGACCATCGGTGCCGATTCGCCGATCAAGGCCTGCACGCCGGATTTCTGCGCTTCACGCTCCTGATAGAACGACAGGGTGCGCTCCATCCGGTCCGTGGCCAGGGCCTTGTCCAGCAGCAGCTTGAGCTCCGGCAAGGCCACCGGTTTGGTGACGTAGTGGAACGCGCCCTCTTTCATCGCCACCACGGCGTCTTCGACGTTACCGTAGCCGGTCATCATGATCACTTTCAGATCCGGCGCGCTGATGCGCAGCTTCTGGATCAGGTCGTGACCACTCATGCCCGGTAACGAGTTGTCGGTCAGCACGACATCCGGAACGAAGGTACTCAACTGCGACAGTGCGTCTTCGGCCGAGTGGCAGACGGTCACTTCGAAGTCCTTACGCTCCAGGTAGGTCTGGATATTCTCGGCGAGCAGCTCATCATCCTCGACCAGCAGTATGCTGTGCTCCATATTCCCCTCCCGTTGCCACTTTGAAATTGAGACACACGCGGGTTCCTTCCTGCTCTTGGCTGGTCAGTTCGACCGAGCCTTCGAATCGCTCCATTATTCTTTTGACCAGCGCCAGGCCCACGCCCAACCCCCCCTGTTTGGTGGTGAAGAACGGTTTGAAGACCATTTGCTGTTGCTGTTTTGTCATGCCCTTGCCGGTGTCGTTGAGCATCATGCGCACCTCACCGGGTGCCGGTGTTTCAACGTCGATACTCAATACGCCGCCCTTGGGCATGGCTTCCAGGGCGTTGGCGAACAGACTATTGAGAATCTGCGTGAGCAACACCTGCTGGCTGACGACCGGTGGAACCGTCAGGGGCGTGAAGCGCACCTCGACGTTCGAACGCTGGATCTGCGGGGCGTAGGCGCTCAAGGTGTCGTCAATGGCGAGCACCAGGTCGACGGTTTCATGGTCGTCGTTGACCGGGCGCAAGGACACCAGTAACTCACGGACCCAGCGCGACATGCGATCGACCTGGCTGATGATGTCGCCGATGTTCTTCTGCGCGGTCTGGCTGGCGATTTCCTGGGCCAGCTCGGCGCTGGAGCGAATGTTCGCCAATGGATTGCGCAGGCTGTGGGCGACCGCCGAGGACATTTCCCCCAGGGCGACGAAGGTTTCGTTGGCCACCAGTTGTTTCTGCTGGCTGTGCAACAGCAGGGCCGCACGCCGCACGATCCAGAACAATCCCAGGTAGATGACCGCTCCGCCGAGCAGGGTGGTCACCCAGATCGCCTTGAACCCGCGCTGGATACGCTCTACCAGGTCCACCGGCTCCTTGTAGATCTCGACCATGGCGACCACTTTGCTTTTATCGGCGTTGAACATCGGGATGTAGTTCTCGACGAACAGGTATTGCGGCTCACGCAGCAACCGTTGCTCGGGGCGCTCCTCGTCGATCTCGTGGTAGCTGGTGGACACCGCGGCCTTCATTTCAAAGGACTCGTCCAGTTCCTCGTCGTTGTCGATACGTACCCCGATCAGCTCGGGGTTGGTCGACCAGACCACGGTGCGGTCCAGGGCGTAAACCGTGGCCAGGAGGATGTCCGGCAGGTGTTCGACATGATCGAGGAATTCGACACGGGCAGCCGCGCGAGCGCCCGGATCGACGTCGGGATAGGCCGCGTCGGCGCGTGGGTCAAGCATTTCACCCATGGTTCGGTTTGGCGAAATCGAGGCGTGGCGAATTTCGGCCGCGCCAATGGCTTGCACGAATTGTGCGGTCAGCATGGAGTCACGCTCGATGCTCTCCTCGACCACAAAGCGCGTGGAAATGTAGCCCAGCCCCAATGCCACGCCGGCAATGATGAAAAAGCTCGCCAGGGAAAACCAGCGCACCAGGTTGAATGGCGGTCGCCAATCCCTGCCCTCTGTCGCCGGCGTAACCGGCGCAGGTCCTTGTGGTGATTCCAGTATCTGCATGGGAGGTCCTGGTTCCTTGAATCAAGCGTTTTTCAGCCGCATTCCCGATCAGTGTAGGTGGCATTGACCGTCACTGGCTGCCCAATAAAACTATTTCGCCACTACTGCACCCGCGTGTTGTCGGGTGCCGCGATTGCGTGTTGATGTTGCGGTTCCTCGGCGTCGACAGTCAGCGGTGTGAGCAACGGCTGCTGGCGGTCGGTTTCTGCCTGCAGGAACTCGATGATCGACTGTGCCGAGCGCTCGTCCAGGCGCAGGTTGGGCATCGGGATCTTGTCGAAACGCTCGAACAACGCCGTGGCTATCGGGTCTTTCTCGGCCAGCATGCGGTCAGGCTCGCGAATCCAGCGGCTCAGCCAGGCCGGATCGCGCTGGCGGGTCACGCCAACCAGATCCGGACCGATGCTGCGCATGCCGATGCCCTGCCCGTCCATCGGACCGAGGCTGTGGCACGACGCGCAACGGGTGCGAAACAATTCTTCGCCGTTACTCGGCGGGCGGATTTCGGGGGCATTGGCGTAGCTTTCGCCAATGCTCGGCTGTTTCCAGTTATGCAAGGTGTTGGCCAATTGGTCGGCCAGGATCCAGGGGTTCTCGAAGGGTGAAGCTTTCATCCAGCGACCGGTTTGCTGGTTGCCGACGATCAGGCTCAGGTTGTGGTCCTTGCTGCGGCCGTTGTCGACGCCTTCGATGAACAACCCGAGCTTTTGCCGCAACTCGGTGACGTCGGCGAATTCCCCGGTGAGAAACTGCCAGCCTGGCCCCACCTGAAAACGTTGCGCGTAGGCCTTGAGCACGGCGGGTGTATCGCTCAAGGGGTCGATGCTGATGGAGTAGAAGAAGATGTCCTTGCCGACCCGGTCGCCGAGCAGTTTCTGCACCTGGCGCAGGCGCGCGGTTTCCAGCGGGCAAGAGTCGCTGCACGAGGTGAAGATGAAATTGATCACCACCACCTTGCCCTTGATCAGGTCATCGAAAAAATGCACCTGCCGACCGTCCTGGTCGGTCAGCAGGGTATTGGGGAAATAGTCGCCACCCCAGGGGGTGGCTGATTCGGCAACAGCAGCAGAGGCAGGGGAAACCGGAGCGGGTGTCGACGGTACCGGATTGGCGACCAGCAGCCGGCTGGCCAGCAGGCCGGTGACCAATATCAGCACCAGGTGCATGCCCAGTGCTTGCGCACGTGCGGTAGGCAATTTCATGTCGACACCCTCGCGGTTCATGGTTTGACCGTCACTTTTGGACCGAAGCCGTCGCCAGTGCGGAAGGTTGGCAGCGCGGCGGAGTTCACGTAGCGCACTCCGTCCCAACTGGGCAGCGGCGTCGGCATCAACTGAAATTGCCCCGGCTTCTCAAGGTCCCAACGCAGCAGCATGGAGTTGTCCTCGTGCTGGGTGTTGTGACAGTGCTCCATGTAGGTCCCGGCGAACTCACGGAAGTTGATCGCCATCTCGACGTTGTCCAGCCCATCCTTTTCCGAGCCGATGCGATACACGTCCTTGCGCGCCCATTTTTCCCATTCCGGTGGCGCCTTGCCGCCGCGGCTGAGGATGATCCCCTCCTCGAAGTGCACATGCACCGGGTGGCTCCAGCCCGTACCGCCGGCCTTGATGTTCCACACTTCCAGGGTGCCGTAGCCCGCGACCCCGGCGTCGGTCGGACCGCTGGCCAACTGGGTCGAGGCGTTCAGGCGCCGAGGGTCCATGTGGTAACCGAAGCCGCCATCGGTCTTGACCGTCCAGGGTGCTTCATCGGTGCCGTCGGAGCGACCGAAGGTGAAGGTGCGATGGCGGGCCTTGGCCAGCAGCGCCTTGTCGGCGGCGTTGTCACGATGGATCTTCAACGGGATCATCACCAGGCCTTCAGCCTTGCCCGGTTTGGCCGGTTCGTAGGCTGCCGGGTCCATGGCCAGGTCCTGGCCGGTGTACGGCTTGACGTTGAGTTGCAACACCTTGCCCACCGCCGGGTCACCCTTGTCCCACATCGGCCCTTTGCTGGTTTGCTTGATCACCGCCTTGTAGTTTTCCGAGAGCACGTCCGCCAGCGACACCGGTTCTTTCGGACCCTTGCCATCGTCATGCACCAGCAGGTTGACGAAGAACAGCTTGTCCCCGGGCTTGATGCCGTTCTTCGCGAAGTTGACGATGATGTCGAAGCGCTCGGCGATGCCCTGGGTTGGCAGGATCGCGTTGTGGTTCTGTTTGTCGCCGTCGGCATCCAGGTCCATGCTGCCGTCGAATGGCACGCTGTGTTCCATGATATTGCCGTCGTTGGCAATCATGTGGAACGGCACGCGGGCATAGGACACACCCGAACCCTTGGGCCCCTGGAACTCGCCGCTGGTGCCTTTGATTTCACGCACCAGCGCCAGTTTGAAGTAGCGCGATACCGAGCCGTTGAGCATACGGAAGCGATAGCTGCGGGCGCGCACGTCCAGGGTCGGTTTCCACTGCCAGTTGACCAGCACCTGGTCACCGAGGAAGCCGTCGGTGTTGAAGGGGTTGAACCACAGCTGGCCATTGGCGTCCCAGGCCTTGTCGGCGAACACCAGGTTCACGTCATAGTCGCGGTTGCCCCAGGGCAAGGCGCTGCCGCTGGGAAAACGCAGATTGACACCGTCGTTCACCGATTCATTGCCACGGTCCAGGGCGCTGTAGTAGTTCATCATCGCCGCGTTGCCCTTGTAGACGTTCTGCGCGGTGAAATCGAGCATGTGGTCGTGGAACCAGTGGGTGCTCATGGTTTCGCGCCAGTCGCCGCGGATCTTGATCGTGCCGTTCTCGCACGTCTTGCGGCCCGGGCTCATGTCATTGGTCCACAGGGTTTCGCCCGGCGAGCAAGGGAACGCCGCGCGCGGGTCATGGGCGTCGGTGTTGATGCTGTCGTAACCGGCCAACTGGATCGGCCAGCGATAGTCGTAGTACTGCCCGGGGAAGAAAAACGCGTTGGCATAACCGTCGCTTTCCGCTGGCGCGTGGCCGTTGTGTTCGTGGGTACTGATGGTGTGCAGGCCAAAGCCCATGTTGGCCGACGGATCGATCGGCAAGCCGTTGTAGTGGCGCATCAGTAGCGGTTGGCCATAGCGCACCATCAGCAGTTTGGGCGGCAGCGTGCCGTCGAAGGTCCAGACCGAGTTGTGGTTCTGCACCGGCATGTTGGGGTGAAAGCGCGGATCGACGCCCTTGGCCGTACCGTCCGTGGCCGGTACGCCGGCGACGTTGTGGTACAGGCCACCTGGGCCGAACTCGCCCACCGCGTAGCCGTGCATCTGCCGGGCGTCACGCAAGCCACCGTTGATCCGAGCGCCGGTCTGCACGGTCTTGTAGGCGTTTTGCGGATAGAACTCGTTCCAGCGCTGATGGGACCAGCCTTTTCCTGGCGGACGACCTTCAGCGGATGAGCCAATACGACGGTTGAGGAAGTATTCGATCTGCGCTTGCCACGGGTTGCGATCCACCACGTTGGCGTACTGGCTCGGGAACGGGGTCAGCCCCGGTTGGCGCAGGAAGGCATCGAGCGCCGGTCCCGGTGGTGCGCTGCGGGCCGCGCTGTTGGGATCTTGCGCCGGTAACGGGCCGATGGCCGCCGCGGGAAACGGCAAGGGGGCCGCCGGTGTGGTGGGGTCGAGTTTTTCCGGGCCGAATTCTTCGAACAGCAACAGTTGCTGGGTGAACGGCTGGGCGTTGAACAGCGGGCTCGGCTTACCGTTGGTGGGGTAGTTGAAACTGGTCTGCAGCGTTGGCGGCAGGACGTTTTCCACCCGCTCGGTATCGCGTGTGCCCTTGACCCCGTCGGGCAGATCAAAAGAGTCCTGGTTGGCTTCCGGCATGGTCAGGATGGCGTTCAGCGCCCCTGCCCGGTCTTCCGGCTCATCGTAATAGGCAGAGGGATCCGTCGGTTCCGGCTGTCGCTCATCGTCTATGGGGCTGGCACGCAAGGTCCCTGTGCTGAGTGTCATCGTCAAGGCGACGCTCAATGGCGTCAACAGACCAAACCATTTGAAGGGGTACCGCGCTTTTGTGTCCATCACCAGCCGCCTCGTATATGAAAAGGGGGTGATGGCGGTTTTGCAAAGAGTCGGCCAAATTTGTAACTGTTTTATACAAAGGTATTAACACTCAGCAAAACAATGGCTTATCAACATCAATATGCCATGACCAAAATAAACGACTGGGGAATGGCACCCGCTACCGGGGAAAGTTCCCACCCAATTTCAGGGAACCCGTTTAAAAGTCAGGCTGACGTGGGTGCCCTCGCCCTCACGGCTTTCAAGGGCCACCGCCCCGCCAAAGCGCTCCATGATGCGCTTGACCAACACCAGCCCGACACCGAGCCCGCCGCGCTTGGTGGTGAAAAAGGGCCGGAACGCCATCAGGCGTTGCTCCTCGGTCATGCCTTTGCCCGTATCGCTGACCACCACGCGAACACGCTGGGCATCGAGGGGCGCCAGGGTGATGGCCAAGGTACCGCCTTCGTCCATGGCTTCCAGCGCATTGGCCAGCAAACTGTTGAGGATTTGCGTCAGCTGCACCTGCTGGCTCAGCACCATGGGCGTGCCTATGGGTTCGAACAGCACATTGACCCGGCCCTTGATAATCTGCTGCTCGAAAGCCATCAGGCTGTCGTGCAACGCCGCCACCAGGTTGACCGGCTCGACGTCGTCATTGAGCGGACGCAGCGATAACAACAACTCCCGTACCCATTTCGACATGCGATCGACCTGGCCGATGATGTCGTTGATGTTCTTGTGCGCCGGGCCACTGTCGAACTCCAGTGCCAGTTCGGCGCTTGAGCGAATGGTGGCCAGGGGGTTACGCAAGCTGTGGGCAACGGCCGACGACATCTCGCCCAGGGCCACGAAGGTTTCGTTGACGATCAGTTGCTTCTGTTGCGTGGCCAGCAGGATCGCCGCCCGCCGCACGATCCAGTACAACCCCAGGTAAATCAGGCCGCCGCCCAGGGCCGTGGCCATCCATATCAGCACCAGTCCACGCTCCATCCGGCTAATCAGGTCCTTGGGTTCCTTGTAGATCTCGACCATCGCCGTGACGTTCTTGCCGTCGGCATCGAACAGCGGAATGTAGTTTTCAATGAAGATGTATTCCGGCGGCGTGACGAATTTCTGTTCCATGCGGGCCTTGTCGACATCGTGATAACTGGCCGACACGGGCGTCTTCAAGGCAAAGGCCTGGTCGAGGTCTTCGTCGGCGTGAATCGTAGTGCCCATCAGGGCCGGGTTGGTCGACCAGATGATCATGCGGTCAGGGGCATAGATATTGGCCAGGATCACATCCGGCAAATGTTCGATGTGGTCGAGGAATTCGCCCCGGGCGTTGGCGCGGGCCATCGGGTCGACGTCTGGAAAGTCGCGGTCCTTGCGCGGGTCGAGCAGCTCGCCCATGGTCCGCACATTGGGGATCGACACATGGCGCACCTCGGCCGAGGCAATCGCCTGGATGAATTGCGACGTCAACAGGGCATCGCGCTGCACGCTTTCGGTAATCACGAACTTGGTCGACACCGAACCCAACGCCACCGCCACCGTGCCGATCACCGCCATGCTGATGAGCGAAAACCAGCGCAGCAGATTGAACGGCTGTTTGCGCGAGCTCAAGCGAACTTCACCCTGGTCGGACGCCAGTGTCTTTGCAAGCGTGGTCATGGATAGTGTTCCCGCGAAACCCCTATAGGTTTATAGCGCACCGCTAGCAGTTTGCCCGACCTTGGGGCCATTCCTTCCCCAATTCCCCACTCCCCCCGCTACCCCGATCTACCCCCAATGCTGGGGAAAGAGGCCCGCACGATCATTCACCGTTCGATCGACGAGCGCAGCGCAAACGCCTGTGTACCGGGGCCCTGGCCGACATTTTCATGGGTTGGCATGGGAGTTGCCGAACAGCTCACAACTGACCCATATCCCAAGGGGCAGGTACTCTGATAGAGGGAATACTCATGCACCCTTTACTGTCCAAAACCGCGATCGCCCTGATCGTGAGTGCTCTGGCCCAAGGCGCTGCCCAGGCCGCCTTGTTTGCTGTAGATCCCGGTCCCTATTTGCCAGCCAATGGCTCCTTCGCCTCCTGGTATCAGGACAGCCATGGTCGTACGCTCGATTTGTGCCTGTCCAAGGCTGTCAGTTCGCGGGTCCCCAGCGCGCCAGGGGCTCCCACCTACATGTGCAACTTGCTGCCGGCTCCGGGGATTTTCGACGATAACCAACCGGTCGTTTTCCCAACCAACTTCCCCGATGAGGCGTTCTGGTTCACCGGCGACGGCTCAATCGTCGATGCTGCACGCGGCGTCGACCTGACGTACGTGAGTGCCGTCGAAGCCGCCTTCAGCGGTGGCGATCCCGTCGAAGGCGACCAGATCAGCTTCGCGCGCATCCGTATTCGCGTCGACGTGCCGACCGCTGGCACCTACGTCATCACTCACCCCTACGGGGTGGATGTGTTCAACGTCGACACCCCCGGTCGCCGTGCGATCAACATGACCCGGGACATCGGTATTGGCGCCGCGAAAACCTACGATGGCGCGCTCAAAGGCGACATCGGGCCATTCCTGCGCAGCGTCAACGGTCCCTACACCGAGACCAATCCGGTCACCGGTCAAGCCGAGCAATTCGTGGGTGATCCGAACCTGTCGGAAGCCTTCACCGGTAGCCCGTTCAACACCAACTACATTCGCATCGAAGGGCCTAACGGACTGGACTTGCGCACGACGGTGATGGCCATTTCCGGCAAGTTGTCGACGGTCGTGCGGCCGACCCCGCTGATCACCGAGCGCAGCACTTATTCGCGTAAAGCGGGTGAAAGTGCACCGGTGGCCCAACAGGACGTGTTCGTCATGGCCCCGCCACCGCCGGCCACCGTGACCCTGGACAGCAACACTCCCGTGTTGAACCTGACCGAAGCCGACACGACCGGTCACTGGTACGCACAATCCGCCACCAACCCGACGTTGCCAAGCAACTTGCAGGTGACCGCCGACAACCACCTGGCCATCCCCAGCAGCACACCGACCACCTTGTCCATGCCACTGACCGACCTGGTCACGATCTCCCGCGCCGAGTACAGCCTCAATAGCGGGCAAATCACGGTGGTGGCGTCGACCAGCGATGAAACATCGCCACCGGTACTCACCGTCACCTCCGGCACCGGGGTCGCCATCGGCACCCTCAGTGGCGATGGCGCCGTGAAATCCCTGGCGACCGGCATCTCGCCGATTCCACCGGCCAAGGTCCGCGTGACGTCATCCAATGGCGGCACCGACACCGAAGAAGTGGTCATCGTGCAATGAACGCTCTCATGCCCAGATCCGCATCAGGAGGCATCATGAACAAGTGGCCACGCTTCGCGCTCAACGCGCTCGGGCTGACTCTTTCGCTGTCCGGCAGTGCGTTCGCGCAACTCGCTGCCGTCGACCCCGGCCCCTACACCTTTGCCACGGGGAAATTCCCCATGTGGTACCAGGACAATAATCAGCTGTCGATGGAACTGTGCCAGTCCCGCGCCGCAAGCTCCCGGGTACCGGTCAGCGTGCCACCGGCCTACATGTGCACCCTGCTGCCGACGCCGGGCGTGTTCGACGACGCCCTGCCCATGGTGTTCCCGGATAACTGGCCAGACGAAGCGTTCTGGTTCCTCGCCGAGACCACCATCCCTAACAACGCCGCAGGCTACGGGATGGACGCCTACGTCGCAGGCATAGAAGCGGCATTCGCCGGCGGCAATCCACTGGATGGCGATCAAATCAGTTTTGCGCGGATCCGCATGCGGATCAACGTACCTGTCGCCGGCACCTACACCATCACCCATCCATACGGTGTTGAAACGGTCAACGTCACCACGCCCGGTCGTCGCGCCATCAACATCACCCGGGACATCGGCGTCGGTGCGCCGGGGGTTTTCAGCGGCGCATTGAGTGGTGCCGTCGGGCCATTCCTGCGTAGCGTCAACGGTCCCTACACCGAAGTGAACCCGGACACCGGGGCCATTGAAACCTTCGTCGGCGACCCGAACCTCACCGAGCCGGTCACCGGCAGCCCCAACAACACCAACTTCGTGCGCATCCAGGGCCCGGCCGGGACCATCGAGACCAATCTCTTTACCGTGGCCGGCAAAGTCCTCGACAACCGTGCGCAAACAGCGGTGGAGCTCGACCGCGCCACCTATCGCCGCACCTCCTCGGGTACCGGCAACAGCACTCGGGTCGAAATCTTCGGCAAAGCGGCCAACAGCTCTACGTTGTGCTTCCGGGAAACCGTCGCACTGGTACCCGGCCCACCTCCGACGCCCTGCCTGACCAACCTGACGGGTGACGGGACCGGCCTGTTCTTTGGCCACCGTCTGTTCAACGGCCCCGTGCCACCGGTGGTGGTGCTTACCGCCACCGACCCGACCGGCACCACCCGCCCTACTGCCGTATCAAGCAAGCTCACTGATGTGGTGAAAGTCCAGACCGCGCGCTACAGCTGGAGCAATCACAGCCTGTTGATCGAAGCCACCTCGTCTGACGAAGTGGTGGTACCGGACATGGTCGCCCAGGGCTACGGACGGTTAACCAAATCCGGCACCCTGCAACACTTGACCGTCTCTGACCTGATGCAGCCGCCGGCCACTGTCACGATCAAATCCGCCGCTGGCGGCAGTGACACCGAACCCGTGGTGGTCGTGGGAACGGCACCAGACACCGGAGAGAATCAGGCTCCCATCTCCAACGCTGACACCGGCAGTACCAGCTTCGGCGTGCCGATCACCCTCAACCCGCTGGCCAACGACACCGATCCGGACGGCAACACACCGCTGACCATCACCGCGCTCACCCAACCACCCACCGGTCAAGGCACCGTGGCGCTGAACGGCACCACCGCCGTGGTCTACACCCCACCGGCCGTGGTGAACGTACCGCTGACCACGACCTTCACCTACAAGGCGCAAGACGCTAAAGGCCTGGCCTCGACCGCTGCGGCGACCGTGACCATCACCGTGGCGCCTAACCAGCCGCCAACGGCTGTCGCTGACGCTGCCGCGACCCTGGGTGTGTCGATACCGATCAACGTGCTGGCCAACGACACCGATCCGGAAGGCAACGTTCCGCTCGCAGTCGCCAGCTTCACTCAACCTCCGACCGGTCGCGGCAGCGTCACCAGTAACGGTACGGTCCTGACCTACAACCCACCGGCCTCGGTGCCCACGGCCTTCACCACGACCTTCAACTACTTCGCCCGGGACAGCTTCGGTGCTGTATCGGCGACGCCGGCCACGGTCACGGTGCAAGTCTCGCCACGGCCTGCTGCGGAAACCTTCGCGGTCACGACAGCCACGGTGACGGCCCGTTCCAACAACCGCTTCAACTGGGACTTCGCGGGGACCTCCTCGGTGACCACCGGCAACACCATCACCGTCCAGGTGACCACGCCAACCGGCCTGGTAACCCTGGGTAGCACGACAGTGCCGTTGACCGGACGCTGGAGGCTGACCGTCAGCAACTCGACCACGGTGATTCCGTCGGCCAACCCGACCGCCACCATCACCTCGTCCCAAGGCACCGTGCGCACGGTGCAGGTGATCTCGAACTGAGTCCGCGCCCCATCGACTCGCTGAGTTGATGGGGCAGGCCTCCAGCCAAAGGAGCATGCCATGAAAACGTCGACCGCCGCCCTGCTCTGCCTGCTTCTGCTCTGCAGCAGCGCGGGCGCGCGCGCCGACGACTTGATGGAAAACGACGACATTGCACCCGGCGTCGACCTCGGCGAGCTGCCACCCCCGGTGGGCCAGCAAGCCCTGATCGACCAGAACGGCCAGGCCAACGTCGCGCTGTTGCAACAGAACGGCCAGTCGCTGCTCGGCCAGATCGTGCAGTCGGGCAGCAATCAGGAAGCCTACATCCTGCAACAAGGCAGCGACCTGATGGCCTTGATCAACCAGCAAGGTTCCGGCAATGCCGCGTCCATCACCCAAACCGGCAGCCACAACCGCGCGCAGATATCCCAGAACGGCAATAACAACGACGCCAGCATTGTCCAGGCCGGCACGGGGCAGCAAAGCGCTGTGACCCAAGCAGGAAATGGAATGAGCGTATCGGTCACTCAATATCGCTAAAGCACTGCACCACTTGGAGGTTTCATCATGTTCAAATTGACGCCCCTCACCGCCGCCATCCTGGTCATCGTCAGTGCTCAAGCATTGGCCGACGACAGCGTGTCGAACCAGAACCAGTTCGGTGACACCAACATCGCCAACGTGAAACAGACGGCGGCACCGCTAAGCACCGCCACCCAGAACCAGTACGGCGCCGGCAACGACGTAGCCTCCGTACAGGACAACGCCACCAGCACCATCGAGCAGAACCAGAGCGGCAACTACAACGCCGGCTACGCCGAGCAACTGTTCGAAAACAACAGCAGCATCATCCAGAACCAGAGCGGTGATACCAACATCAGCCATGCCAGCCAGTCGATCGGGGCCGGCGGTGGGCAGATCCTGCAACAACAGGAAGGCACCGGTAACTTCTCGTTCATCTACCAGGACAGCCAGGAAAACAGCACCGGCAAAACCTACCAGTACGGCGACAGCAACGAGGCCAACATCGAACAGATCCAGGTGGGCACGGCCAACAACGCGGTGATCATCCAGTACGGCACCGCCAACTACGCCACCGCCGAACAGATCAACCACATGAACGGCCAGATCGACATCAACCAGTCCGGAGGCACCAACTATGCCTACGGTGACCAGCGCAACGGCGAAGGCGGCAACCTGACCATCAACCAGTATGGCGACGGCAACGGCAGCGAAGTCTGGCAGGACACCCAGGTCGCCAGTAAAACCACCATCGACCAGAACGGCCAAACCAACGAAGCCATCGTCGACCAGAGCTTCGGCGACCACAACGTTGCCCAGGTGATTCAGGTCGGTGATCTCAACGCGATCTATGCCGACCAGTTCGAGTCCATGGGCTCGACCGTGACCCTCAATCAACAGGGTATCGGCAACATCCACTTCACCTACCAGACCGGCACCGACCATGTGCTCAACGCCACGTCCACGGGTAACGACAACAAGGTCTACGCCAGCAACTGGAAAGGCCCGGCCACGCAAATGGGCGGTCAGTTCGGCACCAACCAACGCGCCACCGTCAACCAGAACGGCAACGGCAACGTCGCCAACTTCACCCAGAAAAACGCCGGCCACATCATGACCACCAACCAGACCGGCTACGGCAACAAAACCACGGTCACCCAGGCCGATTCCTACAACGAGCTGTACTTCGACCAGAACGGTACCGACAACATCCTCATCGCCGACCAGCGCGGCACCAACAACCTGGCCCAGGGCAGCAGCACCGGCACCCACAACACCACCGACGTCAATCAGGAAGGCAGCGGCAACCAGGCGTTCACCACGCAGCTGTATGGCGAAGACAACATGATCACCATCAAGCAGGCGGACACCATGAACGTGGCCTATGTAACCCAGGGCGGGACTGGCAACATTGCCAGTGTTGATCAGAGTGGCATGACCCAGACGGCCAATGTGCAGCAGTTTGGTTCGGCTAACAGTGCGACTGTGTTGCAAAAGTAAGCGCACGGGGGTGAGGAACCGCGGCCCTTGAGGGAGGGTCGCGGTTTGTTATGGGACAACTCCATGACCGTTCAGGCCATCGTGGGGTATCAATAACGTCTCAACGAGGACAGAATTCGCTCGGAATGATGAAAATTAACATCATAGAGGTAACCCCCTTCAATCCGAGTCGTGCGCAGATCGAGATCATCTATTACACTTTCTCTAACCCTCTTAACATGCCTACTTAGAGACTCATTTCCCATGATTGACGGGTCCAACATTTTGAATGCAGCACTACCAACCCCCTTGACGGGCGGGCGAAATCGAAATCCACCTGAAACAGGCAAGCAATTATAGTCATTCAAACTGGGGTAAATCTTTCTGTTAGCTTTCTGCTCAGCCCTGATGAATACTTGTAAATTGCTTTTTGAAGCTTCTACAGAGTACTCATTGAGGCGCTTTGAAACCAAAGCCAAATTATCCATATCCTTCTGACCAAGAAACTTCGCAATCTCGTTAAACACGTCAGAATTGATACCTTCAAGCGAATTTAACGCTGGATCATTTCTTGGCACAGGTTTCGCCACCCACCTGACTAATTTTCTAATTCCTTTTAGAACCCCGTCTAAAACATGCCCGGTCGGATCCACAAAATTCACAGGATCTCCAAAACAATACGCATAAGAATTCAGCCCACCCTTCCCAAATGGACTCCAGCTATCAGGCCTATTGAATCGCATTAACACGGGATTAAATGCCCTATAGCCATTGCCTAATAAATAATGTCCAGTCACCGACTCTGGTCGTTCGCCATTGAAACCCAGCAAGCTGAGGCGTCTGTTCACAGCGTGGCGGTGACCGTAGGGTAAGTAGGTGATGTAATCTCGTTGCTGATTAGCCTTGAGCGTGTGGAGTATCGAGCGTTGTAGATCGGTGGCGAGCAACGTGGTGTCGAGCACATCGTCCTGGCGCTGTTGTTGGGCCAACACCAGGTCGTCGTGCTGAATAAAGGAGTGGTGCAATGTCCCTTGAATCTCGGTGGCCAAGCGACTTTTGCAGTAAAAGCGTTGCCGCGGGGTCACTTGTGGTTCGGTATGGCTGATCAGAAGATCCAGAGAATCGTATCGATAGTGGCAGAGCGGAATTTGCTGAGGCAAAAGCATGGGAGCTCCGAGCTTTCATGGTCCAAGCTTGAGTATCCATGATGACGCCAGGGTTGTGACCTAGCAGAATTGATAGCTGTACTTTGAGAACGGGGACTGAAACGCAGACAGATTTATTTTCGCTGAAAAAGTCAGACCGAAAAAACCGGGCAAAAAATTTATCCGAATATAAATCCATCCTCCTTCTGGAAATTATCGAGATCTCAGTAGCATTGAAAGGTGATGCGCATGAAGAGAATTGAGTTTCTGCACTTTTGCCAAGCCATCTGGAAGACCTGCCTTGTTGACCTTGTCGGCAGCGCTCTGCCTGGCCCGGCTACTAAGCTGCTTTAGGGTTGCCGACCCTCCGATCTCTGGATGAAGTTTTTTAAATGCAGCACTACCGACACCCCGTAAAGGTGCCACCGAATCTGTCGATATTCGGCCAGATTCTAAAGTGACCTGCCTCATTTCATTTCGAGACGAACTCAGCGCGCTGTGAAGCGGTTTTCCGCTTGCTTCATGTGACGCCAGGTAAATTTTCAAGTTGCTCATTCCGGCCGCTGTTGAATGTTCCTGTAGCTGCCGTGAAGTCTGAGCAAGATTATCCATGTCAGACCGACTTAAATATTGTGATATTTCTTGAAATGTATCAAAAGCAATGCCCTCAAGCGAATTTTTCTCGGGAACATTTCTCACTACAGGTGTCGTTACGAACCCGAAAAAATTTTTAACGCTTTCTACAAGACCCAATCGAACGTGCCCCGTGGGGTCGGAAAAATTCACAGGCTCTCCCAAACAATATGCATACGAATTCAGCCCACCCTTCCCAAATGGACTCAAATTGTCGGGGCTATTAAATCGCATTAAAACCGGGTTAAACGCTCGATAACCATTACCCAATAAGTAATGTCCCGTCATCTGTTCTGGTCGCTCGCCGTTGAAGCCCAGCAAGCTGAGCGGTCCATTGACCGGCTTGCGGTGACCATAGGGTGAATAGACGGTGGGTTGTCGTGGGTGATTGGCCTTGAGCGAATGGAGTACCGAGCGCTGAACATCGGTGGCCAGCAACGTAGTGTCGAACGCCTCATCCTGACGCTGATGTTGTGCCAACAGCAGGTCGTTGTGCTGGACAATAGAGTGCTGCAGTGCCCCTTGAATTTCGGTGACCAGGCGACTTTTGCAGTAAAAGCGTTGAAGCGGGGACGCTTGGGATTGGGTGTATCTGATCAGGCGATCAAGAGAGTCGTAGCGATAGAGGCCAAGCAGATTTTGCTGGGGGAAGGTCATTGGGTGCTCCGAGCTATTAAGATCCGGACGCTTGAGTATCTGTGATGACGCCAAGGTTGTGACCTGGCAGAACTGATAGTTGCAAAGCCCCGGTGAACCTATACGGGAGTGAGCCTGTTCGCGAAGAACGATAACGCGGTCAGCCCTGCGGAACGATGTTATCCAGCGCGCGATTTACCGCCAGGTCAGCCAGCATGGTCCCGTGTTGGATGCCCAGCAACATGCCGTTAATGACTGGTCGGCTACAAGGCCGCCATTGCTGTTGCATCGGCTTGTCCTTGTAGGAGCGAGCATGCTCGCGATGGTCGCCAACGATGACGCGGGGCACCTGGCAGCCCGCGGTGCTCTGTGGTTCATCGCGAGCATGCTCGCTCCTACAGGGGATCGGGTACAGCCGTTACAGTGGATCGGTTCACTCATCCTCCCCCTCACCCTCCGGCACCACCCTGTTCTGCGTCAGGTAGCGATCCAGGGTCTCATTCTGCGCAGGCTGGGAATTGTCCCCCGCCACCTGCCACAAATGTCGCTCGATCCCCTGCGCCAGCATATGCCCCACCGCCGCCTCGATCGCCGACAACACGCACAACTGCGCCGGTTCGTTGGTGGTGTAGCCCACCTCGGCTTCGAGCAATTTCTTGAACTCGATGAACTTGAACACCCCGGCGCTGCGGGCCACGGAGTAGATGGTCTTGCTGGTCATGACGTTGGACAGCACCTGCCCGCTGCGCACGTCCACCGCCCGCAGGTTCACCGTGACTTGGTCGACGCGATACTCCCGGGAAATGTCGATGCCCAGGTAGCGCGCGCCTTCGCCGCCGCTGCGAACGTTGGTGTCGTAGGCGATGATCCCGCCTTCGAGCATCATGTTCGCCGCTTGCAGCGGTGGCAGCTCACCCTGGATGTTCACCGGGGTATTAGGCTTCTTTTGCGAGGCGCGGATGATCTTGCGTTCGGTCAACAGGTTCTGCAGCCCTTCACGCTCGAGCACCACGAACCAGCCGCTGGCCTGCAAGGCGTCCATCAGCATGCTCGCCGCGCCCTGGGTGACGCTGGTGGAAAACGAGCTGGCCGGGGTCGGCTTGTATTGCCCGGTCTGGTCGCGGAAGCCGTAGACCACCGCCATCAACCGGCCCTTGGGTCGTGGCATGTTGATCAAGTCATAGTAGGTCGAGGCCCTTGGGGTCAGGGTCGGGGTTTTGGAGTCTTGCTCGGCCGGCATCGGCTCGCGCAAACTGCACCCTTGTAATGCCGCCAACATCAGCCCTAGCGCTATTATTTTTTTCATGTCCTTAACTCCCCATTGTCCCGATTCCCCTCAAGGGGCCAGGCCATTCACCTGGATTTCCGAAACTTCGCCCGTGGCCCGGTCGGTCACGTTGATCGTCAGCGCACCGGAGTCATCGACCACGTCGACGATGAAAGCGTCCGTGGACAGGCTCCCCGTGTTGCCGGTAGAGATGTTGTCCAGCAGTTGCCCCAGCAAGCGCGATTGCAACTGGGCGCTGAAGCGCTCCAGGGCCGAGGTTCCGGCCGCCGAGGTACGATCCTTCAAGTCGGGATCGTCGTAGTCGTTCTGCGCCTGGGCGTTGTTGAGCAGCCAGGTTCCGTTCAACGGGTTGCCGCCAAACGAAGGGTTGACGGGCGTGTACACCAGTTCCGTGCCCTGGACCATGGCGCAAGCACCCAGGCCGAGCATGCATCCACCGGCGCGCTGCAAAAACGTTTTCGCTTTCATAGTTCGTCCCTCTCAAGGTCCGTGGTGTCCTGCAACAAGGTTTCCAGCTTGCGCTGGACAATCTGCCCGCGTACCCAGTCGGCGGCGGCATAGGCCTCGTCCTTGAGCTCCACGGTGTTCGGCGGCAGGAAGCGCCGGTAAACCAGGCGTTGTTGAAATTCCACGGTCACCAGGCTGCCCCAGCGAGCCGAAGGTCGTTCGCGTACCACCAGGTTGAAATCCATCGGGCTGGTGGCGCGCAGGCGTTCACTGAACGAGTAGTAAAATTCGTGGCCGATGTGCGAGATCGTGTCGTCGACGATGAAACCGAGCATCTCGTCCTCTTCAGCGGCCCAGGTCACACAGGTGCTCAACAGCAGGATCATTGCCAGGCAGAAGCGCTTCATGGCTGCAATCCCTCCGGCACTGCGGACTGGCCTTTGGCAGGGCCCGAGGTGCCATCGAGGAAGGCTTTTTCGGCCACGAACTGCCAGTCCTTGTAGCTGGCCATGCCGGCGAAGTCCGACCACTGGCTGGGGAAGTCCGCCTGCTTGAGCGGCTTGTCGGTGGACGGGCTGCTGATGCCGGTGATGCGTCCGTCGAAGCCGCGCATCAGGAACCATTCACCGCCGCCGATCGGGTCCGGGTACAGCTGGCGAATATGGTGTTTGGCGTTGGGAAAACGTTCGTCCTGCAACAGGTCGGCGAGTTCCTTGGGGTACTGGGCCAGGCCTGGCGAACTGCGGTAATAGCTGCGCAGTGCCTGGGCGTACTGGGTGCCGACCCAAAGCAATTGGCGTTCGCGGTCGCGCCGCGAAGCGGTGGACCACAACTCGCCGGCACTGGCCAGGCCCATGCCCATCACCATGATCAAAAACAGCACACCCAGGTAGGTGAAGCCGCCTTGTGCCGCAGGCTTACCACTCGGAATAAAGGCTGCCATCACGCGCCCTCCCTGTGGCTCCACTCTTGATATCGGCGACACCGCCAGCCACGCCGTCAGGCGGTGCAACCAAGACCCAGGCGTCCTTGCGTTCGACAATCGGGTCCATCGGCGGGTTGCGCAGGTAGCGCTGTTCAACCAGTTGCTCGATGGAGTCGGGATAGCGCCCGGTGTCACCGTAGTAGTGATCCAGTGCTTCGCGCATCGCCGACAGGCTCTGGCGCAGGGTGGTCTCCTTGGAGGCCTCCAGGCTGTTGAAATAGCGCGGCAAGGCGATGGTCATCAGGGTGGCGATGATTGCCATGACCACCATCAGTTCCAGCAGGGTAAAACCCTTTTCCCGACGCATATGCTCACCACTCCCGGTAGGCGATGCCGTTGAGACCCTTGCCGCGGGCCTTGGAGTAAACGTCAAAGACGTCCTCGCCCTCCCGCGGGTTTTGAGCCGTACTGTCGTAGGATCGCAGGCCCCAGCCACCTTCGTCGTCGCGCTTGACCGGTGCCAGCGGGTCATGGGGTACGCGGCGCAGGAAATAGAACTTGGCACCCTTGGCGCTGCGCACATCGCGCACCCCTTCCACCAACACCTGCAGGTTCGGCGGGTAGCCGCTGCTGTTGAGCGACTTCTCGATGTACCCGGCGTCGAAAGCACGCTTGTAGGCGTCGATGGCATCGCGGATCTGGTACAGCGCGGTACGCAGTTCCTGCTCTTTGCCCCGGCGCACCACGGTCTCGGTCAGCGGCGCGGCCATGCCGGCCAGCAGGCCGATCAACGACAGCGTCACCACGACTTCAATCAAGGTAAAACCGCGTTGCGAGGCGTTCATGATCAAGGCTTCCCAACAGTAACGGTGGTAGCGATCGGTGCGCTCATGCCGTTGGCCTTGACCTCTTCAACCTCGACCTTCGAGCGATCCGGCGCCTGGATGTGCATCCTGGTTTCGGTGCCCGTGGTGAATTCCATGTCCGACGGACTCTGGTACGGCAGGTTGCGCACGATCCGCGGGGTGATCGACAACACCAGCTCGGATTTGCTCACGTCGTCCTTGTTGCTGCCAAACAGGCGCCCCAGGCCAGGAATATCGCCAAGACCGGGAATCTTGTTGCCGGTGCTGCCATGGTCGTTGCGCATCAGGCCGGCGAGAATCTGCGTTTCGCCGTCATGCAGGCGCAGTGTGGTCTGCGCGTTGCGGGTATCGACCTGGACCGGAATCGTGCCCTGGCGGGTCGGTTCCAGTGGCGTGGCGTTGCTGACTTCCAGGGCCACCTTGATCGCCACTTCGTTGTTCAAGTGCACAGTGGGCTGCACTTCCAGTTTCAGACCGACGTCCAGGTAAGTCACGCTTTCGGTGATCACCGGTCCCTGGGTCGACGGCACCGACGTGGCGCTGATGATCGGCACACGCTGGCCGATGTGAATGCGCGCCTGTTCGCGGTTGCTGACGCGGATCACCGGGCTGGCGAGGGTATTGATGTCCTTGTCCTGGGCATTGATCTTGGCCTGTGGCGAGGGCTGGATGGTGATCCGGCTGGAATTGATGCCCTTGAGCTGATCGAGCAGGGTCACCGCCGAACCGTCGCTGTTGACCACGCCGAAGGTGTTCGGCCATTGCAGGCCCAGGTCGAGAATCCGCTGGGTGGCGACCTCCATCACTTCCACTTCCAGCACCACTTCGGGGTTGGACTGATCCTGCGATTGCAGGAGCTTCTCGGCCATGCGCACGGCATCGCCGGTGTCGCGCATGGTCAGGGTGTTGAGGCGTTCGTCGACGAACACGTCGCGGGTCTTGAGCATGGTCTTGACCATGTTCAGCGCGGTATTGGCATCGATACTGGTCAGGTAGAAGGTGCGCATCACCAGCTCCTGGTAATCCTTGAGCTTCTGCGGCGAGTCCGGGTAGATCAGCAGGGTGTTTTCGTTCACCACTTTCTGGTGCAGCTGGTTCTGTTGCAGCAGCAGTTCCACGGCGTCTTCGATGCGCACGTCGCGCACGAAGATGGTGGCTTTCATGTCCGGGCGCAGGTCCTTGTCGAAGATGAAGTTCAGGCCGGCGACCTGGGACAGCACTTCGAAGATGGTCTTGAGATTGGCGTCGCGAAACTCCAGGGTTACCGGCTTGTCCAGCTTGGTGCGCAGTTGCGGATAGGCCACCACGTTGCGGCTCTGCACCAGGCGAATATTGCCTTGCAGTTCCAGGGCGCCTTCGTTGTTGGGGTCCAGTTCGAGAATCTGCCTGACCTGACGCTCCGCGCCGTAGATGTCGCCACGGCGCAGGTCGCCACGGGCCAGTTCGAGTTTTTCATCGAGGTTGCGCATGTGTTCGAGCTGACGCATGGCGTCCTGGGCGCGGCGGTTGTTCGGTTCGATGGTCAACACCCGGCTGTACCCCATGCGAGCGGACGCGAAATCACGCTGGGTGCGATCCATGTCGGCCTGGGTCAGCAGCGCCGTGATCGCACGGGCACGAGCGCTGTTGAGGGCAATGTGCAGCTCGGTGTCGCGAGGGTTTTCCCGCAGGCCCTCCTCGATCCGGGCCAGGCCGGCTTCGTACTGGCCCTGTTCGATCAGCTCAGAGGCTTCTTCCTTGGCCACCTGCGCCGAGCTGCAGGCGGCCAGCCCTGCACAGAGGCAGAGGCTCATCAGCAAACGGGACTTGTTCATTGCGCGCTCCCCACAGACAAGGTCTGGGACAAATGCAGAGGCAAATAGACCAGGCTCAGTTCCAGATCGGAAATGCCCTCGATCTTCCATGTTTCGTCAATCACATCCCCTTTACGCACGACGTAGATCTTTTCGCCGTTTTGCAAAAACACTTGCAGGTCGGTGCGATCGTCCATCCGGCCGATGAACTGGAACGGCATGGGCGGTGCAGTGGGGACCTGCACCACCGGTGCGACATTGACCGGTTGTTCGGTGACGCTGGCCAGCGTCGGTGCGGCCTTCCAGCTGCGCGCGGCGAACAGGTCGCCCGCCGGGCTCAGGTCCTTGATCGCCACGGGCGCAGCAGAGGCCTGCGCGGCTGGCAAGGCGCCGCGTTGCTTGCCTTTGACGGGCGTGGCCACCGCGGCCACTTCAACGTCACTGTCGTCAGCCTGTTTAAAGTATTCGGGCAACCAGGTCAGCGCCGCGGCCACGCCGAGGAACGCCACCCAACCCACTGCACGTTTGTTGTTCATCATGACCTCGACAGGTAAAGGGTCATGCGGATCCGCCCGTTCAGGTCGGTGTCGGCGATCTTCTTGCGCGAAAGCTCCAGGTCCTCCACCACCACCGCCGGCAACTGGCCGAGCAAGGCGTGCATGAAGCGCCGCAGTTGCGGGTAGCTGCCCCGCACCGGCAACAGGATCTGATAGCGCGCCAGGTGGGTCTTGGGATCGATGCCCAGCGAGTATTCGCCCCTGGACAGGGTGATGCGTTCCTGGGCGGCCAGCGCATAGATCTTGTCGATGGCGACGGTGGCCTGGGGCTGGGTCGGCAATTTGCTGCGGAAATCATCGAGCTGGCGTTGCGGCACGACCGGAGCTGCGATCGAGCCCTCCTCGACCTTGGCCAGGTATTCGCGGGCGGCCTGGGTCTGCTGGCTCAGGTGCTGCAGCGCCTGCCAGTCCGGCAACAAGCCGAACAGGCCGTAGGCCAGCGCCAGCACCAGCAGGGCCAGCCCCGCCAGGCCCGGCACGCCGAGGCTTTGCAGGTATTCGTGGACGATCAATCTAGGGATTTGCATCGCCAATCTCCCAGGTAGCCGACAAGTTGAATTGCACCGGGTGTTCCGGCACGTTGGCGACGATTTCGTGGCTGAGCAACGACACGTCGGAGAGCTCGTCGCAGGCTTCGAGGCGGCGGTGGAAGTCGAGCATGGCGTCCAGGTCGCGTGCCTCGGCGCTGATCCGCACCTGGCCCTTGCGGGCATCCGGGGTCAGGGTCAGCAAGGCAATGTTGTCCCGGGGCATGGCTTCCAGGGTGGCGAACAGGCGCTCCCAAGGGCGGCGCAACTGCTGCGAGACCTTGCGCATTTCGGCCAGGTTTTGCGCCTGTTCGCGGGTTTCGGCCGGGGTCAGATTGACCTTGGCGCCGGTGTCGCCGGTGAGTACGCGTTGCGTGGTTTGCAGATGACCTTGCTGTTGTTCGGCCTCCCCACTTACCTGTTGTTGGATGACGATGCAGGTCAGCGCCAGCACCACGCCACCGGCCAGCAGGCTCCAGCCCAGGGGACTGGAGCGGCGGCGCGGCTGAAAGTCGAGCATCAGGGGGCGCATGTCAGGCCACCGTCCGGGACATGACGTACAGGCTGTCGCGTACGCTGGTCCGGCCTTCTTCGAAAGTGCGCAGGTGTACGCCTGGCACCTCGGGGTGCGAATCGATGCGTGCAGGCGCATGCAGGTAGACGTTCAGTGGCCGCTCACTGGTGGACGCCTGCAATTGGCATTCGCGACCGACCAGCGCGCTCAGTGCGGCATCGCTATCGCTGCTGCCCACCGAGCGCACCGCCGTCCAGCGACCTTCGCGCGCCAGCAGCATCACGCTGCGCACCGGTTCTGCGACCACGAACAGGAAGTCGCCGGCGTCGAAGCTTTTGTCGAAGTGGTTGAACGCAGCCATCAGGTACGGTTGCACCGAACGCAGGCGCAAGCCACGGCCACTGACCAGGGCACGCAGGCGCTCGATCAGGTCTTGCGGCAGCGCGCTGGCGATCCGGTCGTAGCCGGCGGGTTCGGCCGACAGCACCAGGCTCCAGGGTTGGTTGGGCGCCCCGTAGAGGTCTTCGAAGCACAGCTGGGCAAACCCGCGCAGTTCATCGGGGCTGCTGATCTGCTCGCTCCAGGGCACCAGGCAAAACCGGCTGAAGTGGCCGGAGACCACCACGGTCAACTCGGCACCGGCACGGGCATGTTCACCCAGCAGGCGGTCGAGGGTTTCCAGGGCGACCGTCCAGGCCATGAACCCTTCATCGATGAAGCCGACGCTGCCCAGCCACAGGGTGTCGCCACCCTGGCGCTGACCGAGGCCGACACCACTGGCGCCGAGCACGGCGACATAACGCTCACGAGATAAAAGTGACACGATTGATCTCCTCGAGAGTGGTCCGGCCTTGTTGCACCAGTTCAAGCGCCGATTCGCGCAGCAGGCGCAAACCGCGTTTGCAGGCGTGGGCCTTGATTTTCGAAATGGGTTGGCGCTCGACGATCATTTGCCGCAGCTCGTCGTCCAGGTGCAGCAGCTCGGCAATCGCACTGCGTCCGCGGTAGCCGGTGCCACGGCAATGACCGCAACCCTTGCCATGGACGAAGTGGTAGTGCGCGACCTGTTGCGGGTCGAGGCCCGAGCTTTGCAGCTCCTCTTCGGTCGGCGCGTAGGGCGTGCTGCAAGCGCTGCACACCAGGCGGATCAGGCGCTGGGCCAGCACCGCATTGAGTGCGGAGACCAGGCTGTAGGGGTCGATTTCCATCTGGGTGAAGCGGCCGATCACGTCGAACACGTTGTTGGCGTGGATGGTGGTGAACACCAGGTGCCCGGTCAGTGCCGATTGCACGGCGATCTGGGCAGTGTCGGGGTCGCGGATCTCGCCGACCATGATCTTGTCCGGGTCGTGGCGCAGGATCGAGCGCAAGCCGCGGGCGAAGGTCAGGCCTTTCTTTTCGTTGACCGGTATCTGCAGTACGCCGGGCAACTGGTACTCCACCGGGTCTTCGATGGTGATGATCTTGTCCACGCCGTGGTTGATCTCGGTAATCATCGCGTACAGCGTGGTGGTCTTGCCGCTGCCGGTGGGGCCGGTGACCAGCACCATGCCGTAGGGTTCGGCGGCCAGGCGGCGCAGTTGGCGCAGGGTTTCCTCTTCAAAACCCAGGGCCTGCAACTGCACGCCGCAGACCTTGTCGGCCAGGTCCTGCTTGTCAAGCACCCGCAGCACCGCGTCCTCACCGAAAATGCTCGGCATGATCGACACCCGGAAGTCGATCTGCCGGCCGCTGATGCCGATCTTGAAGCGACCGTCCTGGGGCACGCGTTTTTCGCCGATGTCCAGTTCGGCCATGACCTTGACCCGGGAAATCACCTGCTCGGCGAATTCGTTGCCCTGGATCTTGCTGATGTTGTTGAGCACGCCATCGATGCGGTACTTGATCACCAGGCCGCTGCCGGTGGTGCCCAGGTGAATATCGCTGGCGTGCATTTTCAGCGCGTCGTAGAGGGTCGAGTTGACCAGCTTGACCACCACGCTCGAGTCTTCGCTGATGCTGGTCAGGGACAGGCTCTGCAGGGTGTCGATTTCGGTGTTGCCATCAGCCTGGGCGTTGAGCGATTCCACCGCGTGGAAGCTCTCTTCGTGGCGCGCCAGGTAGGCTTTCAGGTCGTCGGCGTGCACCAGGTACAGTGGCGCGCCGTGCAGGCAGTCGTCGATCCAGGCCAGTCGAGCGCTGTCGAAGGGATCGGCAAACACGCCGATGACCGCATCGTCGTGACGCAGCAGGATGAATTCGCGCTTGAGGCATTGGGCCAGGGTGACCCGGTCGAACACCGGGGTGGCTTGAAACAGGCTGTCGGTGTCGAGCACCGGGTAGTGCAGGGTCGCGCCCAGGCACTGGATAAAGGGCATGGGAGCCAGTTCGCAGAGCGCCCCGAGGGCTTCGAGCATGCGCTCGCCGGAACTGCCGGCCCGGGAACGGGCCTGGGCCAATTGCTCACTGGTGAATCGAGTCGGTACGCAATCGCGCGCTGGCACATCGACGACAAGGGATAGACGGTCCATGGCTTGCTCTCCAACACCCGGGGCTTAGAGCCCTGTCGGCGCGGCGAGCAATTGCGGCGGATGCCGGAACCTCTTGTCGCGCCATTACTCCCCGGTGAGCAATTGTTCGTCGTCTGGCGCTGTGGAGGCCGTGTTACTTCGTCGGCGATCTGCAAGCACCCAACTACCGTCGTACAACTGCAGCGGGAAACTCTCGGTCCTGCTCTGGCGTCGTTCGACAAAGCCTTCGCTACTGCTCACTCCCGCTTTGGGTTCGCGCTGGCGCCCCAGAAGGTCAAGTACTGCACGTGCCAGTTCCGCCAACGGAAACGGTTTGAACAGGATATGGCTGACTCCCAGTTGCCGGGCCCTTTCGCAAACCTCTGCGGTGGGGTGCCCCGTGATCAGCACAAAATGACACTTCCTGTTCTGGCGGACGGCATCGAGCACCTCAAAGCCTTCCATATCGGGCAAGCGGTAATCGAACACCATCACATCGGGTGCGAAATCGTCAGCTTCCACGATTCCTTGCGCACCGTCGTGAGCAATCCGGACTTCCAGCGCTTGCGCCTGCAGGTAACCCTGGAGGTTTTCCGCCAGCAGCTGTTCGTCATCAACAACCAGTACTTTGTTTAACAAGGTGGACTCCTTGAAACCGCAGGTCCGGGTTCCGAACCTGGCGGAGTGCGCGCCTTGATAGGTCTAACGCACACTTCATGCCAGGCTGAGTGCCGGTAATTTTATGTATTCATGTCCTTGAATTTAAAAGCAATGCCTTAACGTCCACATTCCCCACCCCCCAAAAGCGGGGGAAAGCGATCGGATGCGCATCGACGCTTTCCCCCACAGTTGGGGAAAGCTCATTCATCGTCAATGCGTTCGATCCGATTGCTTGCGCGCAGCTGAGCCAGCGCCTGCAGACGAGCCTGGACCTGTTTCTGTCGGGCAAGGTAAGCCCGAACCATTTCAAGTCCCTGCTCTTCTGAGACATCGGCAGCCTCCAATCGGTTCTGCAGCAAGATCAAATGCCAGCCAACCGCCGTGCGCACCGGCTCGCTGACGGCCCCGGGCTTGAGGGCAAAAGCCGCCGCTTCGAACTCCGGCAGCATGCGCCCACGGGTAAAGTAACCCAGATCGCCGCCGGCGCTGGCCGAAGCGTCTTCGGAACCGCTACGGGCCACACTGGCAAAATCGGCGCCCTGATCAATCGAGGTGCGCATTGCCTGCAAGCGTAGTCTCGCGGCTTCGACTGTGGAAGCATCCGCACCCTGAGGGACTTTGATCAGGATATGCCTGACCTGGATTTCCTCGGGCCGATTCATCTCGGCGCGGTGTTCCTGATAAAACGCCCTCACCTGTTTTTCGTCCGGCGCATCCGCCTTGGTGAGTTCGGCAAACATCTGCTGCGCCGCCAGGTCACGGCGGGTGTATTCGATGTAGGCGGCCTCATCGAACCCAGCGTCTTCCAGGCGCCGGGCGAACACCTGTGCGCCACCCATGGCCTGACGGGTCTGTTCCACCTGGTCGTGCACCGCGGTATCGCTGACCACCACCCCGCGCTTGACCGCTTCCTGCCAGAGCAGCTCCTTGTCGATCAAAGCGTCCAGCGCGGCCTTGCGCAGTTGTTTGTAGGCGCTGGGACTGCGGATGCTGGCGACTGCCCGGCCCTGATCCTCCAGGTATTCGGCGAAATAGCGCTCCAGGCGCAGCTGGGAAATTTCCTCGCCATTGACCCTTGCTACCGCCGGGCCATTACTGGAAAACGCGGCGGGCACCCATAGGGTCAATAGCACCAGCACAGTCATGAGTTTCATGTTCGGCCTCCGGATCAGGGCATGGCGGCAATGGGTTTGTAGGGGGCGACCAGATAGAAGCGCTGGTCTGGCAGGTCCACGGTGACCACATGGGCGCCGTTCAGGCCCAGGCGTCGACCCGGCCCGAAACTGATCAGCGGGGTCAGGCCGGTATCGAAGTCATGCAGGCCTTCCAGGGCATTGATCAGTTTTTCCCGGCTGGCATCGCGTCCCGCCTGTTTCATGCCCTCGCTGAGCAACAGCATCGAACTGTAGGCACCGACCTGCAGAACCGCGTGTTCGCCGCCGAGTCTCTGGCGCTCGCGCAGTTGCGTCAGGGCGGTGCGCCCGGTCATCGTCCAGTCGCTGGGCACGAACGGATACGCCAGGAACACCCGTCGGGAAAAACCGCTGGGCACTTGCAGCAGATCCCCTGCCACCTGATTCGAGGCGGCGAACAGGTACGGCACCTGGCCCGCGGTCTGCAGCCGCTCGGCCAGGCGACTGAAACCGCCACTGCTGCCCATGTAGAACACCGAGCGCGAGCCCAGGGGCAACTCGTCCTGCGCCGACTCGTAGGGTTGCAGGCGCACTTTCTGCCAGTCGTTGTCCTGCAGGTACTGGGCAAGTTTCTCGGCCGCCAGGCGTTGGCCCGGTTCGTTCGGGTAGGCAATCAACGTCGGGCCTTGCAGCACGCGCAGACTGGTGGCGGCATAATTGGCCAGCGCGATCATCTGTTCGCGCAGCCCCGGCAGCGGTTCGAAAATCTGTCGACTGGCCTGGGCCGTGCCTTGCAATGACAGCGGCCCGATCAGCGGCACGCCGGCCTGTTCCAGACGCGGCGCCAGCTCGGCATCCAGCGCCGGCACCAGCGGTGCGACCAACGCGAAAACCTGTTCCTGTTCGATCAACTGGTCGAGCGCCTGCTCGGCACTGGCACGGTCGGGACCGGGGTCAAGGATGGTCAGGCGCACCTGCCGGCCATGAATCCCCCCCGCTTCGTTGATCCGTGCCACGCTGCCCCTGAGTACCGCCGCCACAGTGGCCCCCTCCTCGCCCAGCATGCCGGTACTCGGCAGCAAGGTGCCCAGGTGCAGGCTGTCGGGGCTCAGGCCCGGATCGCGCTCATCGGCCAGGCGCTTGAGGTAGGCCGTCAGGTTGCGTTGATCGTTCATCGACAGCACGAACCGCGGCATCGCTGCATCCAGCCGGTTGTTGCCCGGGTCACGTCCCTCCTGGATCGCACGGGCCAAAGTACCCTCGGTGTAGGCCGGGTAGGCACGCCCGTTGATCTGCTGTTGACCATAGGTACTGGTCAGCCGCGACCAGCTCAGGTCTGGCGGGCGCACCCCGCCTTCCGGGCGCCCCAGGCCATCGCTGCCGTGGCAGTTGGCGCACGGCAGGCTGGTGGCCGGCAGTAGCATGCCCGCCGCCCCGATCCTGGCCATGATCGGTTCACCGCTGGCCGAAACCCCCTCGCGGTACAGCCGTTTTCCGGCGCTTTCGCTGGGCGTCAGCGTTAACGCCTGGGCGCCCAGGCTGATGCCACCGAGAAGAAGCAGGCTGAGGATCAAGGCATTTTTCATGGCCCGGACTCAACGACCAGCCACGGGCATTGCCAGCAACTGCAAGCGCTGGGCAATGGCCGCGGCCGGGGCATCGGGACGGATCTTGCTCCAGCGCTTGTTGGCCACGTCACCGACGATCAACTGGGTGGAGTGCTGCTCTGGGGACGGTATGACCTGGCCAATTCGCCCAAGGACCAGGTCCATTTGCGCTTTGTCGCCGGTAAGAAAAAGCCAGTGGGGCTCATCGACGCCCTGCTTCAAGGTGTAAGCCTTGAGTACCGCCGGGGTGTCCCGCAGCGGATCACTGGTAAGGGAGATAAAGGTGATGCCGTCCGCCTTGTCGCCCAGCACTTCGCGCACTTGCTTGAGCTTCTGGGTGATCAACGGGCAGGCATCGGTGCAACTGGTGAAAATCACATTGAGCAGCACCACGCGGTTGTGCAGCGCGTCGCTGTAGAAACGCAGGGTATTGCCGTTCTGGTCCTGCAACGGCGTGTCGGTGAACCAGGTCTTGGCATCGCGAGTGCCACCAGCCGGCTGCGCGGCAGCCGCCACCGTGGCGGAGTCGGTTGCGGTTTGCTCATGCCCTTCATGGGCCAAGGCCAAGGAGCTGGCGAGGCAGGCGCAGAGGCTCAGGGCGATCCAGTCGAGAAGTCTCATGGCTGATGCTCCATGGCGATGGCGGTGTGTTTGGCGTGGGCGTTGCGTTCACCGCTGAGCTTCTCCACTTGCCGGGTCAATACGGCCGGGTCGGTGAAGCCGTAGTAGCGGGTCCAGTGACGACTGTTGCCGTCCCCCACGAGGATCAGCGGTGCGTGATTCTTGAAGTCGCCACTGAAACTGCCCAGGCCCTTGAGTGTTTCGTTGACCGACTGAGTGGAGCCGGTCAGCCAGCTCCAGCCCGGACCGTTCTGGAAGGTGCGTGCGTAGTCGTTCAGGCGCTTGGCATCATCGCGCTGCGGATCGATGCTGATCGACACCAGTTGCACCTCGGTGCCGACCCGTGCCCCCAGCTGTTTCTGCACCTTGCCCATGATCGACGACACCACCGGGCAGACCGTGGTGCAACTGGTGTAGATAAAGCTCATGACCACGATCTTGTCGGCCACCAGGTCTTTTTCCAGGCGCACGGTCTTGCCGTTCTGGTCCACCAGCGCGACGTCGGCGAACTTGACCTGGGCGGTCTCGGAACTGGCGCTTTTGGCCGCCATGGTGTGGCCGGCATGTTCATCGGCCGAATGGGCCAGGGCCTGGCCGATCCCGGCAGTCAACAGGCAGAGCGTCAGCAGTCCGTGATATGCGAATCGGTTCATGTCGATGTCCTCTTCAATGAGCAATGCCGGGGGTCACCCGAACGCTGGCAAACGTCTGGTCGTCGAAATTCGCGCCCAGGGACGCCGCACGCACGTGCAGGTACCAGGCGCCTTGCTGGTCAAGGGTGACCGGGGCTTCATAGATTCCATTGCCGACGTCCAGTGCCGCGACGTAGTGGGGCCGTGAACTGGGCGCCAGGAAGTAGCGCACCTGCACGTCCTTGACCCCACTGCGCTGGACCTTCTGTTTGCCCTGGACGATGCGAAAGCGCACGACAAACGGGTTGCCCAGGGCGGCCGTGGTCTTGTCGAGCATGAACTCGACTTTCGGGATGCCGGCGACGGGGCCCAGGCTTGCGTTCGGCTCAACCACGGCGCTGAAGCAATGGATGATGTTGGGCTGGTTGAGCAGGAACGCCACGTCGAAGCGCCCCGCCGCCGGCAGCTTGATCCGCGCGCTGTATAGCCCCGGTTCGACTTCGCGCAGGCTGCGGTCGATGACCAGTGCCGCACGGGCTACTTGTCCGCGATTGGGGTAGCCGGACATCGGCGCGTTCATGCCTTCGGCGTAGAAGTAGGTGGTGTTGTCCACCGGGTTGACCACAAATACCGCGTTGTCGTCCCGCGACACCGCCAGGCTCGACGCCAGCGGCAAGTCACCGGCCAGGCGCGGCGGTTGCGGCCCGGCTTCAAAGCCCTGGCTGATCGGCTTGCGGCCTTCACCGAGGGACGCCAGGTTGATCATCGTGACCTTGGGCGAGGCCAGTCCGCGCACGTAGGCATAGGCCTTGGTGAACACCACTTGATAAGGTTCGGCGGCCACGTCCAGCTCATGGATCAGCGAATCGGTGGCGGCGTCGATCACCGCGGCCTGATTCTCCAGGGTATTGAGCACGATGCCGAAACGGCCGTCGGCGCTGAAACCCATCGGGCCGAGGCCCTGCTTGATCTTGATCACCCGCCGCACCGACTGATTCGCGGCGTCGACCACGGTCACCGTGCCGTCCTTGCCATCGGCAACATAGGCCGCGCCGGACAGTGGCGAGTACACCACCGACAGCGGGTGCGAGCCGGTCTTGAGCTGCTTGGCGATGGTCAAGGTGGCGACATCGATGATGCTCAGGGTGCCGTCGTCGCGGTTGGTGACAAAGGCGAAGCGGCTGTCCCTGCTGAAGGCGATTTCGTGGTGGCCGCTGCCAGTTGCCAGGTGCTTGAGGGTCTTGAGGCTGGCGGTGTCGATCACCGTGACCCCGGAAAGCTCGGCCGACGGCGCGTTGTTGCCGACCCACAGCAGGCGCTCGTCCGGTTGCAAGGCCACGCGCACGGGCTGGCTGCCTGCGGCCACCGAGTCGAGCAGCTTGAATTGCTCACTGTCGATCACCGCGACTTCGCCCGCCGTGGGCATCGACACGAACACCCGCTTGTTGTCCCTGGGGGTGACCCAATCCATCGGTGGTTGCTTGATATCGATGCGGGTCATGGTGCTGGTGATGCCGCCCACCGAGACCGAGGGGTCGACCACCGAGACGCTGGCATCGCGGTTCATCACCATCAGGAAGTAGCTGTTGAGGTCGAGCAGCGGCCGTGCGCCGATACTTGATTTAAGGAACACCCCGACCCGCGCCTTGCAGCTCTGCTCGCGGCCCTGGGCCTGGTCAGCGGCGACGGTTTCGGGGTCGATCCAGGCACCGGGGGCAACGCCCGCCAGCGGTTGGCCCGACGCCTTGTCGGTGACGTTGAAACGCACATCGGCAAATTCACCCTCGCGCAACACGCCGTCTGCAGCCAGCGGCCGCACTTCGAGGGCCACCGACACGCCGTCACGTTCAAGCGTTTGGCCGGTCCAGGTGTCGGGCAGCGCGATGTCGCTTAGCAGGGTCGGTGGCGACGTGCGCCACACCCCGAGCCAGATCAGCGCAACCCCGACGACCAGGGCAACACTGGCGATTTTGATGGTCCTGTTCATGTCACATCTCCCCTTCAGATCCATGCCTGCTTCACCGCGTCCCCCTGTGCGAGCGAGCCTGCTCGCGAAGAGGCCAGCACATCCAGCATTGATGTGTCTGACACTCCGCCTTCGCGAGCAGGCTCGCTCCCACAGGTATTGCGTTGTTTCCCGCCCTACGGCGCTGGCGCCGGTTCCGGTTCGTTGGTTACCCGCAACAGTCCCCACAACCCGGAGGTATTGCCGTAGGCGCCGTAGTCGCGGAACAGGTAGTCACCCGGTATCGCGTTGACACCCCCGGCGCTCGGCAGCATGAAGCTGAAGTGCGCTGCCGGCAGGACGCTCTCGCGGGCGCCGATGTACATCGACATCGGGTTGTAGCCGAACCGCACCGAACCCACCCCTGGCGTACCCATCGGATAACCACCGGTATCGCTCTTCTCTGGCTGGAACGGATTGGTCGACCAGACATGACCGTCAAGCTGGAAGGTCGTGCCGCGACTGCCGCCGGTAGGCATCAGGATGTGCGTACGGAACGGTTGTCCCGGCTTGGCATAAAGCACCGGAGTCTGTGGATCGCCGCCCACCAGCGCGTTGCTGAAAGCCATGTGTGCGTTAGGCACATCGCCATAGCCATGCCCGTCGGCGTGTCCGAACGGCGCATCGGGGGCGAGACCGAAGCGATACCACATCGGTTCTGTCTTGTAGTTGATGGCCATGCTGGAGTTGTCCTGCGGATCGGTCGGTACACCGGCCTCCGAGGCAATACCTTCCACCGGGCGACCATTGGCCCAGCGCATGTTCAACGCCTTCTGCCAGACCATTGCGAAGTCGCGGTAGGTGGTTTGCGCCGGTGCGGTGACGGTCGCATTCACCTTGCGCGCATCTTCAACCCAGGTAGCGCCGACAGGCAGGATGCTCATCGCCCCACCCAGGCCTTTTTGCGACTGCTTGATGACGTCCGCCGGCGTGATATTCAACCCACCGAACTCCACCGCAGTGGCGTTGATGTTGTCGACACTACGCCCCAGTTGCGTAATCGGTTTACCTTCACGTTCCAGGTGCCCGGCGTAGTACTGATACGTACGGCTCGGATACGCCCCGGTGCTGCCTACCCGCGGTGGCACCGTCTGGATCGGGTTGGTGCCGACGTTGGTCCCGTCGGATTTGGTGATGTCGTAAGCCAACAGTTGTGCGTGCAAGCCTACGGTGCTCGATGGCCGTATCAGGTTATTACTGAAGGTGGTCGAGCCCTCGCCGTTGTTGCGATCACGCTTGACCATACCCATCACCGATGCCGTCTGGGTCAAGTCTGGCATCACGCTCGGCAGACGGTTCTCCAGGGTGATGTTGATGCAGTCACCGGCCGCTGCACGCAGTACCAGCGGCTCGACAGGTACACCGGCTTTGAGCTTGCCGGTGGCCGGGTCGAGGTCGGCCTTGCGCACATAGAGGATCGCGGTCGGGTCATGCAAAGGCCCGCTTTGCCCGCCGATGGTGAAGGTCACACCGTCTGCAGGGTCGGTTACGGTGACCTGTGGAATGCTCACCGCCCGCGAGTTGAACACCAGGGTGCCGCCGGCCGGATTCAAGGGCCCGCCCACGTGTTGGCCGAGGCCCGCGGGATCACCGATGGTCAGGCCCAACGGATTGGTGAGGATGTCGTTGGCCAGCGCCGCCACCACTTCATAGTTGCGTTGCGGCGTCGGCCGGGTGCCGATGCCATTGGGGTTGGCGCCATACCTTGGGCAGACGCCGTCGAAGGCCACGGTGTTGCGCATACCCATCGGTTTCGGATTGGTCGGCAAGGCAAACAGATCGTTGCGCTGGGTGGTGTAGTTGCGCATCACGCCCCAGATTCCGCTCCAGTAGCCTTCAATGGATGCGTCCATCGAGTACAGGTAGTCACCGGTGGTGGCCGCCGAACTGGACAGCATCGAGACCGGCGCAACGAAGCCCATCTGCTCGGAGATGCCGATCATCTGCGACGCGCGCCAGCCGGAGTTGGAGCTGTTGCCGAAACCGGACCCACTTTGCAGCCACTTCACGCCGTGCAGGGTGACGTTGTGCTCCTCTTCATGACCGCCGGCATGCACCCGCAGCCGCACGTTGTCGCCGGTGTAGGTACGCAGCATCGGGGTGAACGGATCGCCAGGTTCGGCGCCGCCCTTGTTGATGTGCGGCGGGAACAGCGTGGTGCCGCCGGTGGGGCCGGTGGCCGAGGTAATCAGGTTCGGCGCCAGGTTCATCGCCGGGATTGCACGGTCGGTACGGCTTTGCATGGCGTACGCCAGGTCGCCGCCCAGGCCGTCGGCCTGCATGCCGCGCTTGCCGTCCGGGCCGACCTTGTTCGGGTCATACACCCGCAAGGCCAGCGGTTCGTTGCGATAGTTGACGACGAACATGCCCGGGTCATCCACCGAAATGGCTTGTGGGCAAGGCCGGCTTGGGCAGCCGGGCATCAGCCCGCCGCGGGCTTCAACCACCTGCTCCAGCAGGGTCTCGGCTTCCTTGCGCACTGGCGGGTTGATCGCGTAGCGGAAGCTGTCGGCGGTGGCCGGGAAGCTTTGCGCATCGGGTTTACCGTCAGGTCCGGCGCCCACGTACACGCCGGCTTCATAGGCGTGCTGGAAGTCGCTGTACTCGAGGAAGAACTCACGGAAGCTGTCGTTCTTGCCGTCGCCGTCCAGGTCACCGGTGGAAATCACCGCTTGCCACGAAGTCGGCCCGCCGTCCTGGCGCGCGCCGCTGTACAACGGCTCGCCGGTTTCGGCGTGGAACCAGGTGGAACCGGCAGGTTCGGCCAGCACGGTGGCGTACAGGCCGATCTGTTGGTGAGTCGATGGGCCGAGGTGGTCGTGGGTGAAGATGGTGCCCAGGCCACGATCGACGCCTTTGGCGTTGACCACAGGGTCGACGAACCAGCGCTGCATCGCCGTACGTGCACCCACCCAATCGGCCCGTCCAAACTGGCCGAAGTACGGGTGGTTCTTGGCTTTCGGGCAAGCCGGCGTGCCGTCACGCGGATCGCTGCCCTGGCACTGGTTGAACTCGCGGATGGCGTGGATGCGTTCTTGCACAGCGCCCGGGGAGAGTACGCCGTCTTCGTAGTTCCAGCCGTTGGACGAACCATCGGCAGCCACCAGGTCCCACTTCGGCAGGTGAATGTGCTGGCCGATCACGTCGGTTGGCGTGCGCACCTGATAGTCGTCCATCTCATAGGTGGCCGGCACCAGGTTGGTTTGCTGGTACTGCACGCAGTCGAAGGTGTTCATGCGCATCACCAGGGGCTCTGGCGGACGCTGCTTGGTGATCACCGGCCAGGCGTCTTCCCAGAGCGCCAGGATGCGCGCTTGCGGGAAGTGGTAGCCGACCTTGTTGTACACCGCATCGAACTGGATGTTGGCCGCTTTGTAGATGCGCGGACGGTCGGCGGTGAAACTCGAGGAGCCGACGTAAGACATGCCATCGAGCCGCTCGCCACTGTTGAATTCACCGGTGCCGGCGCTGCTGCTCAGGCGTTTCTGGCGGTCGTCCATGCACGGTTCGTAGTACGGCGCACCGGCCATGGGCAAGGCACCGTTGGTGCGGAAGGCCCGTGCCACGATTTGATTACCCGGCAACAGGGCGAAGCTTGGGTGGTCCTTCTTGGCGTGGAATGCCATGGCCGCCTGCTCGACTTCGGTGCCCTCTTCCGGCAGGTAAATCGGCTTGGCTCGGGTCACCGTCTTGGAGAAATCCAGCGACGTGGTTATGGTCTCGGCCTCGCCACCGGAAGACACGCCGTCCAGCGCATGGCGGCCCAAACCACCGTCCCAGCCACCGGACTGCGCCGGATCAAGGTTGGCCCACAAGGCTTTGCCCGTCGCTTTCAGGGCCTGCGCCGTGGCGGCATCAAGCATGTCCAGTGGCGGAGTCGGTGGGCGTTGGCCGACCGAGCTTTCCATGCCGCCAATCCAGAATGGATAGCCAGGGTTTTTCAGCGTGCCATCGGCGTTGCGGTTGGCTTCGCTGCGATCCACCAGCGCCAGGGAACCGATGGCCTGTGCGCCACCGTTGCCGCCATGGTGCTCGCCGTCATCGTCGTCTTCTTCATCGTCGTCATCGTCGTTGGCGGCCACCAGGGCCTGGCCGATTTTCGGTACGACCGCGACTTTGCCGGGCATCGGTGCCATGGCTTTGCCGGGCAGCGGCACCACCGCCGGGATCGGCGTGCCGGCAACGATCTCGCCATCGGGCAAGGCGCGCGCGCCAGCCGCGGGTTTACCGCTGCGCAGGGCATAAGGCTCGCTGTGGAATCCGTCGGGGCCTTGTTGCGACACTTCCAGCTTGGTGCCTTCTTCAAACACGTCGTGCACCCGCCACATGGACCACATGCCCTGGGCGAAGTGCGGGTAGAAGTGGCAGTGATAGATCGCATCGCCCGCTACCCGGTTGCGGTTGCCCGAACCGCCGTTGGCGATTTCATAGGTGTAGCCGGCACCCGGACCGATGCCCTGGGCGTCCACATAGTCGGAGTTGTCATCGTTGGGGTTGAACAGCCACTGATGCCCGTGCAGGTGGAAGATGTGCTGTTCATGGCCGTTGTGGGTGTTGCGGAATTTGACGAAGTCTCCGATGTAGCTGTGGTTGACGTTGGACGGCTCTGACGGATACAGCGCCATGGTCGCCTTGACGCCCACCTGATCGGCGCTCGGTGTCTGGCCGGGGGTAATGCCTTCCAGGCCGGCGTTGGCCGGTACGTCCACCAGCATCGCCACGTCACCGACGGTGTGGGAACTGAGGAAGAATTCTTCGTAGGCGCAGGACAGGCAATCGTGCATCGGGCCTACACCGAGACGGTTGGCCACGACTTCGGCACCCATGCCACCAGAGCCGTAGTTGATCATGAACGAATCGCGGGTCGGCTCCAGCACATGGGCCATCACCGGGTCGGCCCAGTAGGCTGGGAAGGCTTGGGTCGCGGCGGTTTCATCCTGGAATTGCGAGGCGAAATCGCGAAACGGCTCCAGTCGATTGGGAATGGCCGGGTTGCGTTTGCCCAAGGCTTCCAGCGGATACGTCGAGGGCGGGAAGCTGCCATCGGCGTTGCTGCCCATGACGATCGCGTCACTCTCGCTGGAAATGATTTCATTGCCGTCGACCATATTGATGATCGGCGTACCGGCCTTGCCTTCACGGATCCACGGTTCGCGCTGCGGGTAACGCGCCTGGTAATCGACGATCGGCTGACCGGCCGGGGTGCGGCCGGTGGTCGCCAGGCGCATTTCTTCTTCGGTCACGGTGTTGCGGTAAGTGCGCCCGCCCTTGGGCAGCACCACGACCTGGCCGAACAAGCCGTTGGCCACGTTGCCGGCCGCTCCTTCGCCACCGAAGGTTGCGCCACGGCTGCTGGCGGCGTACACCCCTTCGCGCTCGGCATACAAGGTGTAGGAGCGGCTGGCACCCGGAGCGATCAAGCTATTGGCATTGCGGCCGGTGAACGAAGCGATGTCATCGATGCTGTTGACCGCTTGCATGCCGTTGACCTGGAAACCGACATGCCGGTCGGCGACCTGTTCGTCGACCTTGAAGATTTCGTTGTTGCCAACCTGGATGCCTTCTTCCTCGCCCTCCCCCCCCTCGTGGGAACCGGGGTTGGCCTGATAGGCCAGCAGGTTCTGCAGGTTGATGGTCAGGCAGTCACCGGCGGCCACCCGCAACACCAGCGGACGCGGACGCTTGTCGGGACGCAGCGACACCTTGCCCGGCACCGCCGCACCGCCCTGTGCCAGTGAGATGTCATGGTCATCGACCACATCGCGGCGCAGGGCGAACATCATGCCGTTGACGTTCTGCGCACCCAGGCGGTTGAACATCAGCGGCTGGTCCAGCGCCACGACGTTGGCCACCAGGTTGCGTTCACATCGTGCTGCCGCTTCGGCCAGCTCGATGCCGAACATCGACGCGGCCAACAGCAGCCATGGAAGGACGGATGGAGCGTGAAAAATGCCGGTCATGATCACGGGCCTCACTGTGGGTGCTCACAGGAATAATTCTCGACAAAATCCTTTGAGCAATCTGTATGCCATAAAAATTCTTTATAACTATCAATCGTTTAGAACAGCCATTTAATTCACCGGGGGATATTCCCCATTAATTCCCCACTTTTTTGCCGGGGCCACCATCCCCCAATGTTGGGGAAACCCTCCCCCGTCTGCGATCACAACGGCGCATCGGCGGCCAGTCCCTGCAGACGCCGGTATTGGTTCAAGACGTTGGGCACATAACGCTGGGTTTCGGCGAATGGCGGGATCACCCCGCCACGGCTGATGACCGCCTGAGGCCCTGCGTTGTAGGCGGCCACGGCGAGGGCGATGTCGTTGTCGAACAGGTTCATCAAGCGCTTGAGATATTTGGCCCCGCCCTGGATGTTGGCCTTGGGGTCGTAGACGTTTTTCACGCCCAACTCCCGGGCGGTGTCGGGCATCAGCTGCATCAAGCCGCCCGCACCCTTGGGGGATACGGCACTGGGGTTGTAGTGGGATTCGGTCTGGATCACTGCGTGCAGCAAGGCCGCCGGCAGCTGGTTGTCGGTGGCCGCCTTCGATACCAGCTCGGCATAGGGCCTGGTGGCGATCATTTGCGGCTGCTGATCAAGGCTGGCCACCGCCGCCTCGACCTCACGGACTACTCGTTCATAGTGGCGGCCGGGGCGATGGACGTTGGACAAGACGTAGTCGCCCTTGGCGTCCCTGGAAACGAAGACATCGGCCTGCGCAACGCCGGCCAGCAGCATCATGCCAAGCAATCCTGTGGTGAGAGTTTTCATTGTTCTACCTCCCCTGACCGGCCCCGAAAAATGGGGGTAATGCCCCAATGGCCGGTCGTGTAGCAGCCATACGCAAGCACTGTGCCGAAAGCGCCAGGGCCCGTGGCACGGGGAGTACAGAAGGATGTCCAAGCCTTTGCCCGCCATGTGCATGGCAATTGCATGAGCCTCTATCGCGACCCTTCTGCCGACTGTGTGAGGTCATCATGAAACAGCGACACGCTTTCGCCCTGCGCACGCAGCGCGGGTTCACATTGCTAGAACTGTTGGTGGTGCTGGTGGTGCTTGGGCTGTTGGCCGGCATCGTCGCGCCGAAGTATTTCGCGCAATTGGGCCGCTCCGAAGTGAAGGTGGCCAAGGCGCAAATAGAAGGCCTGGGCAAGGCCCTGGACCTGTACCGCCTGGAGGTCGGCCATTACCCGTCGACCGAGCAGGGTTTGCAGGCACTGGTCACCGCCCCCAGCGATGAAGCCCACTGGACCGGCCCGTACTTGCAGAAAAAACTCCCGCAGGACCCATGGGGGCGTAACTACACCTACCGCTACCCTGGGGAAAACGGCGAGTACGACCTGCTGTCCATGGGCAAGGACGGGCAACCCGGCGGTGAAGGCGAGAACGCCGAAGTCACCAGTTGGCAATGATGGGGAATGGCGACCATGCGTTTTCACCTCAAGGCGGTAGGCAAGGCCGGTGTGGTTTCGATGACGGTCGAAGCGCCGGGCGACAGTGAAGCCCGGCGCATCGCCGAAGACCAGGGGCTGCGGGTGGTCAGCCTGCACGCCGAACGACACTGGCGGGCACTGCGCGTCAAGCAGCGTGAAACCTTCAACCTGGTGTTGTTCAGCCAGGAACTGACCACACTGCTCAATGCCGGCCTGCCGTTGATCGATGCGCTGGAAAGCCTGGCGGAAAAAGAGAATGCGCCGCAAGCCCGCAAGACTTTGAGCGAACTGGTGCGCCTGCTTTATGAAGGCAAATCGTTTTCCCAGGCATTGGCCCAACTGTCGGCAGTGTTTCCGCCGCTGTACGTGGCGTTGGTTCAGTCCAGTGAGAAAACCGGTGCCGTAGGCGATGCGCTGGGTCGATATGTCAGCTATCGCCAGCGCATGGACGAGGTTCGACAGAAGATCGTCAGCGCGTCGATCTACCCCATGCTGTTGCTGGTGGTGGGCGGTGGCGTGGTGCTGTTCTTGATGGGTTATGTCGTGCCGCGCTTCAGCCTGGTGTTCGAAGGGCTGGGGTCGAACCTGCCGTGGCTGTCGCAGATCCTGATGAGCAGCGGGATGTTCCTGCACGCCCACCAGGGCGAATTCTTTGGCGCACTGGCGGCGATCGTCATCGCCCTCGCCTTTCTGCAACGACAACCGGCCTTTCGTCGAGGCCTGGACCGCCTGATCGAAAAACTCCCGGCGGTGCACCAGCGCATCTTCATGTACGAATTGGCGCGTTTCTACCGTTCCCTGGGGATTTTGCTGCAAGGCGGCATTCCACTCGTCACCGCCATGGGCATGGTCCGCAACCTGCTCACCCCGGCCTCCCGATTGCGCCTGGACCAGGCCTGCGAACGGGTACGCGAGGGGCAGTCGTTGTCGACGGCGCTGGAACTCAATCACCTGGTGACCCCTGTGTCCCTGCGCCTGCTACGCGCCGGCGAGCAGTCCGGCAACCTCGGACAGATGATGGAACGCAGCGCCGACTTCTACGACGAAGAAATCAGCCGCTGGATCGAATGGTTCGTGCGCCTGTTCGAACCCTTGCTCATGACCTTCATCGGCCTATTGATCGGTGTGATCGTGATTTTGATGTACATCCCGATATTCGAGCTGGCTTCCAGCATTCACTGAGCCCTCTGGGACGGGGCCTGGCGGTTTGTTGCAGGATTTATCAACGTTGCACCGAATAAAATTTCAAGTTGAGGTGTTAACCGACGTACCTACTGGATTTTCCCTACCGAACGAAGCAGCACGCGGCATGGTTTATCAACGTTGCAAATGAAAAAAGAAGACGGAGATCGATATGCACATGAACAAGCTTTTGTTGGCTGTGGCTATTGGCGCAGTTCTGTCAGCGTCTACCGTACTGATTCCGGACAACTTGTCGGGGGTTTCGAGCGCTCAAGCTAAAGAAGGCGGTAGTGGTGGCGGTGGTGGCGGTGGTGGCGGTCACGGCGGCGGCAGTGGTGGTGGCGGCGGCGGTCACGGCGGCGGCAGTGGTGGTGGCGGCGGCGGCGGTCACGGTGGCGGCAGCGGTGGTGGCGGCGGCGGTCACGGCGGTGGCAGTGGTGGTGGCGGCGGCGGCGGTCACGGTGGCGGCAGTGGTGGCGGCGGCGGTGGTAATGGCGGCGGTCACGGCGGCAACAGCGGCGCCAGCGGTCATAGCGGCAGCGACCACGCTTCGGGGCACGCCGGCAATACAGCCTCGAATTCCGGGCGTAGCAGCAACCACGCCGAACCGGGTGACGATCACGGCGTACATCGCGCCGGCGAAGTCGGTGATGACCATGGGGTTCATCGCGCCGGTGATGACCATGGCGTGCACCGTGCCGGCGAAGTCGGCGACGATCGCGGCGTGCACCGTGCCGGTGAAGTCGGTGACGATCGCGGCCTGCATGCCGCCGGCGAGCCAGGTGACGATCGTGGCGTTCACGTCGGTGGCGAACCGGGCGACGACAAACGCGTCAACTGACCTGCTTTACCCCTTGCAGGAGCGAGCCTGCTCGCGAGAAACGTCCAGACAACGGATGCATTCAGACTGCCCGCGTCATCGTTGACGTCCATCGCGAGCATGCTCGCTCCTACAAGGGGTCCAGGCGGTCACGCAAAAACTCGATCAACGCCTGCACCGGTCGCGACGTCTGACGATGCTGCGGATACACCGCCGACAACGTCAGCGGCTGCGGTTGAAACTCCTCCAGCACCGCCATCAGTCGCCCGTCCTTCAGAGCCGAACCGACAATAAACGTCGGCAAATAGGTAATCCCCATCCCGGCAATCGCCGCGTCCTTGAGCAACTCGCCATTGTTGACCCGCATGCGCCCGGTGACGTTGACCAGCAACGGCTTGCCCTGCCCCTCAAAGCGCCATTGCACTTGACGCCCGTGGCCATAAGGCAGGCAGTCATGATGGTGCAAATCATCGGGTTTGAGCGGCGTGCCACGCTCCGCCAGGTAAGTCGGGCTTGCGCAATAGACACGCTGGACAGAGGCGATGCGCCGCGCGATCAGCGTCGAGTCTTCCAGTACTCCGATGCGCAAGGCCAGGTCATAACCTTCGCCGAGCAGATCCACCGGGCGATCGCTCAAGTCCACCTCCACCGTGACATCCCGATAGCGCTGCAAAAATTGCGGCAGCAGGCATCCCAGGTGCGCGAGCGCAAACGACAGCGGCGCACTCACTCGCAGGGTGCCACGCGGTTCGGTAGTCTGCCCGGCGATACCTTGCTCCACCTGCTCCACTTCACCGAGCAAGCGCAAGGCCGACTCGTAGTAACGCTGGCCCAGGGGCGTGACATCCAGCCGCCGGGTCGAGCGATTGAGCAGTCGCACGCCCAGTCGCTCCTCGAGTTGCATCAAGCGGCGGCTGACAAACTGCTTGGACAACCCCAGTTGATCGGCCGCGGCGGTGAAGCTGCCGGAGTCCATCACCTGGCAAAAAATTCGCATATCTTCGAACGGGTTCATTGTCATGCCTTTGGTTGACAGTCAGGCACTTTATAGCGACTTCTCCCCTTTTTATCACCCTATCGCATAACAATGTGGGAGCGAGCCTGCTCGCGAAGACGACAGGCCAGACACTGTTGCAGTGTCTGTCAAACCGTTTTCGCGAGCAGGCTCGCTCCCACAAGGTTCGCGTTTTGGCCGACGTTCTTACTTGGCGGTGAACGTGGTGTAGCTGTTGATCAAGTTGCGGTAGTTCGGCAGACGTTCGGACAGCAGGTTGGCCAGGCCTTCCATGTCGTTGCGCCAGTCGCCTTGCAGCTCGCAGGCCACGGAGAACCAGTTCAGCAGATGAGCACCGGCGGCCGACATGCGGGCCCAGGCAGCCTGTTGCACGGTGGTGTTGAAGGTGCCGGAAGCGTCCGTCACCACGAACACTTCAAAACCTTCGGCAATGGCCGACAGGGTCGGGAACGCAACGCACACGTCCGTTACCACGCCGGCGATGATCAGTTGCTTGCGACCGGTGGCCTTCACGGCCTTGACGAAGTCTTCGTTGTCCCAGGCGTTGATCTGGCCCGGACGGGCAATGAACGGCGCATCCGGGAACTGCGCCTTGAGCTCCGGCACGATCGGACCGTTAGGCCCTTTATCGAAACTGGTGGTGAGGATGGTCGGCAGCTTGAAGAACTTGGCGATGTCGCCCAGGGCCAGCACATTGTTCTTGAACTCGTTAGGCGAGAAATCCTGCACCAGCGAGATCAGGCCGGTCTGGTGATCGACCAGCAGCACAACAGCGTCGTCTTTGTTCAAGCGAGAGTACGGTACGTTGCTCATGAATAAACTCCTTGGTGGATGGTTGTCGCTTGCTGCGCGCGAGCAGGAGGCCGGCGCTTATGGGTATTCGTCAAAAAGCAAAGCACGAGCAGCCGAAGGCGCCCCAGAAACCGGCAAAATCACTGACGGGTGCATTCGACAGACGCGCCCGTTCATGGCTGTGCGAGTGCACCGCGCAGGGACCGCTGCACTGGTGAACCTGCGCCTGCAGCGGCGAGTTCGGCCGCCAGTGCCCCGGTACTTTCACCACCGGCGACCAGTCCGGCAGCACCGGCACGCTGGCAGGTCCCAGCTTCTCGAAATCCCCGGCGGCATACACCACCTTGCCGCCGACCACGGTCAGTACCGACTCGATCCATTTGATCGCTTCTTCCTCGACGCTGAAAAAGTCCGCGCTCAATGCGGCCACGTCCGCCAGTTGCCCAACCTTGATCTGGCCTTTCTTGCCCTGCTCGGAAGAAAACCAGGCGCTGCCATGGGTGAACAGTTCCAGCGCGGTCTGCCGCGACAAGCCCTCGGCGTGCAACGCCAGGCCACCGACGGTGCGACCGCTGACCATCCAGTACAGCGAGGTCCAGGGGTTATAACTCGACACCCGCGTCGCGTCGGTGCCGGCACCGACCGGCACACCTTCGGCCAGCATGCGCTGGATCGGCGGCGTGGCTTCGGCCGCCTTGGCGCCGTAGCGCTCAACGAAATATTCACCCTGGAACGCCATGCGATCCTGAATCGCGATGCCGCCACCCAACGCCCTCACCCGCTCGATGTTGTGTGGGGTGATGGTTTCGGCGTGGTCGAAGAACCACGGCAAACCGTTGAACGGTATGTCACGGTTGACCTTCTCGAACACGTCGAGCATGCGGCTGATGGACTCGTCGTAGGTGGCGTGCAAACGGAACGGCCAGCGCTGTTCGACCAGATGGCGCACCACCGGCTCAAGCTCGTCTTCCATGCTTTGCGGCAGGTCTGGGCGCGGTTCGAGGAAGTCCTCGAAATCCGCCGCCGAAAACACCAGCATCTCCCCGGCGCCGTTGTGCCGCAGGTAGTCGTCGCCCTGATGCAACTTGACGCTGCCGGTCCAGTTCTGGAAATCCGCCAGCTCTTCCTTGGGCTTCTGGGTAAACAGGTTGTAGGCAATGCGAATGGTCAGCTGCTGGTCCTTGGCCAACTGCTCGATCACCTGATAGTCGTCCGGATAATTCTGGAAACCACCGCCGGCATCGATGGCGCTGGTCAGTCCCAGACGATTGAGTTCGCGCATGAACTGGCGCGTCGAGTTGACCTGATACTCCAGCGGCAACTTCGGCCCCTTGGCCAGCGTCGAGTACAGAATCATCGCGTTGGGGCGCGCCACCAGCATTCCGGTGGGGTTGCCATTGGCGTCGCGCACGATCTCGCCACCCGGCGGGTTCGGCGTATCGCGGGTGTAGCCGGCAACGCGCAGCGCCGCACGGTTGAGCAAGGCGCGGTCGTACAAATGCAGGACGAACACCGGGGTATCGGGCGCGGCCTGGTTAAGCTCTTCGAGCGTCGGCATGCGCTTTTCGGCGAACTGGAATTCATTCCAGCCCCCGACCACCCGCACCCATTGCGGCGTTGGCGTCCGGTCGGCCTGCTCCTTGAGCATACGCAGCGCATCGGCCAGCGACGGCACACCTTCCCAGCGCAGTTCGAGGTTGTAGTTCAAGCCGCCACGAATCAGGTGCAAGTGCGAGTCGTTGAGCCCGGGAATCACGCAACGGCCCTTGAGGTCGATCACTTGCGTGCCCGAGCCACGCAACGCCATGGCCTCGGCATCGCTCCCCACTGCGACAAAGCGGCCATCACGGATGGCTACCGCACTGGCGTGTGGGTTCTCACGGTCTACGGTATGAAATTGGCCATTGAACAGAATCAGGTCGGCGTTCATCGCGTTTCCTTGGGCGAAGTGGATGAGGACAGCCAGGGCGCGAACAAGCGCGTCGCCATCGGCATGAACAGGTACACCACCGACAGCACGATGGTCAGGGTGATCAGGAATGTCGCGACCACGTATTGGGAGAGAAAGGCGTTGAGTTGCAACAGCGGTCCCCAGAGCAACGGCACCAGCAAGGTATGCGGCAGAATCACCAACAGCGTGACCACGGCCTGCTTCCAGCGCGGCGGCGGCGAGCCCGTCTCGGCCTGCGGGGCGAACCAGAATTCGTTGACCGGATTGACCTCGGTCTGGTCGCCGTCGGCCAGCATCGGCGTGGCTTCTTTGACCAACGCCTGGCGTTGCGGCGAATCGAGCCAGCGCTGCATCGCGCCGGGGGAACAAAAACGCAAGACGCAAGTGTACATGTCGAGGCCGGCGTTCTTGCCGCGCATCACATCCACACCCAGGTGCCCTTCCTGCTGTCCGGCGACACTGACAATATTGCGCAGCCAAGCCTCGTAAGGCACTTCAAAACCGGCTTTGACCCGGTGTTTGATAACCAGGGTCACGACCTCCTCGAAAGGCGAGTCGGGCACGTTGGAATCAGGCATGACGCAGGGCTCCGGCGAAACGATAGGGGGGGCGAACAGACAACCACGGGAGTTGATCGCCGCTATTGAGTTGGATAGTGCCGTTGCGGAGAAGAAAAAAATTGAATGTACGTGCTGTCTTTGCGAGGGGACGCGCAGCCACGGGACAACAGGGGTCGTTGTGGTCGCGCGCTTGCTCGCGATGGCGCAGCGTGTCAGTTAATATAGCTGTTGAATGACGAACCGCATTCGCGAGCAGGCTCGCTCCCACAGTGGGTCCGTGTACATCTGCAGGAAACAGGTCGGCTGTCAGGTCGCCATCGCGAGCAGGCTCACTCCTACAGTGGGTCTGTGTACATCTGCAGGAAACAGGTCGGCTTGGAGGCCGCCTTCGCTGGCAAGCCAGCTCCCACAGGGGATGGGTACATCTGCCAGATGTTGGTCGGCTGTAAGGCCGCATTCGCGAGCAAGCCCGCTCCCACAGGGGATGGGTACATCTGCCAGATGTTGGTCGGCTGTAAGGCCGCATTCGCGAGCAAGCCCGCTCCCACAGGAGATTGGGCACATCAGGAAGGTCAGTCGGCTGGGAGGCCGCCTTCGCTGGCAAGCCAGCGCCTACAGAAAAGCAAAAGCAAAGCGGCGTACACCACCCCGCTCTTCACCACTCATCAGGCCGAGCGTTAGCTCGCCTTCAGCTTTTGATCTTGATCTTGATCTAGGGTCTCGCCGTAAGGGCGAAACCATAAGCCGCCGTTACCGCAGCAACGGATATGTACTCAAACAACCAGCAACCTGGTCGGCTACCAGGCCGCCAAGGTCAAGCCAGAACAGCCAAAGGCTCAGACATGAACTGACTGATGCGCGACCGCAACCAGCGCTCCGCCGGATCATTGTCATGCACCCCACTCCACGCCATAGACAACTGCGCCGCGGCAATCTCGAACGGCGGATCTTCAGCGCGCAAGCCACACCCCTCCACCAACGCACACGCTGCATAATCGGGCACCGTGGCAATCATCTCGGTCCCGGCGAGCAACGCGCGCAAACCACTGAACTGCGGAACCCCCAGCACCACACGGCGGGTGCGACCCACCTTCGCCAGATCCAGATCGATATTGCCGCTCAGGTCTCCGGAAAACGAGACCATCGCATGGGGACGCGCACAATACTCATCCAGGGTCAGCGTTCCTGGTCGCTTGTCACCGCGCAGCACTTTGCAGGGAATATCGCGCAGTTTCTTGCGCTTGGCATTGGCCGGCAACTCGGTGGTGTAGCTGACGCCCACGGAAATTTCCCCCGACGCCAGCAAGGCCGGCATCAGCAGGTAATTGGCCCGGCGTACCACCACGACAATGCCCGGTGCTTCTTCCTGCAGCTTGCTCAGCAGTGGCGGGAACAACCCGAACTCGGCATCGTCCGACAGGCCAATGCGAAACACATCGCAACTGGTCGCCGGATCGAACTCCTTGGCACGACTGACCGCGCCGGAAATGGTATCCATCGCCGGTTGCAGTTCCTTGAGAATCGCCAATGCCCGCGCCGTCGGCTCCATGCTTCTACCGTTGCGCAACAGCAAAGGGTCATCGAACAGATCGCGCAAGCGTCCCAGCGCCGCGCTCACGGCAGGCTGGCCCATGAACAGTTTTTCCGCGACGCGGGTCAGGTTCTTCTCGAACATCAAGGCTTCGAAAATCACCAACAGGTTCATGTCGACGCGGCGCAGATCGTTACGGTTCATAGGCACGGTTCCTTTTTGTGTTGAGCCAGGCGCGAGGCAGCGATTGTGTCTGACTTTACGCAAGAGTGCCCGCCATGGACGAGGAATTAACAACGTTTAACTCGCAAGCCAGAGCCCTGGAGTTCAAGAATGAAGCCTACCGACACGGACATTCGCCATGGCTCAGTTGCAGCAAAGCGCCGCCCGCGCGGCAGTCGCACACACACAAGGCAAAAGCACCAGCGGCCTCAGTCCGCAGCGCGAGCGGTTGGTCAAACGACTGATCCTCGAGCGCCTCGGAGAAACCCTGCAAGTGACCGAGCTGGCCCAGGCCTGTTCGCTGTCGCGCAGTCATTTTTCCCGGGCGTTCAAGTGCAGCACCGGTTGCTCACCCCAGGAATGGATCCGCCAACAACGCATCGCCCGGGCCAAGCTGCTGATCCAGCACACTGACCTGAGCCTGACGCAAATCAGCCTCGAATGCGGCTTCTGCGACCAGGCGCATTTCTGCCACATGTTCACCCGCAGTGAAGGCATCAATCCGTTTGCCTGGCGTTGCCGCACAGTACGCGCCCTTCCCGCCTCACCCGCGCACACATCCCTGCAAGAGCCGGCGATGGCGACTTCGCGAACGCCATCGCCGGCATACATCAACCCTTGAGGAATGCCAGCAGATCGGCGTTGAGCTGATCCTTGTGGGTGTCTGTCAGGCCATGGGGCGCGCCAGGGTAGACCAACAGCTGCGAATCTTTCACCAATCCTGCCGACGCGATACCCGCGGCCTCGATCGGCACCACCTGGTCGGCGTCGCCGTGCACCACCAGCGTCGGCACGTCGAATTTCTTCAGGTCTTCGGTAAAATCGGTTTCCGAGAATGCCTTGATGCAGTCGTAGGCGTTCTTGTGGCCGGCGGTCATGCCCTGCATCCAGAACCAGTCGATCATGCCCTGGGACGGTGTGGCGCCGGGCTGGTTAAAACCGAAGAACGGGCCGCTGGCGAGGTCCTTGTACAGCTGCGAGCGGTTCACCAGCGAAGCCTGGCGAATGCCGTCGAACACTTCGATCGGCAGGCCGCCGGGATTGGCGTCGGTCTTGAGCATCAGCGGTGGCACGGAGGAAATCAGCCCGGCCTTGGCCACCCGCCCGGTACCGTGACGACCGATGTAGCGCGCCACTTCACCGCCACCGGTGGAGAAGCCGAACAGCACGACGTTGTGCAAGTCCAGGTGTTCGATCAATTGCGCCAGGTCATCGGCGTAGGTGTCCATGTCGTTGCCGAACCATGGCTGGCTGGAACGGCCATGTCCACGGCGGTCGTGGGCAATGACGCGGTAGCCCTGGGTGGCCAGGAACAACATCTGCGATTCCCAACTGTCGGCATTGAGTGGCCAACCGTGGCTGAAGACGATCGGCTGACCGCTCCCCCAATCCTTGAAATAGATCTCGGTGCCGTCGCGGGTGGTGAACGTACTCATGGGGTGTGCTCCTTACGTGGGGTTGAGGTCAATCAATCGGATGTGCGGCGCATTCGCTCGGCCAGCCGCGCCACGCGCTCGCCCAGGTGTGCCGCGGTGCAGCGGTCCTCGGCGGGCGGTGCGAGGTCGGGGGACTGTTCGACATTCGACTGGGCCATGGCGCCCAACGAACTGCCCAGCCGGTTCATCTGGCCGTCGAATTCGCCCGTGGCGGAGCGCGCGGGCAGCAGGTCGAGGCCGACCCAGATCATCGAATGCTGGGCCGCGAAAACCGCCATCTGCAGCAGGGTGTTGAGTTTGTCGCCGCACAGGCAGCCGGAATTGGTGAAGCCGGCAGCCAGCTTGTCGCGCCAGGGTTGCGCCAGGTAAAACGCCGCCGTAGCCTCCATGAAGGCCTTGAAGGCTGCCGAAGCGCTGCCCATGTAGGTCGGGGCACCGAAAATGATCGCGTCGGCGTGGTGCAAACACGCCCAGTGTTCGCCCACGTCTTCGACGGCAATGAGTCGGCAGGTGCTACCCACGTGCCGTTGCACACCCTGGGCCACGGCTTCGGCCATGACCCGGGTGTGCCCGTAACCGCTGTGATAGACCACCACCACGCTGCTCATCTCTGGCGTCCTCCAGACATGTAGAATCCATTTAGGGTTCGCAGTCTTGGCGTAGACCGGACGCACGACGAGTTAAACGTTGTTAATTTTCCCAGGCACGCCAAAAGCCCCGGCGACCCGGTTTAATGCATCTTCGACCAATGTTCACGGGACCGCCCGCCATTACCTGATACACGACATTCAATGCGTTTGAGCAACAGTCACTCGCGCAGCGCATTGCAAGGCGGCAAAAACCTGAGGAATATGCTCGAAAAGCGCGTCCCAGACGCATGCATACAGGAGTGAACCGTTGACCCTCGCCCCCGAACAGGCTGTGCATTTCGGCCCCTACAGGATCTACCCCGGACAACGTCTGGCGATGGAATCCGAACGGCCCCTGCGCCTGGGCCGACGTGCCATGGACATCCTGTTGATCCTGCTGGAGCACGCCGGGAAGGTTGTCAGCAAGCAGGACTTGATGGCGCAAGTCTGGCCCGACAGCGTGGTGGAAGAGATCAACCTGCGGGTGCACATGGCAGCCTTGCGCAAAGCCCTTGGCGACGGTCAGGCCGGCCAGCGCTACATTGTCACCGTGGCCCAGCGTGGCTACAGCTTTGTGGCGCCGTGCGCGCTTGAGCACAGCGGGCAAGGCCTACACAGCGACGCCGGGAAATTGGGTGGCCACAACCTGCCCTTGCGCAGCACCCGTCTGATCGGTCGTCAGGTGCTGGTCGACAACCTGGTGGCGCAGCTGCCACGCCAGCGTTTCATCACCCTCGTCGGCCCCGGCGGTATCGGCAAGACCACGGTCGCGCTGCGCGTTGCCGAGCAACTGATCGGCCATTACCGAGACGGCATCCGCCTGCTGGACCTGGCACCGATCAACGATCCAGCGATGGTCTGCGGTCACCTGGCGGCAGTGCTGGAACTGTCCCTGCACGACAGTGAACCGATGAACAGCCTCGCCACGTTCCTGCGCGAACGGCATATGTTACTGGTCATCGACAACTGCGAACACTTGGTCGACAGCCTGGCATTGCTGTGTGAAAGCCTGCTGCGTGGCGCGCCGCAGGTGCATATCCTGGCCACCAGCCGCGAGAGCCTGCGAGCCGAAGGCGAATACGTGCAGCGCCTGGAATCACTGGACTGCCCTCCGCCCATTGCCGTGCTGGACCACACCCAAGCGCTGGGTTTTTCCGCAGTGCAGCTGTTTGTCGAGCGGGCCATGGCCAACCACGACAGCTTTGAACTGACCGACACCCAATTGCCGCTGGTGATCGATATCTGCCGGCGCCTGGACGGCATTCCGCTGGCCCTGGAACTGGCGGCCGCGCAGGTCGCGAACCTTGGCCTGCAGGGTTTGCTGACGCAGTTGCAGCAAAGCTTTGGCCGACTGACCCACAGCAACCCGACGACCCTGGGCCGGCACCAGACCCTGCGCACGACGCTGGACTGGAGCTTCAACCTGCTCAATGCCTGCGAACAAACCTGCCTGCGTCGACTCGGCATCTTCCGCGGTGGCTTTACCCTGGAATCGGCGGCGGCGGTGATCGTGGGTGAACACATTGAACCGAGCGAGGTGTTTGGCTCGATCACGCAATTGGTGGCCAAGTCGCTGTTGAACGTGGACGTCGGTGACGAAGCGGTTTTCTACCGCCTGCTCGACACCACCCGCAGTTATGCCCTGGAAAAACTCGAACAGTGCGCTGAATTGCCCGCTACCCGCGACCGTCACGCCCAGAGATGCCTGGTACTGATGCAGCAGGCGCAAAAGGACTGGGAGCATATTCCCACCGGGCAATGGATCGAACGGTATGCCCGCAGCCTCGAAGACCTGCGCGCGGCGCTCGACTGGGGGCTGTCTGCGCCAGGCCCGCATGCGTTGGCGATCCGCCTGACCGCGATATCCACGCCACTGTGGCAGGAACTGTCGCTACTGAACGAGTACGGCGGTTATGTGCGCAAGGCCCTGATGCTCCTCGACGCAGCACCCGAGCCCTGTCCGCGCTTGAAAATGCTGCTGAAACTGGCTTTGGGCAGTACCAGTTATCACACCCAGGGCGGCACTGCGCAAACCGTCGAAGCCTTCGTCAGCGCACGGGCCCTGGCCATTCACTGCAACGATGTGGCCGGTCAGTTGCGCGCCATTTCCGGGCACCTGGCCGTCAACCTCAGTTGCGGCCACTATCAAATGGCCCTGGAACAGAGCGAGCAATTCGACCGACTGGGGCTGCACAATGACGCCGCACTGTCCTTGAGCACCCATCGCCTGCGCGTGCTGACCCTGCACTTTGCCGGCGACCAGCAACGGGCGCGGATGAACGCCGAAGAGGTGATCCAGCGCATGGCCCACAGCGGTCATCTCAATCGCTTCACCCATGGGTTTGGCGTGCAATACGACCAGAGCGTCGCCGCCCTGACCATCCTGGCTCGCATCCTCTGGATTCAAGGCCACCCCGAGCAAGCCTGGCGTACGGCCCGGCAGGCGCTGGACGTTGCGCTGCAGATCAACCATGGCACATCGATCTGCTACACCCTGGCCCTGTCGGGCTGCCTGATCGCCCATTACAACGGCGACAGGCAAACCGCTCGCGAACTCTTGCGCCTGCTGCTGGAGCAAGCGCAGAAGCACTCGGTGCTGCTGTTCCATACCTGGGCTCGACACTATGCGCAGGTCATCGACAGTGCCGACGCCCAGGCGTCACCTCGTCCGGGTGCGGGTTTGATCAAGGAAATCATGGTCACCCTCGACAGCGGCCTGGTCGATGACGATTTACTGCAACGCGCCGAAACCGGCGCGGCAGGCTGGAGCACCGCGGAGATTCTGCGGGCCAGGGCCAATGCGCTGCTGGCGGCCGATTGCCCGGTGAAAAACTGTACCGCCGAGACCCTGTTGATCAAGGCACTCAACATAGCAAAAGCCCAGGGTGCCCTGGCCTGGGAGCTGCGTAGCGCCACCTCGCTGGCGCGGCTTTGGCAACGCCAGGGCCGCTACCGACAAGCCCGGGAGTTGCTGTCGCCGGTCTACCAGCGGTTTACCGAAGGCCATGCCACCCCGGACCTGGTCGCTGTACAACGGTTACTCGCAGAGTTGCAGGGCCATGGGCCTGGCTGAAGGTCGGCGGCTGTGACTGACGTAGCCGGCGTAGCGCATTTCGTAGGTGCGCAAGGCCCCGCTCTGTTCGAGTTTTTCCAGGGCATAGCAGCGGGTCGTATTGAGCAAGCGATAACGGGTCACACCGCGGACTTGCTCCACCGACACCAGCGATTTGAGCGCCAGGCTCTCCATGGTGCTGGCCAGACTCGACGGCGGCAGCATTGCGCAACTGATCACCTCCAGCGCCGCGTCATTAGTAAACGCCGACTTGAACACTGCCAGACGCTGCAACACGGTTTGCTCCATCGGTGCCAGCCGCTCATAGCTCCAGTCCAGGGCCGCTTTCAGGGTCTGGTGCCGCGGGACTGCCGTGCGTCGCCCCTGGGTCAGCATCTGAAAACAGTTATCCAGTTGCGCCTGCAGTCCCACCAGCGCCAGTGCATCGATCTGCGCGGCGGCAAGCTCGATGGCCAAGGGCAAACCATCGAGTCGCCGACAGATTTCGCGCACGGCCTTGAGGTCCTGCTCGCGCAGGGCAAATCCTTGCTGGCGAGCTCGGGCGCGGCTGACGAACAGCTGCACCGCCGAATAACTCATGACCTCATCGAGACTGCACAATGCCGACGCGGGGGGTACCAACAGTGGCGGTAAAGGCAGGAGCACTTCCTCGGTGACCCGCAGCGGTTCACGACTGGTGACCAGGATCGACAGGCGAGGTGCCGACGTCAGCAACGCCTCGACCAGCGTCCGGCAGCCTTCCAGCAGGTGTTCGCAATTGTCCAGGACCAGCAATGCATGCCAGCGCCCCAGCGCGTCCACGTCCGCTCCGATGCCCAGCGGCAAAGTGCGCGTCAGATGCTCGACCAGTTGCGCCGGGTCATCGATCAGCGCCAGATCCACCCGCCACACGCCATCGCGATAGTGCTGCAACAGCAATTCAGCGACACGCAGCGCAACGGTGGTCTTGCCGATGCCACAGGGCCCGACCAGTGTCATGCAACGGCGCACCGGCAACTGGCGCACCAGACTGCCGACAACTGCGTCGCGACCAGTAATGGGCGTAAGCCGTGCCGGCAAATTGTGCGCCGGGCTCGCAAAGGCGTCGCAGGGCCATGGAGTCACCTCCAGCGCCTGTCGCACTGGCGCGACAAAGCTGTAGCCACGCTCAGGAATAGTGGCGATGTAGCATTGCCCGTCGTGCCCGCCCTGTCCGTCACGAAAGACCCGACGCAGCGCCGCAATGTGCACGCGCAAGTTGATTTCCTCGACCACCGACCTTGGCCAGACCCGGGCAATCAGCTCGTCTTTGCTGACCACCGAACCTGCACGCTCGACCAGCACCTGCAGGATATCCAACGCGCGCCCGCCCAGGCGCAACGGCTGATCACCTTCCAGGACCAGTCGCTGCTGGAGGTGGAATGCGTAGGGACCGAAGTGCAGCACCGCGTCGCTGGTTACATTTGTAAGGCTGTTCATACATTGTCACCCGCTGGAAAACTGCTCGGCACGCAGAACCTTCCAGGCGCTGCGTGCCTTCATTGCAATGAGCTCAGCGGTATCTTGGCAGGCCCGGGTGACGGTACAACAGCCACGGGGGGAGCGTCACGGCCATTAGGGTGCGCACGACGGACAAGGGCTAGCTGAATTGCTCACGATACTGGGTCGGGGTCAGGCCAAGCTTTTCACTGAACAGGAAACGCATGTGCCGCACGCTGCCGAATCCACTTTTGAACGCTACGGTCTTGAGCGGCAAGTCACCGGATTCCAGCAGGCTCCTGGCGCAGTCGATACGTGCGCTTTGCAGAAACTCCATGGGTGTCATGCTCACTTCCCGGGCGAAGACCCTGGCGAAATGCCGCGGGCTCATATTCGCCAGGCCGGCCATGCGTTCAATGCTGAAGGTTTCGTCCAGATGTTCGAGCACATGGTTCTGCACCCGGGTAATCGCCGTTTCGTGCGCAGCCACTGCCGCCATCAACGGGCTGAACTGCGCCTGGCCACCCTGGCGCTTCATGACCACCAACAACACCTTGGCCACGTCCTGGGCAACCTTCTTGCCATGGTCTTGGGCGACCACCGCCAGCGCCAGGTCAATGCCGGCGGTGACGCCGCCGGAAGTGATGAGGTTGCGGTCCTGGACATAAATCTGGTCGGTCTCGACCGTGGCCTGGGGAAACGCCTTGATCAACCGGTCGGTGTAATGCCAGTGGGTGGTCACGCGATAGCCGTCGAGCAAACAGGCGTGACCCAGCACAAACGCCCCGGTACAGATCGAACCATAGGTTTTCGATCGACTGACGTTGTGCTTGAGCCACTCGAGCAAGGGCGGATGTTTTTCGTTGTAGGCACCAGGCCCACCGGGCACCAGCAGCAAATCAAAGCCATCACAGGCCTGGTCGACAGGCAGGTCTGCCTGCACCTTCACGCCATTTGACGCCCTCAAGGCGCCGGGCTCGGTGCCAAGGGTCGTCAGTACATAGTGGTCATCGGGTTTCAAGTAACGATTGGCAATGGAAAACACCTCCATGGGCCCGGCCATATCGAGCAGGAGAAAGTCGGGAAACAGCACCATTGCGACAGTTTTCATGGGTTCAACATCACTGGAAAAAAAGGATATGTACTGCGCACTTGTGGGAGCGGGCCCTCAGACGCATTATTGTCAACTTGAAAGAGACAGTATTTCAATTTTCAGCTACTTATTGCATCAATCGATAAATATTAACCTTCTCCTCACTCGGACGAATTGACGTCCCCACAGGAGATTTCATCATGCTGACCCTTCGCAAAGCATCGGATCGTGGCCTGGCCAATCACGGTTGGCTGAAGTCGTTCCATACCTTTTCCTTCGCCAGTTATCGCAACCCGAAGGAACAGGGTTTTTCCGACCTGCTGGTAATCAACGATGACCGCGTGGCAGCCGGCAAGGGTTTCGGCCAGCATCCGCACCGCGACATGGAGATTTTCTCCTATGTGCTCGAGGGTGCGCTGGAACACAAGGATACCTTGGGCACTGGCTCGGTGATCCGTCCCGGCGACGTACAGTTGATGAGTGCCGGCAGCGGCGTGGCGCACAGTGAGTACAACCACTCGGACTCGCGCCCCGTGCACTTCCTGCAAATCTGGATCGTCCCGGACGTCAGCGGAGCCAAACCGCGCTATCAGCAAGAACACTTCAGCACGCAGAAGAAGCGCGGTCGCCTGCAATTGATCATCTCCCCCGATGGCGCCAAGGGCTCACTGAAAGTGCGTCAGGATGCGCGAGTGTATGCCGGCCTGATCGATGGCAAGGAAACTGCGACCCTGGAACTGGCCGCCAATCGCTACGCCTACGTGCATGTGGCGCGCGGTCACGTCGAACTCAACGGCGTGCCGATGCAGGCAGGCGACGGTGTGCGGGTTCGCGAAGAACAGTTGCTGACCCTGAGCAATGGGGTGGATGCCGAGGTGCTGGTGTTCGATCTGCGGCCGCAAGAACTGCCAGAAATGCCGTAATAAACCTGTAGGAGCGACCATGCTCCGGGTGGCGTTCCGACGAAAAACCTGAGCACGCCACGGGGTGTCAGGTTTATAGCGTCATCGTTAACGTCCATCGCGAGCATGCTCGCTCCTACAAGGTCCCGGAAAAACCTTCGACAATCTCATCAATCACCGCACGGACCCTCGCGGTATGCCGAAGGTCCGCGTGGGTCACCAGCCACACGTCATACGGTAACGTGCGCGTGCGCTCCGGCCACAGCCGGACCAATCCATCCTTCTCTCCCAGGTACACCGAAATTTCCCCGATCCCGATCCCCGCGGCAATCGAATGCCGCACCATCAGGCTGGAATTCAAGCTCGCGGCGATCCGCCCGCGCACCACGGGTTCGTTGACCAGTGTCATGTCCTTGCCGGCCTGCAGGTACGGTTGATACACCACCAGATCATGCCCATCGAACGCCGAGCCCGGCTCGGGTATGCCGTGGGCGTCCACGTAGGCTTGCGAGGCGAACAGGCCCACCGGCCAACGGGCGATTCGCCGGGCTATGAGGTCCGGGTTGTCCGGCCGGGTATTGCGCACGGCAATGTCGGCTTCGCGCTTGGCCAGGCTGAGGATTTGTGTCGAGGCGTCCAGTTGCACCCGCACGTCGGGGTGACGTTGATGCAAGCGAGCGACGGCCGGGATCAGGAAGTCGATGGCCAGAGAGTCGGTCGTAGTCACCCGCACGATGCCCGTCAACCGGTCGTCGAGGCCCTGGATGCGCCGCTGCAGTTCCAGAGCCGAATGCTCCATTTTCTCAACCGCGCGCATCGCCGCTTCGCCCACGGCTGTCAGCGCGTACCCGTCGCTGGTGCGCAGGAACAACGTGGCGCTCAATGATTTTTCCAGCGCAGTGATGCGCCGTCCCACCGTGGCCTGATCGACACCCAATACCCGCGCGGCACCGCGCAGTGTTGATTCGCGGCAGACCGCGAGAAACACCCGTGCGTCATCCCAATTCATCAGGTCCTCCATCAGATGCATTTACGCATCACCATAGCGCGAAATCGCTGCATTAGTGCATCACAGAAGTTGGTTAAGCTGATCACCAGTAAAAAATCTGCAGGAGAGCGCTCATGCTCACTCCCACGAACACCCCACGTAACGCATTCTGGCTACCGATCGTTGCCGGCCTGTGCGCCAGCCTGGTCAGCATTGGCCTGGCGCGGTTTGCCTATACGCCGTTGATTCCCTCGCTGATCCAGGCCCATTGGTTTTCCGCCAGCGACGTGGTGTACCTCGGCGCCGCCAACCTGGTGGGCTACCTGGTCGGTGCACTGGTCGGCCAGCCGCTGGCACGTCGCACGTCCAACAAAAGCGCACTGCGGCTGATGATGCTGGCGGTCACCCTGTCGTTCTTCGCCTGTGCGTTCCCCTTGTCGGTGAGCTGGTTTTTCGGCTGGCGTTTACTCTCGGGTGTCGCCGGCGGCGCGATCATGGTGCTGGTGGCGGCCACGGTGTTGCCCCATGTGCCCGCCTCGCGCCGAGGCTTGGCCAGTGGCGCGATCTTTCTCGGCATAGGGCTGGGCATTGCCGGTTCGGGAACGATCGTTCCGCCGTTGCTGAGCCTGGGCCTGCAGCAAACCTGGCTCGGCCTCGGTTTGCTGGCACTGATCCTGACCGCCATCAGCTGGTTTGGCTGGCCGGCGGTCGCACACCAGGCAATGACGACAGAGACGCACCATGGCGCGCCGACCCGCACCCACCCGGGTGTCTACCTGCTGTTTGCCCAATACGCACTCATGGCGGCGGGGCTGGTGCCGGCCATGGTGTTCCTGGTGGATTACGTGGCTCGCGGCCTCGGCGCCGGGCAACATGTCGGCGCACTGATCTGGGTGATGTACGGCCTCGGCGCGATTGTCGGGCCGGTGAGCTATGGTTTTCTTGCGGATCAGTTGGGCGCCAAGCGCAGTATCCGCCTGGTGTTGCTGGTGCAGGCGATTGCCGTGGCTGCGCTGTCGGTATCCGGCGCCTTCGCCTCGTTGGCCGTGCTGGCGCTGATCCTCGGATCGTTCCCACCGGGCATCGTGCCGCTGGCACTGGCACGGGTTCACGAACTGGTCCCTGGGCATCATCAGCAACAGGTGGTCTGGAGTCGCGCCACTGTGTCCTTCGCCACCTTCCAGGCCATTTCCGGTTTCGCGTATTCGGCCCTGTTCAATGCCAGCGGCGGCCATCATGGGCTGATGTTCGAGATTGCGGCCGGAGCCATTGTGATGGCGTTGTTGCTGGAGTTGGCGGTGCGCTTGATGAATCGACCTGACCCTGTTGTTCAGGCCAGTTGCCCATGAAGGTCAAAAGATCGCAGCCTGCGGCAGCTCCTACAGATGTCTGCATTCCCATGTAGGAGCTGCCGCAGGCTGCGATCTTTTGATTTTCCACACAGGTATATGCAATGAATTTGCCTAAAGACATGACCTTGATTGAAATCACCCAACCGGGTGGCCCCGAAGTCCTGCAACCGCGCCAGGTACCCTTGCCCACGGCGGGCGTCGGTGAAGTGCTGATCCGCGTGCACGCCGCCGGGGTCAATCGCCCCGACGTGATCCAGCGCGCCGGCAAGTACCCGATGAAACCCGGCATGAACCCGATCCCGGGACTGGAAGTGGCCGGTGAAGTGGTCGCCGTTGGCGCGCAAGTCAGTGATTTTATCGTCGGCGACAAGGTCTGTGCACTGACCAATGGCGGCGGCTATGCGCAGTACTGCGTGGTCCCGGCCAGCCAGGCCCTGCCGATACCCGAAGGCATGGACTGGGTGCAAGCGGCGGCGGTCCCGGAGACCTTCTTTACGGTGTGGGCCAATCTGTTCGACATGGGCGGCGCCAGCAAGGGCCAGCGCGCGTTGATCCACGGCGGCACCAGCGGCATCGGCACCACCGCGCTGATGTTGTGCCGCGAATTCGGCATCAAGGCATTCGCCACGGCGGGCAGTGAGGAAAAGTGTGCGGTAATCCGCCAATTGGGCGCCGAGGCGATCAACTATCGCGATCAGGACTTCGTCCAGGTCATTGCGCAAAAAACCGCCGGCAAAGGCGTCAATGTCATCCTCGACATCATGGGCGGCTCGTACCTGAACCAGAATATCGCGGCATTGGGCATGGAAGGTCGACTGGTGATGCTGGGCTTCCTCGGCGGTGCCTTCGGCAAGGACGTCGATTTGCTGGCGATCATGGCCAAGCGCGCCGTGGTCACCGGTTCGCTGTTGCGTTCGCGCACCCGGGAAGAAAAAGCCTCGATCGCCGAACAGTTGCGCGAATACGTTTGGCCGGTGCTGGCGGCCGGGCGCTGCCTGCCGATGATCGACCAGGTTTATCCGCTCACCGAGGCGGCGCAGGCCCATACGCGGATGGAAGCCGGCGACCACATCGGCAAAATCGTGCTGCGCGTGGACCTGTAGGAGTCGGCTTGCTGGCGATGGCGGTGTGTCAGACAGCATCAATGTCAACTGTGCCATCGCCTTCGTCGCAGCGCCGCCTGGAGCAAGCCCGCTCCCACAAGTCGCATTTTTCCCCACCCCGCGCGCGCATCTGTTAAAACGCGCACTTCATGTCCATACCGGTGAACCACCCGATGGCCACTGCCCTTCTCACTCGTCTGCGCCTGCGCTGGCTGCCGCTGCTGTGCATGGCTGCGCTGGTCGTCGGCCTGCCCGTGGGTTGCGGCGCACTCAAGTACAAAGAGCGCGAGCTGCTGTTTCGCATTGAACCGGGCACGGCCGGCTGGTATCGCGGTTTGCCTGGGGACGTACAGGAGTTCGACATCAAGCCCGTCGGGTTCAAGGCCGGGCAAAACCTGCATGCCTGGTGGTGGCCGGCCGCACGCCGTGACGCGCCATCGATTCTCTACCTGCACGGCGTACGCTGGAACCTGACCGGCCAGGCCTTTCGCATCGAGCAGTTGCGAGCCATGGGCTACTCGGTGCTGGCGATCGACTATCGCGGATTCGGACAGAGCCAGGGTGACCTGCCGTCGGAAGCCAGCGTTTACGAAGATGCCCGGGCCGCCTGGGATCGTTTCACCGCGATGCAACCGGATGCCAGCAAGCGCTTGATCTACGGACACTCCCTGGGTGGCGCGGTGGCCATCGACCTGGCGGCGGACCTGACCGCCCAGGCGAAAAAGGCAAAACGCCCGGTCCCGGTGCGCGGCCTGGTGATCGAATCCACCTTCACCTCACTGGGCGATGCCGTCACTGAAGTCGCGGGCAACAACCTGCCGGTGAGCTGGTTGCCGGTGCGCTGGTTGCTGTCGCAGAAGTTCGACTCCATCGACAAGATCGTCGACATCGACATGCCGTTGCTGGTGGTCCATGGTCTGGCCGATCAGTTCATGCCGTCACGCTTCAGTCAGCAGTTGTTCAATGCGGCCAATGAACCCAAGCGCTTGTTGCTGATACCCGGCGGCACGCACAACAACAGCATGAGCCTGGGCGGCAGCCAGTATCGCCAGGCACTCGAAGGCCTGATGCGGGCAAAACCGCAGATAGCCGGGGCTAAGGGTTCACGGGGTGCCGAGGATTCCTGAGTGTTATCGATAACCCCGGGCCTGCAGATCGAACAGCTGCGCGTAACGCCCTCCGGCCGTGACCAGCGTGGCATGATCACCCCGTTCGAGGATGCTGCCCTGATCCAGCACGATGATGTGATCGGCGTTGCGCACGCTGGAAAAACGGTGGGAGATCAGCAGGGTCATGCGACCTTGGGTGTGCTGGCTGAAATGCTCGAACACCGCCGCTTCCGCCGCCGGGTCGAGTGCCGAGGTCGGCTCGTCGAGGATCAGGATATCGGCATCGCGGCGCATGTAGGCGCGCGACAGGGCGATTTTCTGCCACTGCCCGCCAGACAGCTCCAGCCCTCCGGCAAACCAGCGCCCCAACTGCGTGGCGTAGCCGCGATCGAGGCGCTCGATGAACGGCGCGGCCATGCCTTCGGCGGCGGCTTGCTGCCAGCGCTGCTCATCCTTGAACGCCAGCGTATCGCCCACGCCGATGTTCTCGCCGACGGAAAACTGGTAGCGGATGTAGTCCTGGAAGATCACCCCAATCCGCCGGCGGAGCGCGTCTTCCTCCCAGGCCTGCAGATCGCTGCCGTCCAGCAGGATGCGGCCTTGATCGGGCCGATACAGCCGGGTCAACAGCTTGATCAGCGTGGTCTTGCCCGAACCGTTCTCCCCCACCAGCGCCACACTGTGCCCCGGCACCAGGTGCAGGTCGATGCCGGTCAGCGCGGCGCGACTGGCCCCCGGGTAACGGAAACCGACGTTCTCGAAGCGCAGGCCATCGCCAGGCACCGCGCCCACGGTCAGATGACCGGTGTCGGCAACCACGGGTTCGGCCAGGTATTCGTAGAGGCTCGACAGGTAGAGGCCATCCTCGTACAAACCACTGATGGCGCTCAGGCTGCTGCTCACCGCCGCCTGTCCCTGTTTGAACAACACCAGGTACATGGTCATCTGGCCGAGGCTGATACTGCCGTGGACCGCATCGACTACCACCCAGGCATAGGCCAGGTAGAACGCCGCGGTGCCCAGCAGGCCGAGGGCAAATCCCCAGCCATCGCGACGCAGGGTCAGCCGCCGGTCCTCGGCGTAGAGCCTGGCAAAGGTGTCGCGGTAACGCTGCAACAGCAGCGGCGCGAACCCGAACAGCTTGACCTCCTTGATGTAGCCCTCATGGGAAAGCAACGTCTCGATGTAGTTCTGCTGCCGGCTCTCCGGTGCGCGGCGGGTAAACAGGCGAAAGGCATCGCCGGAAAAGTGCGCCTCGGCAAAAAATACCGGCAACGCACCGACCACCAGCAACACCAGGGCCCAAGGCGAAAAATGCACCAGCAACACACCGAAGCTGATCAGCACGATCAGGTTCTGGATCAGCCCCAGCGACTTCATCACCAACGCCAACGGCCGGGTCGAGGCTTCGCGCCGAACCCGCACCAGCTTGTCGTAGAACTCCGAATTCTCGAATTGCACCAGCGATAACGTCTGGGCCTTTTCCAGAATCATGGTGTTGACCTTCTGCCCCAGCTGCACCCGCAACAGCGACTGCTGTACCGACAGCGCCCGCTGGGTGGCGGACAGCAAGGCCAGCACACCCGCTTCCAACAACACGTAGCGCAGCACCGGCCACAACGGCGCACTGCCCTGCTGCGCGTGCAATTGCATGGCGAAGACCACGGCGTCGACAATCCGCTGGCCCAGCCATGCCGCCAGCGCCGGAAGTACACCGGCAACCAGCGTTGCCAGCACCAGCCCCAGAAACAGCCCCCGGGATGTGCCCCAGACAAGGAGCAAGGCACGGCGTGCCTGGTCGAGAAGCGAGGTAAGGCGGTTCAAGGCCGCATGCATAAAGGTTAAGTTCGCAGAAAAAAGGACGATGATGCGCCATGGTTCTTAACCGCGCTACAGCCCTGTTCACAACCGCGCACCGCTTCATCCAATATCTCGATCTGGAGAGGATATGAGGGACCCGGCTTCAGTTCGGCAAACTTTCTCGGGCAGCTTGCCTGGCGGATTTGCGGTCTAGCGGGCATGCATCAATGCTGGTCAGGCTGGCACGAGGCACAAACTGAATGAATTTGGAGTCTGTCTTCCAGGGCCGTACAAAGTAGATGCCATCCGCCTCGGCGAGTATGCGAAACGGGCGACTGAATCCAGGCCTGTCCGGGTCCATGATTGCCTCAAGGCCTTTGCTCTCCGGGCCGAGGCCCAGTACGGCGCAATTGCGTGCCCCGGAGGACGATACCTGCAACGCAAACCCGCCCAGTTTGGCACTCGATGCTGGATACAGCCCCAATACAACGACCATTACCATCACCCCTATCGCTACAAAGGCCACAGGATGCTCATGGCCGCGCATTTTCACCACGAACAGCGCGCCGAGTAGCTGGATCAACCCTAAGAACAGCAACTCGCCTGGCACCAGAAGCAATAGCCACCACAGGCTACTGACGTAACGACCCGCAATTTCCATTACCACAATGGTGACGTTCAGAATCACGCCAATCTGCACAAATGCAGACATCACGCAGGCCATACGAAAGTCAGTGGATACCGAGCCTTCCACACCGAGCGTGATGAATCGGTAGTAAACAAAAATTGTCAGGCCGGCGCCCGATATCGCCGCGCATGTCCAAAACACATTACCCGTGACCTGAAAGCCAACACCCGTGAGCAGCCCGCAAAATACCCCGAGGATCAACAGGCCACCGCCCCAGCGTCCCAAGAGCCGCAAATGGCGCGCGCGTTGCTCCGCGCTCCTCTGCTCGAAACTGAAATCGTCGCTGAGGCGCTTATCCGAAGCGTTCAATCGATGAAACAGTACGAAGATCGGCGAGAGGATAAAGGCAACCAATACAGAGATGATAAATACAAGAATCGCCGACATCGCCGGTAGCGCAGCCAGGACCGCCGAAGATGTAATGCTCAACGGTATTTGTTCTTCCAGAATGTACTGATACAGGTAAAGCCCGGCCGTGAGCAGAATACCGACGCTCAATGGCCAGGCACGATCGTTGAGCCATTTAAGACTCCCGCTCAACTGGGCATAGCGGTTGGGTGCCGAGCGTGACGATTCGGTTTCGATATTTTCGATCTGGCTCACTTCGTCTGACTCCATTTTTTTAATTCCATGGAGCCACACTTTACAACCTGCAACGGACTCGGCCCCGCCCCCGGGGTAAAATCAGGCATGTCTGACAGACGTTTCGACTCTACTCCTGAAACCGCGCCCGATACCGCCCCGGGCTCTCTCCTGTCCACTTCTTGAACGCCCGGTGAAATGCACTTGGCTCCTGGAAACCCAGTTGTTCGGCGATATCGCCGATACTGGCCTGGCTCCCGCGCAACTGTTCGAACGCCACCGCGCGTCGCACCTCGTCCTTGATCTCCTGATAGGAGCAGCCTTCGCGTTCGAGTTTTCGGCGAAAGGTGCTGGGGCTCAGGTGCTGTTCGAGGGCAAAGGCCTGCAGGGTCGGCCATTGGCTGTAATGGCTGTTGCGCAAGCGCTGGTGTACCTGCGACGCCAGGCCGTGCTGGTTGCGAAAGCGGATCACCAGCCATTGTGGCGCGGTGCGCAGGAACACTTTGAGCGACGCCAGGTCCTGGACCACCGGCAGGCGCAGGTAATGACTGGCGAACTCGATTTCGGTGCGCTCGGCGCCAAAGGTCAGGTTCGGCCCCCAGAGCAAACGGTCATCGCTGAGTGACAGGCGCGCATGGCGAAAGTCCGCGCGGTCGATCGGGATGCGCCTCCCACCCAGCCAGCAGAGCAGGCTGATCATCAACACCAGGAACGTCTCTTCGCCGAATCGGCTGACGTGTTCGTTGGCCGCCTGGCTGTCCAGACTGATGACCGCCCGCTTGCCGCGCACGGTCAGCGTGCCGCGAAAATCCCGCAGGAACAGGGCGAAGTTGGCCAGGCACTGGCGCATGGCCTTGTGCAGATCGGGCTCCTGGATCAAGGCGCGGCAAATCAGGGCGAATGCGCCCGGCGGCATGCCATGGGAGTCGAGCCCGAAGAACTCGTCATTCAGCCCGCGGATCTGAATCAGCCACAACGCCGCAAAGGCATTGGCTGACACCCGCGAGGTGGGGTCCTGCATCAGCGCCGGATCGATACCGGCCTGTTCCAGCACAGCCCGAACTCGCTGTGGATCGTCCCCCAGCCCGTGGATCATCGCCTGCACGAAGTAGGCGGCTACCGAGTCCTTTTCCCGCATGCGAACGCTTCGCTCCCCATCACCCGAAATGGCAAAAAACATCAGTGCCGTTGAACAGTTTCGGCATAGGCCAACCACTGCGCCGGCTCTAGACTCGCGGCAATAGTACGCTTTCGGCCATCACGACGGCCAAGGTATCGCAAGGTTTATCGAAAGGACGGCAACATGAATCTGCAAAACATTGGCGTGATCGGCGCCGGCACCATGGGCAATGGTATCGCTCAAGTCTGCGCCCTGGCCGGTTTCAACGTGACCCTGCTGGACATCAGCGAGGTTGCCTTGCAAAAAGCCCTCGCCACCGTCGGCAAGAACCTTGACCGGCAAGTCGCCAAGCAAACCCTGAGCGTCGAGCAAAAAAACGCCGTCCTCGACAAGATCCGCACCAGCACCGACTACAGCAGCCTGCACGATGCGCAACTGGTGATCGAAGCTGCCACCGAGAACCTCGACCTGAAACTGCGGGTGCTGCAACAGATTGCCGCGCAGGTCAGCGCCGAGTGCGTGATCGCCTCCAATACGTCGTCGCTGTCGATCACCCAGCTGGCGGCCAGTGTCATCCAGCCTGAACGCTTCATCGGCCTGCACTTCTTCAACCCGGTGCCGGTGATGGGCCTGATCGAAGTCATTCGCGGCCTGCAAACCAGCGATGCCACCCATGCCCTGGCGCTGGACATGGCGACCCGCCTGGGCAAAACCGCAATCACCGCCGGCAACCGCCCGGGGTTCGTGGTCAACCGGATCCTGGTGCCGATGATCAACGAAGCGATCCTGGTACTGCAGGAAGGCCTGGCCAGCGCCGAGGACATCGACGCCGGCATGCGCCTGGGTTGCAACCAGCCTATCGGCCCGCTGGCCCTGGCGGACCTGATCGGCCTGGATACGCTGCTGGCGATCATGCAAGCCTTCTACGAGGGCTTCAACGACAGCAAATACCGCCCGGCGCCATTGCTCAAGGAAATGGTCGCCGCCGGTTACCTGGGACGCAAGACGGGGCGCGGCTTCCATGCCTATGCCTGAGCGTTGCTCGCGTTTCGCCGAATACCGGGACAAGGTACTGGAGCTGTTCGCCAGCAAGGGTTTCGGTCAGGTGGGCATGCGCGAGCTCGCGACGTGCCTGGGGCTTTCCCCGGGCTCGCTGTATCACCATTACCCGAGCAAACAGCACCTGCTGCTGGATTTGATCGAAGAGTTCTACGAAGAGCTGCTGGCCACGCTGGGGCGCATCAAGCAACAGGCGCCGGCCAAGCGCGACCGACTCAACAGCCTGATTCGCGCGCACGTGAATTTACATCGCGACTTGCCCTGGCATTATCGCCTGGTGGAGCGCGACAGCAGTTGCCTGAACGAAGAGCAGCAGGCTCGGGTGCAAAAATTGCGCGAGCAATACGAGCGCCAGTTGATGGTCCTGCTCGGCGCTCGTTCGAGGTTCAGTGAATCAGGTCTCCTGGCGGCCGGCCATGCCATCGCCGCCCTGCTTAACAGCGCACCCAGCTGGCTGACCGCCCATTCGCTGGACGAAAGCGAGCACGATGAACTGCTGGAGAACCTGGTCGGCGGTGCCATCGAGCGCGTGCTCGCGCCGCGGCGCACGAGCGAGGCTATAAGCCTGGCGCGCCCTATCGAGAAAATATCTAAAAATACCCAGGCTGCCTCCGCGTTTTAGCGCTTTGCTTGCCCAGTCGATGCCATCGGAATTCGCGCTTGCACCCAGCGTCCAATTCGATGTGTACCTTCCACTGACCGGGAGCGCAATCATGAAAATCAATCCCTACCTGATCTTCAACGGCGACTGCAAAGCCGCATTCACCTTCTATGCCGAAAGCCTCAAGGGCCAGCTCGAAGCCATGCTGACCTTCGGCGAAACACCTGCCGCCGAGCACGTCCCCAAGGATCTGCACAACCTGATCATCCACACCCGGCTGGCCGTGGGAGACCAGGCGATCATGGGCTCGGACACCACCCCCGATCGCCCCACCGATGAGATGAGCGGTTGTTCGATTTCGCTGAATGTCGACAGCATCCAGGAGGCGGAACAGGTGTTTTCAGCCCTGTCCGAAGGTGGCCAGGTGCAAATGCCGCTCGAGGCCACCTTCTGGGCCGCGCGTTTTGGCATGTTGGTCGATCGCTTTGGCGTGTCGTGGATGATCAACTGCGAAAAGGACCAGTAACAGCATCGTGCGCAGCAACGCTGTTCAAGTCTTCAAGCAACTCCGGCCTGGAACGGTCGGGCACTCTGGCAACTCCCGGGCCGTCTGCTACCGTCAACAAGCTACCCGTGTGGCAGCGGCCCTTCGGAGGAAACCACCATGCACACCCATGACCCGTCATGGTCCACCCGTCTCAAACTGTCGCTGCTGGCAGGAGGGCTCGCCGCCACCCTGCTGGCACTCAGCGGTTGCGCGACCGTCGATGCCCAGACCACCGCCTACGTTGGCGTGGAACATCCCGCACCGACACTGCCCAGTGAAGTCGTCGTATTGCGCTCCGAGCCTTTGCGCCCGCATGTTCGGCTAGGCGAAATATTGATCGACGCCAGTGTTGACCCTGCCCCGCCCATTACCGAGGTCGAGCAGAAACTGCGCGAAGAAGCCGCCAAGCTCGGTGGCGATGCCGTGGTGGTGGTCTATGACCATATCCAGCCGGTAGGTGCCTATCTCAACGGGCCGCTATGGGCTCGCGATGTGGAGACCGTCAACGGCCGCAAACTCAAAGGGATCGTGATCAAGTACAAGTAAACAGCAGGTTTTTTCGCTGAAATTGACAACGCGGGGCGCAGTTTCCCCGCGAGCCAGCGGCCGCATTCGTGTCCGCTTACTACCCCGTGTCCCCTCCCCCGGATCTAGAAAAAACGGCTATCGACAATCAGGCCCGCCTGCGTGGTTGCACGTGAGACTTGCCCGGGCCTGACTTGCCAATAGTGACAGTGACGCTCCGGCATTTTTCGCCCGACACTGATATGATTTTTTTCATTTGTTTGATTTATGAAATTTTATGTGCCATTTATAACCTCGCAAATCCCCGCAGCAGTCCCCTTCGACAGATCGGACGATCGCTGCGCGCAACACCCAAACACCTCATCCAGGGAGTCAACAATATGAACAAGACAGAACTTCTAGGTACTCTGGCACTGTGCGCCGCAAGCTTGCTGGCACAGGCGGACGAAGACAGCCTGCGCATCGGTATCGAAGCCGCCTACCCGCCCTTCTCCTTCAAGACGCCGGAGGGCAATGTCAGTGGTTTCGATTACGACATCGGCAACGCACTGTGCGAAGAAATGAAGGTCAGGTGCGAATGGGTCATCCAGGAATTCGACGGCATGATCCCCTCACTGAAAGTGCGCAAGATCGATGCGGTGTTGTCGTCGATGTCGATCACTGAGGACCGCATGAAATCCGTCGACTTCAGCAAAAAGTACTACCACACGCCAGGCAAGTTCGCGATGAAGGCCGGCAACGTGATCAACGACCCGCTGGTCGATCTCAAAGGCAAGAAAGTCGGCGTCCAGCGTTCCTCGACCTATGACCGTTTCGCCACCGAACAGCTTGAGAAAGCCGGCGCCTCGATTGTTCGCTACTCCTCGCAGAATGAAGCCTTCCTCGACCTGGCGGCGGGTCGCCTGGACGCCACCCTCGCCGATATCGTCAACACCGATGAGAGCTTTATCAAGACGCCGTTGGGTAAAGGTTTTGCCCTGGTCGGACCCGACATCAACGACCCCAAATACTTCGGCAAAGGCGCCGGGATTGCAGTGCGTAAAGGCGACAGCACGAACGTTGCACGCCTGAGTGCGGCAATTGACGCCATCCGCAGCAATGGCAAGTACCAGCAAGTGATGGCCAAGTACTTCGCGTTCGATATCTACGGCGAATAAGCCTTTACCCCAGACCCTGGCGCTGGCCTGTGCGGGCGCCACTTGGCTTGTCTCGCGCGCCTCGCGGCGCGCGCTTGAGGAACTTCATCATGCTCCACGGCTACGGATCGAGCATTCTCGATGGCGCCTGGCTGACCATCAACCTGGCCCTGACCTCCATGACCCTGGCCATTGCCCTGGGCCTGATCGGCGCCGCCTTCCGGTTGTCGCCGTTCAAATGGCTGGCGGTACTGGGCGAAGGCTATACCACCCTGATCCGCGGGATTCCCGACCTGGTGTTGATCCTGCTGATCTTCTATGGCGGCCAGGATCTGGTGAACCGCCTTGCCCTCGCGCTGGGCTACACCCGCTACATCGACATCAATCCGTTTATCGCGGGCGTCTGCACCATGGGTTTCATCTTTGGTGCCTATCTCTCGGAAACCTTTCGTGGCGCCTTCATGGCAATCCCCAAGGGCCAGGGCGAGGCCGGCGCGGCCTATGGCATGAGCGGCCTGCAGGTGTTCTGGCGGATCCTGGTGCCGCAGATGATTCGCTTCGCCATTCCCGGCTTCACCAACAACTGGCTGGTGCTGACCAAATCCACCGCGCTGATCTCGGTGATCGGCTTGCAGGACATGATGTTCAAGGCCAAGAACGCAGCGGACGCCACCCATGAGCCGTTCACGTTTTTCCTCACCGTCGCCGCGCTCTACCTGATGCTGACCAGCGTGTCGTTGCTGGGGCTGCGCTATCTGGAAAAACACTACTCGGTCGGCGTCAAAGCCGCCGAACTGTAACGGGGAGCACCGCCATGATTCTCGACTACAACCTGATCTGGGAAAACCTGCCGCTGTATTTCAATGGCGCGCTGGTGACCCTCAAAGTCCTGCTGATTTCCCTGGCCATTGGCCTGGTGCTGGCGATTCCCATTGCGTTGCTGCGGGTATCCCGTTCGCCGCTGCTCAACTTCCCGGCCTGGCTCTACACCTACGCGATTCGCGGCACGCCGATGCTGGTGCAACTGTTCCTGATCTATTACGGGTTGGCGCAGTTCGAAGCGGTACGCCAAAGCGCGCTCTGGCCGTACCTGTCCAGTGCAACTTTTTGCGCCTGCCTGGCCTTTGCGATCAATACCAGTGCCTATAGCGCCGAACTGTTGGCCGGCAGCCTGAAGGCCACCGCCTACGGCGAGATCGAAGCCGCCAAAGCCATGGGCATGTCGCGCCTGACCCTGTACCGGCGGATTCTCCTGCCGTCGGCCCTGCGCCGGGCGCTGCCGCAGTACAGCAACGAAGTGCTGATGATGCTGCAAACCACCAGCCTCGCGTCGATCGTCACGCTGGTCGATATCACGGGAGCCGCGCGAACGGTCAGTTCACGGTTCTATCTGCCGTTCGAGGCGTTCATTACCGCGGGCCTGATCTATCTGGCCCTGACCTTCATCCTGGTTCGTCTGTTCAAGCTGGCCGAGCGCCACTGGCTGGCCTACCTGGCACCGCGCAAGCACTAAGGAGTCTCATGCAACACATTCAATACCTGTTGCCGTGGAGTGCCTCGGGCACAGAACGAAAGCTCTCGCTGTTCCGTTTTGGCAGCGGCGCGCGCAAGGCCTACATCCAGGCTTCCCTGCACGCCGATGAGTTGCCGGGGATGCGCGTCGCCATCGAACTCAAGCGCCGCCTTCAGGCGCTGGAAGAGGAAGGTCACCTGAACGGGGTGATCGAATTGGTGCCAATGGCCAATCCGATCGGTATCGCCCAGATGTTCCAGGCCACGCACCAAGGTCGCTTCGAGTTCTCCAGCGGGAAGAATTTCAATCGCGACTTCCCGGAACTCGGCGAGGACGTGGCGCAGCGACTGGAAGGTCAATTGGGCGACGATGCCGATGCCAATGTCGCCCTGATCCGCCGCGCCATGGGCGATGCCCTCGCCAACCTGCCGGCAGCGACCTCGGAGCTCGACGGTTTGCGTCGCCTGTTGCTGCAGCATGCCTGCGACGCCGATGTGGTGCTGGACCTGCACTGCGACTTCGAGTCGATCATGCTGTTGTATGCCATGCCGCAAAACTGGCCACGCCTGCGCTCGTTGGCCGCCCGCCTGGACGCCGGCGTTGCCCTGCTGGCCGAGGCTGCGGGCGGCAGCGCCTTCGATGAAGCCTGCGCACTTCCCTGGCTGCAACTGGCCAAGCGCTTCCCTGAAGCCAATATTGCCCTGGCATGTGTAGCCACCACTATCGAGTTGCGCGGCATGGCTGACACCGAACGCGAAACGTGTGCCGACAGCGCGCAAGCCATTCTCGGCTATCTCGCCGAGCAAGGCCTGATCAGCGGTGACTGGCCTGCGTCGCCCCCGGGCAGGTGTGAAGCGACACCGTTCGCCGGTGCGCAGTACGCCTACGCGCCACACCCGGGGGTGGTGAGTTATCTGCAACCGCTGGGGGCCCGGGTCAAGGTCGGCGATCCGCTGTTCGAAGTGATTGATCCACTCACCGACCAGCACAGCGTGGTGCGTGCCAGCACCGACGGCATTCTTTACGCCCGCGAACGCCTGCGCTTTGCCCAGCCCGGCCTGTGGCTGGCGAAAATTGCCGGCAGTACCCCCATTCGCCAAGGCCGCTTGCTCAGCGACTGATAACAGAGAGTCAGAACCATGTACAAGCTGGAAATAAAGGACCTGCACAAAAGCTACGGCACCCATGAAGTACTCAAGGGCGTGTCCCTGGAGGCGAAAGCCGGTGACGTCATCAGCATCATCGGCTCGAGCGGCTCGGGCAAAAGCACCTTCCTGCGTTGCATCAACCTGCTGGAACAACCCAACGCCGGCGACATCGTGCTCAATGGCGAACAGCTCAAGCTGGTGAGCAACAAGCTCGGCGGGCTCAAGGCTGCCGAACCCAGGCAGCTGCAACGCATGCGTTCGCGGTTATCGATGGTGTTTCAGCACTTCAATCTCTGGTCGCACATGAGTGCCCTCGAAAACGTCATGGAAGCACCGGTGCATGTACTGGGCATCGACAAGAAACAGGCGCGGGAAAAGGCCGAGCACTACCTGGACAAGGTCGGCGTGGCACACCGCATGGACGCCTGGCCGGCGCATATGTCCGGAGGTGAGCAACAGCGCGTGGCGATTGCCCGGGCATTGGCGATGGAACCGGAGGTCATGCTGTTCGACGAGCCCACGTCGGCACTCGACCCCGAACTGGTCGGCGAAGTGTTGAAGGTCATGCAGGACCTGGCGCTGGAAGGCCGGACCATGGTGGTCGTGACCCACGAAATGGGCTTTGCCCGCGAGGTGTCGAACCAGTTGGTATTCCTGCACAAGGGCCAGGTCGAGGAACGTGGCGACCCGCGCGAGGTGCTGGTCAACCCGCAGTCCGAACGCCTCCAGCAGTTCCTGGCTGGCAGCTTGAAATAAGCCTTCGGCGCACACCGACTCTTGGCCCGTCGCTGCACACCGAGGGTCGGCTTCGGAACGCTCCGGCCGGGATGTTGCCCACCCAAAAAGTTCTTCACGGAACCGCCTGAAACAACGAGCTCATCTCCCTCAGGTCAATCCTCCTGCTAATAAAGAAAACCCCGAAAGCAGCATTAAAATATCCAGGAGCCTTTGAAATGTCGTCATGGAGATTTTCAGCGTGATGAATTTGCCAATCGACATACCTGCGGCGAGCGAGAGCCCGATCAGCAGGCCTTTCAATACGACGGTCAGGGGAAGGCCTCCAATCGCTTTGAAAGTGATTGTCTTGCTCAAGTAAATAACAAACGAGGCGGCTGCTTCGGTTGAGAGCAATGGGCCTTTCAATAACCCGTATGCAGAAAAAATTGGAATGGTCAGCGGGCCGGTAGAAAGAACAATACCCGTGAGGTAGCCGATAAAAGCCCCTGTGATTGAGAGCTGCCAAAGCGAAAGAGTGAAATTTCTTGATTTTGCCCAGTGGCGATAGGGAATCATGAGCAGAAAGAATGTCCCGAGGGCTATATCAATCCAGGTTGCTTTCAGGCTCCAGAGTGTGTGTGCACCAAGAGCCGCTGCAGGTACCCCTGTCATCGAATAGGCTAAAAACGCGTTCCAGTGAATATCCTTTCGCCAAAGAATAACTCTTGAAATATTACCGACGATTGCTGCCACCGCCATGATCGGCACTGCCTGCTTGGGGCCGAAACAAAAGGCGAGCGCAGGCAGAAGCATGATCGATGCCCCCGTCCCGATTACACCACTGACGACGCCTGAAATGACCCCGACAAACAAAACGAGTAAGTATTCTGTCATTTGTCTTTCACTGCGGGTGTTGGTTTTCGTGCTGTTTCAACGCCGCTCTAACACACCGAGAACTTCACTAACTTAGTAAGTTAATTTTTTTCTCAGGGTGATTGCGGATTCGATAAACCAAGCCACCGTGCCAGGCTTCGATTAATTTTTGTATGTGGATGACTTGAGAGATCTTTCTTTATATTTTGTAGGAGTTTTCGCCTACTTTGTTGCATGGTCGTAGTGAAGCCTGAGTACTGCAGCAACTTCAGGCGCGAGAGCTTGAAATAAGCCTTCCGCGCACACCGAGGGTCGGCTTCGGATACACTCGCTGGCAGAACCCTGTAGGAGCGAGGCTGCCCGCGAAGCGAACGCCGCGGTGTTTCAGAAACTTCGCGTCATCGTTCTTCGCGGGCAAGCCTCGCTCCTACAGTCTTGTATGCGCCCTAACCCTCAGGACATGTTGAACCGGATATGCCAAGCCCTTCGAAAGACACCACGGTCTATGCCGCGCCAGTGATGCGCAAACTGGCGGAAATCGTTTCCGACCTGCCGCCGTCACTGCGCAAAGTGGCGGACTTTGTCCTGCGTCACCCGCTCAGGGCCGCGACGTTGACCATCGAAGAAATGGCTCAAGAGACATCCACCTCGCCAGCAGCGGTCAATCGACTGGCCAAGGCGCTGAACCTGGGTGGTTACACCGGCATGAAAGCCGAGCTGGTCGCGACGTTGCAGCAGATGGTGTCGCCGGTCGATAAGTTGCGCAACGAACTGGCGCATCGACCGGGTGGTGCATTTGGCCTGCATGAGCAAATCCACAGCGCCAGCAGCAATCTCGCCACGGCGGCGACCAACAACCATGCCGAGACCTTCGAGGCGTTTGTCACTCGTCTGATCGAGGCGCGGAAAATCTACATCCTCGGGTTTGGCAACAGCGTCTACTTCGCCGGTCTCGCCGCCTCGACCCTGATGCCCTTCTGCGCGGACGCAACCGCCATCAGCATGGAGGGCGGCAACGAAAACGCCGCTTACCGGCTGGCTGCCATCACTGATGAGGACGTACTGCTCGCGATCTCCCTGCCGCGCTACTCCCTCGATACGCTGCAACTTGCACGTTTTGCCAACGCGCGCGGCGCCTCGGTATTGGCGATCACCGACTCACCCGCCTCCCCCCTCACCGCCATTGCCGAACACGTGCTGTTTGCCCCGGCTGACCATCCGGTGTTGACCAGTTCCAACATTGCCGTGCTCGCCCTGATCGAAGGACTGGTGGCTGGCGTAATGGCTCGCAACAAGGAAGCCGTCAAGCTGGCGACCGAACTGACCGAAAGCGTGATGTCTTACCTGCACATCCCCACAAGCAACAAATCGCCGAAAAAGTGAGGGTTCCCGGGCGCCCGTTGCAACACTTCGGATCTGCCGCCCGTCCGCCACTGCGCACCTTCCTGTGAGCCGTGCTTCAAATGCCGTACATCCCCTTGCACGGAAGACTCAAACGATGAACACCACCATTGCCGCCCTCATGCTGTCGGGCTTTCTGTCGGCCTCGCCGCTATGGGTCCAAGCCGCCGAGAAAACAACTGAGGATGCAACGATCCCACCTTCAGCGCTTCCCGGACTGAACCAGCCTGAATCCAACGAAGAAAAAGCCGATAAAAAGGGCGAGGAGGCAGCGGGATCAAATGCCGGCTCCGACGCGCACTCCATGAAAAAAGACGCGGAGTCGCAGGATGACGGGGGCACTGAGAGGGGCAGTGAGTCGGGAAGCTGACAACCCCTGCCCCTTTTTTCAAAAGACGCTGGATGTATCAGTCGTCCCGGTCGTCACGATCGCGATAACGACGGTTGTCGCGATCATCGTCGCGACGATCGTATCGATGGTCATACCCTCGGTCATCGTCATCGCGGTCATATCCACGGCGATGATCATGATCGTGGTAGCGACCATACCTTTCTCCATCTTCCCAGTGAGGTCCGCAGCCTCCCAGCAAGAGCAGGCTGGAAAGGGCCAGGGTCATCATTACTGCGCGATTCATTTGAGCATCCTGAAGGTCGGAGGGTGAGAGGGTTCTGGCCAGGGAAAATTCCGCACGGCGTTGAACCCCAAACTATGACCATTCAGTAACTCAATGATTCCGTTGGCAAATACAACTGGCGGGAAGGCGTCGACAGCGGAGCGCGGAGCGTCCCTGGCGGCAAGGCTAAAGCGCGGTGCCCCCTGCAGGAGCGAGCATGCTCCGGGCGGCGTTCCGACGATGGTCGTCAACGATGACGATGGCTATTTGAATGCAATGACGGACAGGCTCAGGGCGTGAGGCGGCCATGACCGGGCTCGAGCTTCACTGCTGTTTTACTGCGTGACCATCGTCTGCGTGAGAGCCAGCCATTGGCTCCTTCTGCGGCACTGTAAAGCTCACTGTCGTACGGGTGAGGATCTTGTGCGTCGGGTCGGCCACTTCAAGCAGAACCTTGTGGGCGCCGGGGGTCAGTCCGACCAGGATGATCGGGTCTTCACTGGTGTGCGCCCACGTACCTTTCCAGTCGTCGACAGTCACGTGAAGGTGGCCCAGTCGTGGAGATACATCGGCAGCCGCCTTACCGAATACCGGCATGATCCTGGCGTGCTCTGTTCGATACTGGATAATGACGACGCCGCGGGCGAGCGGCTCAGGAAGCGGCGGATAAGCAATGAGCCTTGGCGTCGTCTCGGATTCCAATGGCAGGATTGCCGGTGGGTGATCGGTGTCGGCCGCCCCTTGACCGAGCGCTGCCGTGCAAGACAACACACTCCAGGCGATGGCCAACAGATTTGCGGAAGCCATGGTGGATTTCTCCTAAAGACCGACTTTGCGCTTGAGTTCGGCTTCGTTCCAAAGGCCGCTGAGCGGGCCGCCCGGCAACCCTTCATTGGCTCGCGCCAGCGGGAAAATAACCGGTAAAAAACCAGCGTCGCGCACCAACCGGGCACCCATGTCCCGTGCCTCGGCGTCGTCGGCGAACACGGGAATCGCCTTGTCTTTGCCCGACTGGTCTTTCATTGAAGCGTAGCCTATGGCATTGAACGCCCGCACCAGGCGTATTCCGGGCAGATATTGCTGGTCCGCGGAGGCGACTCCCATCTCCAGCGCCTTGCGCCCGACCTCTGCGTCACGGCCGCCGAACGGGTTGCTGGTGCTCAACACTACCTTGCCGTCCAACTTGCCCTGGACCTGTTCGGACAGCTCTGGCATCGCGCCATAGGGAACACTCAACACGATCACATCGCCCCATGTGGCGGCATCGCTCACCGAGCCCGCCTGAGCGTTGGGGCCAGCGCTATTGACCAGATCCGTCAGCTCCTCGGGGTGGCGCGAGGAAAACATGACCGAGTGCCCGGCCTTTACCCAGAGCGTACCCAGCGTACCGCCAACGTTACCGGAGCCGATGACGCCGATCTTCAGGGGATCCGCCATAGCCGGGCTGACGCACATGACCATGCCGGCGAACATCAAAAAGAGAATTCTGGACATACGCTGTGCTCCTGCGTTGGAAAGCAGTCTCCTCTCCACACGGAAAGAGCCTGCAACACCAAGGTGAAGACTAGCTGCTTATTGTTATTGCTGATCCTCGAGAGCGCTCGGTAAAACCCTTAACGATCTGCATCGCAAAAAAAATCCCGGAAACAGACGTCTCCGGGATTTTTTTAGAAGCCTGGCCGCTAGAAAGTCGCTTGCCTGGCAATTTCTGCTCAGTGGGATTTTTTTGGTGCGCCGGCTTTACTCAAACCTTTCGAGTTGTGATCACCCGGCGTCGATTCCGAAATGGCCCTGGCCTTGTCCAAGCCGCGCGTATCTTTGGAGTGTGCGATGCCTGAAGTCGTGGTGCCGTGGCCATTGTCACTATTACGATCACTGCCGTAGTGATTGCCACTGACGCCATGGTCGCGAACGGCCTTGCCAGCATGATCACTGCTCAAACCCTCGCCGTGCCCGTTACTGCCAGCGTGACCCGAACCACTGTGGCCGGCACCGTTACCGCCGCCATTACCACCGCCATGGCCACCGCCGTTTCCGCCGCCATTTCCGCCGCCGTGGCCACCACCACCACCACCACCACCACCACCACCACCACCACCACCACCTTCTTTCGCATAGGCGGCGTTCATGATGGACAGATCAACGGGGAGTAACGGGGCGGCTGCAAGCATCAGGGCGCATGACATTACAGCAACGAGACTCTTGTTTTTTAAAAGCATGATTGCTTCCGTGAGGGTTGATTACGCGTACCTTACGACGCGTAATCCCCCTGACAGTTCAAGTCCCGCGACGGACGGAGGCGCCAGCAGGAATCAATCAAAAGCGCCGTTAAGCACTTCATAGATCAGACCGGTAGCGATCGCCACCAGTATCAAGTCAGTGCCCGCCTGCTGCCATTCATACCCGTCATAATGTGGCAGCCTGCCGGTCAGCCGGCCATCGAGCTTTTTGGCAATCCCCGGCGGAAGCGGTTTACCGCGGGCGAGGTTCTTTTGAATGCCGGGTGGTAACGCAGGTCCAGGGGCCCAGTAGTCCCGATACCCGTCCACAATGCCAAGAATGTTTGCCCGGTTGATGCTTGGGCCATTATCCCAATCACCGCCCCCTGAATGCTTTCCCTTGTTGCCCTGGTTGCCCTGGTTGCCATGCTCCTGGCTGTTTTGCGAATTGCCCTTTGTGTTTCCTTGCCCCTTGCCATTACCAGGATCGGCCAATGCCAGCGTCGAGGCACAAACCAATGCAACACAGGCAATAGCGGCAACAAACGAGCGATATCTGAACATATCCGTTCTCTCAGAAAGGAAGTACCCCTGGAATGTATACGCTTCGCGGCGAAGCCATGCCAAATTTCAAGCAAACGGTTGTGACACGGCCCACAACCCTGGCGCATGCTTAAGCGGTGATCGACCAGCAACAACGCAACACGTTCTGCCGTACCGGAGTACCCCATGACCACAACCATCGAGGTGCCGCGCATCCAGCGCTTTGCTGCAAACACTGCGGGTCGGGATTTCGCGGCAGGTGACATTCACGGGCACTTCAGCCGATTGCAAGCCACGCTGGATGCGGCTGGTTTCGATCCTGTTGTCGACCGGCTGTTCAGCGTCGGAGATTTGATTGATCGTGGACCTGAATGCCGGGACGCACTGGACTGGCTTGCCAAGCCATGGTTTCACCCCGTGCGCGGCAACCATGACGATTTCGTGGTGCACTTCGACACCTGCGACGTCTTCAGCTGGATCTGCAACGGCGGGTCCTGGTTCACCGGTTTATCGCCACCTGAGCAGCAAGCGTTCGCGCTGCAATTCGCCGAACTACCGATTGCTATCGAGATCGAGACGCCAGACGGATTGGTCGGGATTATTCACGCCGATTGCCCAGTGTCGTCATGGGACCAACTTCGCGCCGAACTGCAATTGCCTGAAAGTGACAAGCAGCTGCGAGCCGTACTGCTGCGCTGCATGTGGTCACGAACCCGGATTCAGGCCGGCGATACCCGCGCCGTCCATGGACTTCGCGCCCTGGTGGTCGGGCATACGCCACTCAGGCAGCCTGTGGTGCTGGGCAATGTGTACCACATCGACACCGCGGGCTGGCTGGACGGTTATTTCACACTGCTGGATCTCACCACCTTGCAGTGCATCCCGCCAATCGACCCGGAACCCGGTTTCGACTGGGCCTGACGCGCCGTTCGTCCAAAGCCCGGCACTCGCGATGCGCCGCTGTCTCTCATGTAAAAGCACGGACATCCCGCGCCTCAGAACGGAGAGCCAGCATGGACATTGACGAAAATGCACTGGGCAACATGTCACAGCAGGACGTAACGCGAACAACGGACAACGAAACCGGCCACGATCCCCGCAAAGATCAGCCGCAGGTGCCGCTGCCGCCGAACGATGAAGCGCCTGTCGATGACGATGTGACAGATGTGGCGGTCAATAACTCGGTGTCGAGCGAGCATCCGCAAGCAGGCACAAGCGCTCAGGACGAAAATGACATGGAGGCTCGCGGCTTACCCGCGAGCGACCCTGAATCAGGTGCCTGAATCAGTCAGGTTCATTCCAGTTGCCCGCTCAGTGCGGGCTTTCTTTTTTCTCGAATTTACCCGCCATGATCAGTCGTCTTCTTGATCTATCTGATCCAGATAGTCAAGGTCATCATCCTCTTCGTCTTCATCATCCTCATCGTCAAGAATGCCTTGGGCATCTTGTTCAACCCATGCTTCTTCATCGTGGAATTCATGATCGAGCAGATGGTCGTGCTCGGGTTCTGGAATATCAATCTCATCGCTCATCTACATTTCCTGCATTGGCTGAACTGCGCATAGGGTACTGTAACTGCTGCAGCGCCTGTAACGGCGCGTTCGATGATCGCCAACCATTGCTCACTTGTTTTTGTCAGGATGATTGCGCATTGTCATTCCATCACTTCAGAAATATTGAGCATGTCAAAGAAGCAGCAGACAAACACCCCTCCAGCCACCGCTGCGGATATTGAACGATCTATCCAGGCCCTGAACAAAATGGCTGAACGACTATGGGGAGATGGCCGGGAAACTGAGGCCAAAGCCCTTCTCGATGCCCTGGACGCCTTAAACCGGGCGCTCGACCGAATCAGGATTGGAGAGAGTCGCAAGACGCTCCATTGAGAGAACGCCGGGCTTCACGTGATGGCCACACTCCCGTCACGCCTTCGTAACACTTGGCAAGCACACTGCAGTCAGCCAAAGGGATTTGGCCACATGATTGGAAAGCCCGACCCAGTGTCGGGCTTTTTCTTTTGCGGTGAGATGATCGTTCCCGGCGGCATTCCCACGCAGAGCGTCGGAACGATCAGATCCCGGACAGACCTGCAATCAGGTCGACTGTCAAGCCGCCTCGCTCTGGCTTTTGATTTTCTCCCCCTACTTGCCGGTATTGCCATTGTTCAGTTTCACGTTGTCGCCGCTCACATAGCGGGTTTCAGGGCACCCTCTCACTTGAAACAATATTCATAGAGGCACGTCTCGAACCCATACTTGAGGTCGAACTTACCATCGAGCACGTTGTTTTCCTTCGCGTACTGCTCCCACGCAACCAACATTTCCTTCATTTTTACCGGCTCGGCCTGGGACAGGTCGCGGCTTTCGGTAGGGTCGGCCTTGAGGTTGTACAGCTGCCAGTTGGCGGTGCCGTAAGGTGGGTTGACCAGGGTGATTTTCCAATCGCCCTTGCGCAGCGCCTTGCGGCCGAACAATTCCCAGCCAATCTGACGTTGGGCCATCGCTTGACCTTCCAGCAACGGGCGCATGCTCTTGCCACTGATGGTTTGCACCGGGCGGCCGTGGAATGTTCTGCCCAGTGGCGGTACGCCGGCGAGGTCCAGCAAGGTCGGCATCAGGTCCATCACATGGACCATGTCTTTATTGACGGTGCCTTGCAGGTGGGTCTTTTTCAGCATTTTCGCGCTGATGATCGCCGGCGCACGAATTCCGCCCTCGTTGGTGAAGCCCTTGAACAGTGGGTACGGAGTGGAACTGACTTGGGCCCACTGTGCGCCATAGTCGGCATACGAGCCTTTGTGACCGAGATTCTTCAGGCTGTTATCGAACTCGCTGGCGAACCACTCCTTGTTGCCTGGCAGGTCAAGCGGGCTGTTGCCGTCGGCACCGTTGTCGGAGATAAACACAATGAAGGTGTTATCCAGCTTGCCGGTTTTCTCCAGGTACTGGAGCAGTCGACCGATGTGATAGTCCATGTTGGACACCATCGCCGCATAGATCTCCATGTTGCGCGCCTCACGTTTTCGCTGCTCATCGCTCAACTGGCTCCAGTCTGGAAGCCCCTTGGCCATGGGTGTGTTGGCCGTCGTATCCGCCGCGACGATACCCAGCTGTTTCTGGCGCTCCAGGCGTGCCTGGCGGATCGGTTCATAGCCTGCGTCGTATCGGCCCTTGTATTTATCCAGCCAGTCATCCGGAGCATGCAGCGGCCAATGCGGGGCGGTATAGGACAAGACGGCCATGAACGGCTTGTTGCTGGCTTTGTCGGCTTCGATGTAGTCAATCAGCCGATTGGTGTAGAACTCACTGGAATAGAACCCCTTGGGCACTTCCACCTGTTTGCCGTCTTCGCGATAAATCGCTTTCGGGTCTTTCGCGATGATGGCGTGCTGGTCATCGAAATGACTGGCGCCGCCTTGTACCAGAATGAAGGAGCGGTCAAAACCACGTGCCTTCGGGCTGGTTTCTTCGGTGCGACCCAGGTGCCACTTACCGGTGGTATAAGTGTTGTAGCCCGCGTCCTGAAGCACTTGCCCGACCGTGACCATGCGTTCGTTCAAGTAACCTTCGTAGCCAGGCCTGCCTTGCTGGAACGGCTGAATCAGCTCGCCCATGTTGCCCAGGCCAGCCACGTGGCTGTCGGCACCGGAGAGCATCATCGACCGAGTCGGCGAACAGGTGGGGGCCGTATGGAAGTTGCCCAGGCGCACACCGTCCCGGGCAAGCGAGTCGAGGCTCGGGGTGCTGATTTCACCGCCGAAACTGCCCAGGTCGCTGTAACCCAGGTCATCGGCGACAATTATCAGGAAGTTCGGGCGCTCGTCTGCGGCCATGGCTGCGGGGCTGCAAACGGCAACCATCAGGACAAGCATCAGATGGGTCATCCAGCTCATACGGGCGGTTCCTCAGTTGTTATTATTGGTTGAGCCAGCAGTATGCAGAGGGCCTGACGCGGGCCGCTAACGCGGTTGCGCAAGCGCTTATCCAGCCGCGCCGTTATTTGCCCCGACAGCTAGGGAACCGGTCAGCCGTCGTTCATCATCCCTGCATTGGCGGGGGCACGGGACACCCGCTGTCGAGCCTGTTGTCCATGTACCGCAACAACAGCACCGTTGATACAGCACTCATTAACCAGACGGGGCAACCCGGACAAACAAGAATAAAGGTTACGCTGATGAATACGCCCTCTATCAGCGGCCCGCCTCCTTCAAGGAGCGAGGCCTGCCCTGCCAGGAATATTCCGTTTGCAGCGGAGCCGATACTGCGCTCGCGCAATATCGAAGATGCCGAGGCGCTGCTCAACAACCATCTTGAAGAACGTCGGATCAGCCTCGGAAGACAAGGAACCCTGGACATTGCTTTCACCTTGCAGACCTTGCCGCAGATGAAGTTGTTCGGGGCGCAATGGGGCGGTGAGGTGCGCGTGAGCTCCAGCCCCTTGAACAGCTGGCATGGGATTTTACCCTTGCAAGGCACGATCAGCAGTCGACCCGATGGCCTGCAAGCCAATGGCGGAGAGCTTCTGGTATTCAGTCCTGGGCATGAGGTGGATGTCATCTGGCATGAAGGGGCCAAGGCGATCGTCATTGCCCTGGATGCTGCATTACTGCTCGATCACCTGGAGCGCCACCATCAGACCCACGAGCTGCGTCTCCCAACCCGGACACTGTTGTTCGATAGCAACCATCGCGCCCTGCAGAGCCTTGGCAGCTTGCTGCGCCTGGTGGACAGCGAAACCGGCAACGCCTCGGGGCTGCTGGCAAACCCAACCAGCCAGTCTCATGTGCAGCACCTGTTTTGCGAGAACCTGCTGCAACTGATCCCCAGCTTGCATACGGAGCCACAACGTCGCCTCTTGCCGGGCACCGTGAAACGGGTGGTCGATTTTATTCATGCCCATCTCGACCAGCCACTGGACATCACGCAGCTGGTAGCCATCAGCGGTACCAGCCGACGCAGCCTGGAACAGGCGTTTCGCAATGGCCTGGGCACCAGCCCGCAACGCTATATCCAGAGTTGCCGGCTACAGGCGATTCGCAAAATACTGCTGAGGCACCAACCGGGAGACCTGCAGTTATCAGCGCTGGCGTTTCACTGGGGTTTTGCGCAACCCAGCCACTTCACCGCGGCCTACAAGCAGGCCTTTGGTGAGTTGCCATCGCAGACACTGGCCAGGCCGGCTTGAGGTTTTTCGTCGATTGCGTCCATACGTAGTCATGTCGGCCAGGTCGCTCCAGGCAGAGCGACCGCCACCATGACCTACCAGAATTTCCAGGTATAGGTGGTCATCACTCGGTTTTCATCATAGTCATTGCCATGCTTGAACTGGGCGTTGATGTTCCGCCATTCCATGCCCACATTCTTCAAGGGCCCACTCTGGATCACATACGCCAGAAACAGATCCCGCTCGCTTTCAGCGCTGTCGCTGAGGTCCCCACCGCGATCGATGCCCGTGCCGCGCAGGTAACGGGTGGTCAAGGTCAAGCCGGGCACGCCCATGGCCGCGAAATCATAGTCGTATCGCGCCTGCCAGGAACTCTCGTTGGGTTTGATGAAGGCCACGGCCGACCAGTTCACCAGATAAGGCTGCGGAGCGAAGCCATTCAGGGTCGGGAACGTGCTGTCACCCAACATGCGTTGATAACCCACGCCAACACCATGCCCTCCCTTCTTCAAGGTAATCATGGCGCCATAGGAGTGGTTGTCGATTTCGCCGTACAGGGCCTGACCCGCTTCCTTGTTGTTGAAGTAGCGCAAATCGGTCTTCAGGCGATAGCCGCCACCCAGGTCCGAGTTGAGCGTCAGGCCCAGGTAATGTTGCCGGTAAATGTCCTCCAACTGCCCGTAAAAGTAGCTGGCCGAAAGGTTGGGACCGAAGGCGTAGGTGGCACCGGCAAAGTCCAGTCCGTCGCTGGTGTAGCGCGGCCCGCCTGGTTTGGTGAACAGGTACATCTTTTCCCTGTTGGAGGATTCACGGCTGCTGATCTCGGTGAATCGCCCGCCAGTCAGGGTCAGGTTATCTATCTCGTTGGACTTGACCAGTACACCATGGAAGGTCGTCACCAACTGCCGTGAGTCGTCCTGGAAGGCCACCGGCAACGTCGGCCGATGTTCACCGACTTTCAGCTCGGTCTTCGAAAAGCGAACTTTGCCGGTCAGTGCCGCCCGGCCGTAATCCTTGGCCTGCTCCCGGCTGCTTTGGCTATAGGGCAAGACACTGTCCGGACCACGACCGCCGCCACCGTCAAGGCGATAGGCGTATTGCGCGGCCGCATCGAGACCGAACGCCAGCGGACCCTGGGTGTAACCGGAGGTAAAGCGCAGGTCAAAGCCCTGGCTCCAACTGCCATCGCGCGAGGTTCTCGGGTTATCGCCCTTGAAGTCGCGGTCGACGTAAAAGTTGCGCAATCCCAGGTTCATCTGGCTGTCTTCGACAAAGTCAGCTTGCGCAGCCAACGGCATCATCACGCCAATCAGCCCCATGGCCTTCAGGTTTTTTGCAGCAGAGTAAGCGGACCGCGGCACAGCCGCGTGCATAGGATTCATGGACACCTCTACACATTTTTATTGTTGTTGTAGAGGTTCAGTATCCGCAGTCAGCCCACAGGCCGTTATCGTCTGCGCGTGACGACTAGCTGCGCAGCGCAGGTATTGCAGGTGTTCTACTCGATAGCTTCGTAGGGCAGCCCCACGTAGTTTTCGGCAATGTTGACCAACCCTGCGTGGGAGTTGAAGAAATACTCGCGGTCGGCCTGCTGCATCTTCTGGTCCCACGCGTCCTTGTGCTCGCCGAAGTCGTGCAGCAGGTTGGTCATGAACCAGCTGAAACGCTCTCCCTTCCAGACACGACGCAGTGCCAGCTCGGAGTATTTTTCCAGCAGGTCGGTACGCCCCTCCCGGTACACCTTGACCAGGATGCGATACAGGTAGGACACGTCCGAGGCGGCCAGATTCAAGCCCTTGGCACCGGTTGGCGGCACGATGTGGGCGGCGTCGCCGAGCAGGAACAACTTGCCGTACTGCATCGGCTCGACCACGTAGCTGCGCAGCGGCGCGATGCTTTTCTCCAGCGAAGGGCCGGTCACCAGCTTGTCCGCCACTTCGTGTGGCAGACGTGCCTTGAGTTCACCCCAGAAACGCTCATCGGACCATTCTTCGACCTTGTCGGTTAACGGCACTTGCAGGTAGTAACGGCTGCGGGTCAGCGAGCGTTGACTGCACAACACGAAACCCCGGTCGTGGTGGGCGTAGATCAACTCGTGGTTGACCGGTGGCGTGTCGGACAGCAGTCCCAGCCAGCCGAAGGGATATACGCGCTCGTAGTGGGTAAGCACCTCGGCAGGAATGCTCTTGCGGGCGACCCCGTGGAAGCCGTCGCAACCGGCGATGTAGTCGCAGTCGATTCGGTGGGTTTGGCCATCTTTCTCGTAGGTGACGTAGGGGCTGTCGCCCTTCATGTCGTGGGGCTGCACGTTTTCGACCGAATAGATGATCGGGGCACCCAGGGCGCTACGGGCCTCCATCAGATCGCGCGTGACTTCGGTCTGCCCGTAGACCATGACAGTCTTGCCACCGGTCAATGTCTTGAGGTCGACATGAATACGCTTGCCGGCCACCAGCAACTCGACGCCCTCGTGGACCAGGCCTTCGGCATCCATGCGTTCGGATACACCCGCTTCGCGCAGCAGGTCGACGGTGCCTTGCTCCAGCACCCCGGCACGAATTCGGCTGAGGACATAGTCCGGTGTCTGGCGTTCGACGATGACGTTGTCGATACCGGCGTTATGCAGTAATTGGCCGAGCAGGAGTCCGGAAGGACCAGCACCGATAATAGCAACCTGAGTTTTCATTATTTTAATCTCTGATAGGCGATCACCAACCGCTTGCAAAGGGCGGTCGGATTATTTTTTTTGTTTACCTCCTGCATTTTTACTGATGAAACATGCAATAAAAGGTGATTTTTCGGGATAAAATTGCACTTTTACAAATTTGGTTCGATTATCGAACGACCACACACACTGTGCATTTCCGTCCTCAAGGGTGCCGAACACGATGAAAAACAGTGTCAATAACATCCCGGTGTTCAAGCTGTATGGTGAAAACAAGGCGTGGTCCACCCCGGACTTGCTGCACTGTGAATCCATACCCAAACGCAGCAGCCTGCACCATTGGGAGATCAAGCCGCACCGCCATGCCGACCTGTTCCAGTTGCTCTATGTGCAACGCGGCCAGGCCGTGGTCGAGATCGAGGGCAAGCGCAGTGACGTACTGGAAGCGGCCATCCAGGTGATTCCCCCGCTGACCGTGCATGGTTTTCAGTTCTCGGAAAAAATCGAGGGTTATGTGCTCACCCTCGGCGCGCCACTGGTGGCCAAACTGGAGTCGCAACTGGGCGCGCCGTTGACCGTCCTGGCGTCTTGCGGGTGCTACCCGGTTGGGCGAGATCGTCGTTACATCAACACCCTGTTTGCCGCCCTGCTTGAAGAATACGAAAGCAGCGCACCGGCGCGCGATGTGCTGATGCACTCATTGGTCAGTGTGCTGATGGTCTGGACCAGCCGCCACAGTCAACTCAGCACGCCGCCGAGCAATCGTGGCGAACGCGACCAGCACTTGCTCAGCCGCTTTATCAAGTTGGTAGAGCAGCATTACCGCGAGCATCTGTCGGTGGAGGTGTTCGCCCAGCGCATCGGTGTCTCCAGCGTGCACCTGAACACCCTGTGCCGCGAACTGGCCGGGCAAACCGCGCTGCAGATCATTCACCAGCGCCTGCTGCTGGAAGCCAAGCGTAATCTGACGTACACCAACATGAGCATCAACCAGTTGTCCGACAGCCTGGGCTTCAGTGACCCGACCTATTTTTCACGCTTCTTTCGCCGTCTCGCTGGCCAGACACCGAATACCTTCCGCCACGGCATCGAGCAAAGCGGCGCGTGAACCGTCACGAACTTTGCGCACTCAGTCGAATTTTCTTAACAAGAAGCGTCACAGGTCGCGGCAACCATTAGCAACGACAATCCATCTTATTGATTTAAAAGGAATAATAATAAAATCCAAGCTGGCACAATAGTTGAGTAGGGACAACCTTGCGCAGGCAACAACTGCGGTTCACCACTCATAACAATAAGGTTGTCCTCCCATGCATCACAGACTCCCCCGTTGCACGCCCCTTTCGCTCAGCGCAGCCCTGTTGTTGGCCGGCAGCGCCTCACTGGCCCAGGCTACCGAAGGCGGTGTGTCGTCCTGGCCGCTGGGCATTGAAATCTACGGCATGGGTATCCTGCCGCCGCCTGGCACCTACGGTCAGGTTTTCGTCGGCGACTACCTGGCCGATACCCTTCGCGACAACGCGGGCGACAAGGTGGCTGACATCGACCTGCGCGTCACCACCATTGTGCCTCGGTTCATCTGGGTCACCGAACAGCAGGTCCTGGGTGGCAGCCTGGGTTTCCACGCCTTGCTACCGCTCAATGACATGCGGCTGAACATCAAGAACGGCCCGCACGACCACAAGCGCGGCATCGGCGACGCTCACCTCGGCCCGGTGGTCGGGTTCCACCACAGTGACAAGTTCCACACCGCGGTGGGTATCGACTTCGTTCTGCCCACCGCCAGCGAATATGACAAGAACGACCTGATCAACCTCGGCACCAACTATTACACCGCACAAGCGGTGTATGCCATGACCTACATGGACCCCGAGGGTCTCAACGCCGATGTGCGCCTGATGTACGATTACAACTTCGAAAACCAGGACACCCACTATCAGTCCGGCCGCGAGCTGCACGCCGACTACACCCTTGGCTGGGGTTTGGGCAATGGCTGGGTCCTCGGCGTCGGTGGCCACGCTTACAAGCAGGTGAGCGATGACCAGTGCAGCGCTTCCCACTGCGCCGCCGCCGCCCAGGTCGATGCCGCCGATGGCAACCGCGGCAGCTCCTTCTCCATCGGCCCGGCCGTGCAATACGCCAGCCGGGACGGCTGGTTCCTCAGCGCCAAATGGCAGGATGAATCCGGCGTACGCAACCGTACCGATGGCCAGGCCTATTGGCTGAAGTTCACTGTCCCGCTCTGAGACTGTCGCCCACAAAAATGCCCCGTGAGCATCGAGCCCCGGGGCATTGGGTTCAGCCCGGTACTAGCTTCCCTTGAGGCGATAGCTGACCTGGGCGCGACTCATGCCAAGCATCTGCGCCGCCGCGGTGATGTTGCCACCGGAGCGTTCCATGGCCAGGCGTACCAGGTGCAGTTCGATTTCCGCCAAGGGTGTATTGAGCACCCGTTGGCTTCCGGAAACGAAGGCCTGCAGACCTTCCAATACCGGCTCGCGTAGTGCGTCTGTGGTACCGCCCTCTTCGAGGGGTGACCCTGCCTTGCCGGCCCCCTCATCACGGCGTTCGCCAGCCGACAAGCGCCCCTCTGGCGTCAGGCCGATGGCCATTGCCATCAACGGCGCGCCAATCTCGGCCAGATGCACGATGTCAATGACCTCGCCATCACCGGCGGATATCACGCCACGCTCGATCAGGTTCTGCAGTTCACGAATATTGCCGGGAAACCGGTAAGTCAGCAGTGCGTTGACCAGTCTGGTGCTGAAGCCCGCCAGCCGACGTCCGTGGCGCTGGCTGAAATGACGCAGGAAGTAGCTCATCAGCAGCGGGATATCTTCGCGGCGCTCGCGCAACGGTGGCAGATGAATAGGGAACACATTCAGTCGATAGAACAAGTCTTCACGAAAACGTCCCGCCTCAACCTCGCGACGCAGGTCCAGGTTAGTCGCGGCGATGACCCGTACATCCACCCGGATCGGCGCCGTGCCACCGACGCGCTCGATTTCACCTTCCTGCAAGGCACGCAAAATCTTGCTCTGCGCACTGAAGCTCAACGTCGCTATTTCGTCGAGGAACAGCGTCCCGCCATGGGCCCGTTCGAAACGACCGGGACGCGAACGCTCAGCACCGGTAAAGGCACCACGCTCGACCCCGAACAGTTCGGCCTCCACCAGGTTTTCCGGCAAGGTCGCGCAGTTGAGCGCCACCAGCGGCTTGTGCTGCCTCGAACTGGATTGGTACAGCGAGCGGGCGAACAACTCTTTGCCGACCCCTGATTCTCCGGTCAACAACACCGTCGCCTGGGTCGGCGCGACGCGTTGCAGCAATTGAGTGGCAACCACGAACGCCGCCGAAATGCCCACCAGCGGTTTGCCATCGGCTGGCTCCTCCAGTTCGGCAACGGTGGTTTCGGTGCCCGAGGCGTATGTGCTGCGACTGAGGAAGTCGCTCGGGTCCAGATAGGCCAGGTCGGCATCGATGTCGTCCCACTGATCGGCCGGTTTGCCAACGATACGGCAGGCCGGATGACCCATCGAGCGGCACTCCTGCTCGCGAAAGACGACCAGGCGGCCGAGCAACGACGAGGCGTAACCGCTGGCATAACCGATCTCCATCCAACAGGCCGGTTCGCCGCCCAGGCCATAGGCTGCAATGTGCTCGTCGTCTTCGAGTGAGTTGTGCCAGAGGAACTCGGAATAGAAGTGACCAACGCCCGAGTCGATTTCGAAGCGCACCACCTCGACATTGACCATGCCTTCGAGCATGTGCAGCCGTGGACCGGCGCTGTACAGGCTGGTGTCATCACCGTCCGGCCATTGCTCGCTGACCTGGGCAGCGTCACGCGCGCCGGCTTGCCAGCCGATACGCGTAAGCAGGCCACGTGCCTTGTCGAACCCCAGCGCCTCGATCAGCTCGCGGCGGATGGCCCCGAACGCAGAACCTTGCAGCAGCATCATGCGCTGGCCACACAACCACACGCTGCCATCTTGAGGAGCGAAGGCCACCGTTTCCGCCAACTGCTCAGCGGTGGGAAAGCCGCTGCTGCCGAACTGGCTGGCGCGGTCGACGATCAGGCGCTTCTGCCGGCCAAGCATCTGCTTGAGAAAATCCTCACCGGCAGAGCGACCAGTCTTGGTGTGCGTAGTACGAGTCATGGGCAGTCAACAAGAGGCAGGTAGGTAACCTGTGAGTATGCCCAGCCCTCCAGCGGGGTCAATCCGCTAGCGATCGACTCCACGACTCCTTGTCGTCCGTCTGCTCGATAACCGCACAGTTTCTGGTGACGCCCACTTAGGCGTCGAGCTTTCAACAGCGTGCGATTTTCTCTGCATAAATTTGCGCACAACGGCCTTCCAGTCGGCGCCAGAGGCAGGATTCAGCGCGACCACAATACAACTTAACCCATTGTTTATTAAAGAAAATCACCCAACAAACAGACATGGCACGATAAATGTTAACAGGCACCTCTGCACATAAATAAAAAAAGAGGTGACCTCGTCATGACCACTACCCCTTTCGTTCGCCCTGCCTACCACAACCTTGAATTGCAGCCACTCGCCGGACAATGGCGCGCCGGCAGCGCCGGTCGAACGTTGGACGTGTTCGACCCTTTCACTCAGACACGCTTGCTGCAGATCACCCAGGCCAATCGCGAAGACCTCGATGCCGCCTACCGCAAGGCGCGCGTCACTCAGCTCGATTGGGCCACCAAAGGGCCGGCCGAACGGGGCCAGGTGCTGCTCAACGCGGTGAAAATCTTCGACGAGCGTCGTGAAGAAATCATCGACTGGATCATCCGCGAGTCCGGCAGTACGCGCATCAAGGCGCAGATCGAATGGGGCGCCGCGCGCGCCATCACCCTGGAGTCAGCCAGCCTGCCCAGCCGCGTGCATGGGCGCATTCTTGCCTCCAACATCCCCGGCAAGGAAAGCCGCGTCTACCGAACTCCCCTGGGTGTGATCGGTGTGATCAGCCCGTGGAATTTCCCCTTGCACCTGACCGCACGTTCCCTCGCACCGGCCCTGGCGCTGGGCAACGCCGTAGTGGTCAAGCCGGCCAGCGACACCCCCGTCACCGGCGGCCTGTTGCTGGCGCGCATCTTCGAGGAAGCCGGCTTGCCATCTGGCGTGCTCAGTGTCGTCGTCGGCTCCGGCGCGGAAATCGGCGACGCCTTTGTCGAGCACCCAGTCCCGGCGTTCATCTCCTTCACCGGCTCGACCCAGGTCGGCCGCAACATCGGCCGCATCGCCAGCGGCGGTGAGCATCTGAAACACGTTGCCCTGGAACTGGGTGGAAACAGTCCGTTCGTGGTCCTGGCCGATGCCGACGTCGAACAGGCCGTCAGTGCCGCCGTGGTGGGCAAATTCCTCCACCAGGGGCAAATCTGCATGGCGATCAACCGCATCATCGTCGAACAGCCGCTGCTGGAAACCTTCACCCGGCGATTCGTCGAGCGAGTCAAGGCGCTGCCCTACGGCGACCCGAACAAAGCTGAAACGGTGATAGGCCCGGTGATCAACAGCAAGCAACTGGCGGGCCTGCAAGAGAAGATCGCCACGGCCCAAGCCGAAGGCGCCACGCTGCTGGTCGGCGGTGAAGCCGACGGCAACGTCCTGCCGCCGCACGTGTTCGGCAACGTCACCGCCGACATGGACATCGCCCATGAAGAAATCTTTGGCCCTCTGGTCGGCATTCAGTCTGCCCGGGACGCCGAGCATGCCCTGGAACTGGCCAACAGCAGCGAATACGGACTCTCCAGCGCCGTATTCACCTCCAGCCTGGAGCGCGGCGTGCAGTTCGCCCGACGCATCCACGCCGGTATGACCCACGTCAACGACATCCCGGTCAATGACGAACCCAATGCGCCGTTCGGCGGTGAGAAGAACTCCGGTCTCGGTCGCTTCAACGGCGACTGGGCGATCGACGAGTTCACCACTGACCACTGGATCACCTTGCAACATGCGCCAAGGGCGTATCCGTTCTGAGCTGCATGAAGCCTCCCATGAACCCACCTGCCAATAAGAAAATGGAGTACGAAATGTCTTCACTCCTCAACAGCTCAGCTGTGAAACGGACCCTGTCTGCCTGCCTTGCCCTGCCCTTGATCGTGCTGGCTGGTCACGCCGCCGCCGATGGCGACGGCGTCTGGAAAGGCGGGGAAAACGTCTATGCCAAGGTGTGCGGCCACTGCCACGAAAAACAGGTCGGCCCGCAAATCACCGGCCGCCAGCTGCCAGCGCAGTACATCACCGCCATTGTGCGCAATGGATTTCGTGCCATGCCGGCCTTCCCTGCCTCGTTCATCGACGATAACTCGCTGCAACAGGTCGCCGAGTACATTTCCAAAACGCCTGCCCCGGCGGCCAAGCCTTGAGGAGCCTGCCATGAACGTCGAACGTCGCACGGTACTGAAGGGCTTGGCATTGAGCAGCCTGGCCGGCATGGCCGTGACCAGCTCCGGCCTGAGCATGGCCGGCAGTGTTCTGGGCGCTCAAGCCCAGCCTGTCTTGCCGACCCTGGTCCTTGTCAACAATGAGGTGGCCGAGTCGGTCTTCCTCCAGGGCATCAACGCCAGCCAGGGGGGCAAGCACGTCAAGGTCCAGCGTACCGACCTCAGCCTGGACTTCATCCTGGGCTTTGAAAAACGCCTGCGTAGCGGCCAACCGCAACGCATCATCGGCCTGGTCGACGATGCCAGTGCCGCACTGATTGTCGACCTGGCGCGCAGCGCTGGCGCGCGCGTGCAGTGGCTCGGCCAGCACCGCGCCACGCCCCACGCTTCACAGCACCGTCTGCTCAGCGCCGAAGCCGCCAGCGGCTGCGCCCCCCAACTGGGCCTGAGCCTGAACGCCTGTGGCAGCGGCTTCAGCCTGACCGAACAGCGTATGCACAGCCTGCAAGCGCCGTTGCAAGCGTCTGCCACCGCCCGCAACAGAGACAGCTCAGACCAATGGGCCGCCACGCTGGGCTACACCCTTGCAGCACTTGGCACCACCAGCGACCGGCAGGCACCACTGATTGCCCGCCGCCCCGTGCCGCTTACCGGCAATTTCGTTTCGTTTTCGATCGAGGCTTGAAGGAGCTAATCCAATGACTGAGCAAAACAACAAGACCCTGCTCCCGCGCGGCGTCGACAGCGCAAACTTCGAGCAAGCCATCGCCAAGTTCCGCAAACTGCTGGGCGATGACAACGTCCTGGTCAAAGACGATCAACTGATCCCCTACGCCAAGATCATGATGGCCGTGGACAATGCCGGGCACACGCCGTCTGCCGCCGTCACCGCCACCACCGTCGAACAGGTGCAGGGCGTGGTGAAGATCTGCAACGAACACAAGATCCCGGTGTGGACTATCTCCACAGGTCGCAACTTCGGTTACGGCTCGGCAGCACCAGGCCAGCGCGGACAGATCATTCTCGACCTGAAGAAGATGAACAAAATCCTCCACGTCGACCCTGAACTGTGTACCGCCCTGGTCGAGCCGGGCGTGACCTATCAGCAGCTCTACGACTACATCCAGGAACACAACCTGCCCTTGATGCTGTCGTTCTCCGCGCCGTCGGCCATCGCCGGCCCCTTGGGCAACACCATGGATCGCGGCGTGGGTTACACACCCTACGGCGAACACTTCCTGATGCAGTGCGGCATGGAGGTTGTGCTGGCCAACGGCGATGTGTACCGCACCGGCATGGGCGGCGTAAAAGGCGACAATGCCTGGCAGGTATTCAAGTGGGGCTATGGCCCGACCCTGGATGGCATGTTCACCCAGGCCAACTACGGTATCTGCACGAAGATGGGCTTCTGGCTGATGCCAAAACCTCCGGTTTTCAAACCGTTCGAGATCAAGTTCGAGAACGAATCGGACATCGCCGAGATCGTCGAATTCATCCGCCCGTTGCGCATCGCCCAGGTCATTCCCAATTCGGTAGTGATCGCTGGCGTACTCTGGGAAGCCTCCACCTGCAACACCCGCCGCTCCGACTACACCAGCGAGCCGGGCGCGACCCCCGACGCGATCCTCAAGCAAATCCAGAAAGACAAGAACCTCGGCGCCTGGAACGTCTACGCCGCGCTGTATGGCACCAAGGAGCAGGTCGACGTCAACTGGAACATCGTCACCGGCGCCCTCAAGCAACTGGGCAAAGGCCGGATCGTCACCCAGGAAGAAGCGGGTGATACCCAGCCGTTCAAGTACCGCGCCCAATTGATGTCCGGCGTGCCTAACCTGCAGGAATTCGGCCTGTACAACTGGCGTGGCGGTGGCGGCTCGATGTGGTTCGCACCGGTGAGCCAGGCCCGGGGCAGCGAGTGCGACAAACAGCAGGCCCTGGCCAAGAAGACCCTCAACAAACACGGCCTGGACTACGTCGGCGAGTTCATCGTCGGCTGGCGCGACATGCACCACGTCATCGACGTTTTATATGACCGCACCAACCCCGAAGAGACCCAGCGCGCGAACGCCTGCTTCGCCGAGTTGCTGGATGTGTTCGAGAAGGAAGGCTACGCCGTCTACCGCGTCAATACCGCCTTCCAGGATCGAGTCGCGCAGAGCTACGGCCCGGTCAAACGCAAGCTTGAACATGCCATCAAGCGTGCGCTGGACCCGAACAACATCCTGGCGCCGGGCAAGTCGGGCATCGACCTCGCCAACTCATTCTGATTGCGCTTGCGGCTCCGCCAGGTCTGTCCTGGCGGGGCCTTTTATTGACAGGGAACACAATGACCTACACACAATTTCTGGTGGCCGGCGCGCTGGCGCTGGCCGCCCCTCTGACACTGGCCCAAGGCGACGTCGCTCAGGGCCAAGCCCTGTTCAAGACTCAGTGCGGCTTCTGCCACAGCCCCGAAGCGGGCAAGAACCTGATGGGGCCGAGCCTGCACGGCGTATTCGATCGCACCAGCGCCCAGGCCCCAGCCTTTACCTATTCCGCCGCCCTGCAAGGCGCCAGCCTGAAGTGGGATGACGTTAATCTGGACAAGTGGCTGACCAGTCCTGCCAGCCTGGTGCCGGGCAATGTGATGATGTTTGCCGGCCAGGCCGATAGCCAGAGTCGTCAGGATCTGATTGCCTATTTGAAGAGTTTGAGGTGAATAGATTGCGGGCCCGATAGGACGTTCCCCCCTCAACAGGAACGGTGCGAATTCTGGTGAGGTCAAAACGGCCACTATTCAAAAGGAACAGATTTATTTCCCCCTCCCTTGGCGAGGGGGAAAGGAGACATCGCAACTGCGGGGGCCAACAACTGCCCCTGACTCACCCTCACCTGTTACGTTCGTTCGCCGCAATCAACTCATGCTCCGCAGCCTCGGCACGCGAAATCGCTGGCACCGGGTCTGACCGAAGCCGGGTCTTCAAGTATTGCTGGGTACGCTCGGTGTCAAATGTTTGCTTTGCTGCCGCCATTTCCTCAAGCAACTGCCGATTGACTGAGTAGTAGCCGCAGTTCGGACATTTAAATTCATCAAAACTGCCTACGGGAAAGGCTTTCTCGGCACTCTCGCGACATACGACACAGACCGTGATGCTCATAGCTGCTCCTTCTGGATTACCTATCAACTGTAGCTGATCTACTCCCACCCTCCACCGCCCGGAGATGCCCGGCAATTCCGCCTTGCTTAATGTCATTGCTTCGGCAAGTAATGACAGACGTGGCGATCTGGATGACCTAAGCCCGAACATTTTAGATAACTGCGAGCACTCCACGAAACGCTTCAGCCTCTGTGTCATCGAGACTGGAAGATGTACTGCCCTCATGCTCCAACAGGTATTGCAGATCGAGGCAAACACCCCCGGCATCCGAGATGAGCTAGATTATTGACCAGTACGAATATGCGTGACTGTTCCAAACATTAACACTTGGCACCCTTCGCTTTTGTCTACATTTGCGCCGGAGAAACTTCATGACTATCGACTGGCTCAACTTCACCCCCTGGTCATCCCTCGCAGGCGGCGCCTTGATCGGCTTGGCGGCCAGTCTGTTCGTGGTCGCCAACGGGCGTATTGCAGGCATAAGCGGTCTGATCGGCAGTCTTTTACAGCGTAGAAGCGAGGGGGTGAGTGAGAAAGCACTGTTTCTCCTGGGCCTGCTCATCGCGCCGCTGCTATGGGGCTTGTTCGCCACGCTGCCGCGAATTGAGTTCCACAGTGGCGGGTTCGGACTGGTGGTTGCCGGTGCATTGGTGGGCATCGGCACACGGTACGGTTCCGGTTGCACCAGTGGCCATGGGGTGTGCGGCATATCGCGCTTGTCGCGGCGATCGATGGTTGCCACCGCGTGCTTCATGTTCAGTGGTTTCGCCACGGTGTATGTCTTGCGTCATCTGCTGGGGGGCTGATCATGATCAAACTGAGCGCATTCATTGCCGGCTTGCTGTTCGGCTTCGGCCTTCTGTTGGCAGGCATGGCCAACCCGGGAAAAGTATTGGCGTTCCTGGATCTGACCGGTGCCTGGGATCCTTCCCTGGCGCTGGTCATGGTTGGCGCGATTGGTGTCGCCATTGGCCCCCTGACCTGGGCACGCCGACAATCCAGCTCGCTGCTGGGACGGCCAATGCAGCTACCGGTCAAGCGTGAACTGGACCCGCGCCTGGTTGGCGGCAGCCTGTTATTCGGCATTGGTTGGGGAATAGCCGGGATCTGTCCAGGTCCTGCTGTAGTCATACTGTTGACCGGGCACTGGCAAGCCATCGTATTCATGTTAGCCATGCTGGCGGGAATGCTGTTGTTCACTGCGCTGGAGTCCCGACGCAGCCATTGATCGGTTGGTTGCCCATGAAAGGTCGATGGCGCGGGCACTGCTGCAGCGTTGGCTGGCGCAAAGATGCGTTTGCCAAAGACCCCTTCGGTATCTGATAAATATCAAGGTTGTTTTTGACAGGCCTGTTAACTAGTGAGGGGTCACAGGCGATCGTCATGCTGAAATCCGTGATGTTGGCGAATACGGGCTAACGCACATTCCGCAAACGGTTAACTCAGAATCGGGTTCAGCTCACCCCCACCCAAGGCAGCCAGACATGAAAAATAGCAAATTGGCCGTGCTTTTCTTCGTCGCATCCCTAACCCCCGCTTGGGCCCTGGCAGCCGAGCCATCTCAACCGACCCAGACGCAGCAGCAGACGCCGAATGTTGCCGAGTTCGATAAACAGATGGCTCAGGCGCAAGACACCTTCAAGAAGATGCAGGCACAGATGGAGAAAATCCAGCAAACCCAGGATCCCCAGCAACGGCAGAAGCTCCTTCAGGAGCATTGGAAAACGATGCAACACGGGATGAGCATGATGAATGGCATGTGGGGGCCGGGAATGATGGGAAGCGCAGGTGGTGGCATGATGGGCAAAGAACACATGATGGGTGGCGACCACATGATGGGTGCTGACCACACGATGGGCTGGCACGACTACTCGAACCTGACCCCGGAGCAAAAGAGTCAACGCCAGTACATGATGGAAAGGTACACCGGGATGCAACAAATGATGATGGATCACATGATGTGGCATCAGAACTACATGCAGGGACAGCCGCCAGCCAAGCCCGGGCAGTAAGAACTCCAAAATTACAGCTGCATCGGCGAACCGCTGCGTCCCGGCTATCTCGGCCCTTAGCGGTTCGACGGCAGCAACCTCTGGAGTTACGCCACAGCGGTCAGGACGGCTGTGCGCGAGCAGGCTGGTGCCCTTCCCGTCTTTCGCCAGACTGTCGCAAAAGCAACATGAAGTGAATCTAAACGTCGATCAAGCGGGGTGCCTGGTGCGAATCGATGATTGGAATCATGCCAGATCCCTGATGATCCGCGATCCACTTCCGGGCCAGCTCCACGTCAAAGTGCCAGCCGTGGGCTTTTATCAGCACAAGCGCCGCACCGGTGATTCGATAATGCCCGCACTTCGGACAGGCCCTCTCCAGATAATCCTCATCAGCATCAATTGCCGTTGCAGGCCCGTTGCAAATCAAGCAAGTCATGAGCTTCACCTGTTTGGCTGATTGCTCAAATGTAGCTGAACTCAACACCTGATCTTCACGGCGTCTGTCGTTCATTTTAGGCTATGCCTTGCGTTCAAATGTACGCCTTGGGGACTGGCTGATTGAGGAAAGAGTTCCAGACCTCAAAAGCATCGCGATGCCTCTGAACGGCCAGATCCCAATCGATCCCCGCCGTGTCTCGTGAAGAGACCAGCAGCATCATGCTTGTAGTTGAAGCATCCAACTCAAGCAGCAGCTTGTACGTAGCAAGTCTGAACTCGTCGTTGAATGTCATAACTTATTTCCTCGAGCGTCACGCACTATCGAATGCTGATGCGAAGGCCCTTAAAGGGTGGAATACTGCCTGAGTCATGGTCTCACCAGGGCGAGAAAGACAAACATCCACGAAAAACATCGTGCCCTACTCTCTGTATACACCTCGAATAGCGTTCGCAGGCGAAACAACCGCGCTATGTGCATCGCAAGATCGAGGCGCAGATGAAAGCCTCAAGGAAAACGACGTCAGGCTGCTGGAAAACTAAGGAGTACTTCATGGCTCAACTACAAGGAGCCATAAATTCAGGCAACTTTTAATGAGTCGACATGCACTCGCCCATCAGCCATGAGCTGAAGATACTCTCGCCATTTTTGGAAGGCTTGCTGCTGCCTGGTGGAGGCCGCGAGCCACTCTGCGCCACCAATTAGCTCGACCGAGATGGCCATCATCTGCTCAATAGCAAGATCAAGTTCATTTGCGAGCTCACGCCCATTCGGCAAATCGAGGATTAGCGGTCGCATAAGGAACCTTTCTTTTTTTGGGCTACTTCATCGACTTGCCAATTGGCTGATCGTGCGTAAGCACTGACGAACGGTTAACTTCCCCCTCTCAACCCAATGCCGACCGCCATGCGCGACATGGGGCATTCAATGAAAAAAAATCATCAAGATGGCTCTGTCTCATAAGAACTTGGCAGAGGTCAGCAATCGAACTTAGGTTTCAAAACTGGAACGGGGTCAAAGCCGCCCGACTTCGGCTAGCCCAGTTCCAGCCAAGCCAGGCCCTTAGGTGGCCGGGATAGCCCCGTGCAGGGTCGCAGCTGTCGGCCAAAAGGGGCCAAAAGCGACCTTTAAAATCAAGTCGACAAGACAACCCGCCCTATTGCGGCAAACTCGACTTCCACTTGCATCCCGGCCGATGCCCAGTAGATACCGGTCCAGCTACCACAAGCCACCAGGTCACCGGCTCGCAAAGGGTTGCCCAGTGCCGCAGCGTGACGCGCCAACCACGGCAGCGAACTCAGCGGCTCACCGAATGGATGGCTGCCAACGCCGACAAACTCAGGCTTTCCGTCTACCCGCAACACCGCCTGTTGTCTTGACCAATCCGGCATTTTCCCCAGCGTTTGCGGTGCACCGAGTACCAGCGCGCAGTTGAGTTGCTGGTCGGCCAGCCGAAGCAGTGGCGCGGCCTGAGCGCCCTGCAGCCAGCGCGTACCACACAGTTCGATGCCCGGCATCCAGACATCGACCGCCGCACGGGCCATGGCCAGATCCGTGTGCTGGTCGAGGTCGCGCGACAGGCGCACGATCAGCTCTCCCTCGATCCCGAAACCAAAGGCATCGCCCGGCGGAACCTGCCAACCGCAGGGGTGTATCGCCATTGCCGGTACCCCGGCGGCGCTGATCAGCCCTCCCGGTGCGCCGCCCAGTTTCCAGGCCGCTGGCGGCCCGTCGGCGAACCAGCCGAGGGCATTCGCGACCTGATGCTGCACGGCATAGGCTTGGGCTTCGTTAGCCAGTTCCATGGTTGGCAACGGTTGCTGGCGCCCCTCACGCCAACCACGAATCAGGGCGGCGGCGACCTGCGCGACCGCACTCACAATGGCAACTCAGTCTTGCGTCGGCGCAGTTGCGCCGGCGCCGGGCGCTCGCACGGCAGAAACCGGCCCCGCCCCGCCTCACCGCGCGGCTCGCCGTCCCAGACCACCTCACCGCGAGACAGGGTCATGGCCGGCCAGGCGCTCAGCGTCATGCCGGCGTAAGGCGTGTAATCGACGTTGTGGTGCAGCATTTCGTTGCACAGGTGCACCGGCTTTCCTTCGTTCCAGATCACCAGGTCGGCATCGGCACCAATAGCGATGCTGCCCTTGCGCGGGTACAACCCATACATCTTGGCGGCATTAGTGGAGGTCAGCGCAACAAAGCTTTGCGGGGTAATGCGCCCGCAACGCACGCCTTCGGACCAGAGCAATGCCATGCGGGTTTCGACACCGGGAATGCCGTTGGCGATCTGGTCGAACGACACTTCTTCACCGTGAGCCTTCTTGCCATCAGGGCCATCGAAGCGAAAGGGTGCGTGGTCTGACGAGAAAATCTCGAAAGAACCGTTCTCCAGGCCATCCCAGATCACCTGCTGGTTGGCGGCATCGCGCGGCGGCGGGCTGCAGACGCACTTGGCACCTTCGAAGCTGTCGTCACACCCCAGCGAGGCGGCGGTCAGGAACAGGTACTGCGGGCAGGTTTCGGCGTACACCTTCAACCCCTGACTCTGGGCCCAGCGAATCTGCTCAACGGCCTCGCGACCCGACACATGCACGATCAGGATCGGCACATCCACCAGCTCGGCAAGGGCGATGGCGCGATGGGTCGCTTCGCGCTCCACCAGCATCGGCCGCGACGCGGCGTGGTAGCGTGGCGCAGTCAGCCCGGCCGCCAGCAGCCGCTCGGTCAGCCAGGCGATGCAATCGCTGTTCTCGGCGTGGAGCATCACCATGGCGCCCTCGCGGCGCGCGACCGACAACGTCTCGAGAATCTCCCGGTCGCCCAGCTTCAGCGCATCGTAGGTCATGTAGATCTTGAACGATGTATAGCCTTCAGCAATCAAGGCCGGCAGTTCTTCACGCAGCACCTTCGGCGTGGGATCGGTGACGATCAGGTGAAAGGCATAATCGATCACCGGCTTGTTCCCCGCCCGACGATGGTAGTCATCGACGGCAGAGCGCAAGCTTTCGCCCTTCTGCTGACAGGCGAACGGGATGACGGTGGTGGTGCCACCGCAGGCCGCCGAGACCGTGCCGCTGAAGAAGTCGTCGGCCATCACCGAGCCGTCGCCGGTCGGCTGGTCGAGGTGCACGTGGCTGTCGATGCCACCGGGGGTGACATGCCGGCCTGCCGCGTCGATTTCCTGGTGACCTGGCGGCAGGTCCAGGCCAAGGGAGACGATGCGCCCATCCCGAATACCGATATCGCTGGTAAACGTGTCCGCGGCGGTCACCACCCGGGCGTTGCGAATCACCGTATCAAAAGATTGCATACCAGGCCGCCTTGAAATGACTGTGGTTGAGCGAGCGTGATTGCCACGCAATCAACCGCGCTCAAGCCAGGCACGGGCGATCTCTTCCCGCGTGGCAAACCAGACACCACCGTATTGCCTGGCATACTCGATGAATTGCTTGATCGCCCTGACCCGCCCGGGACGGCCTACCATGCGTGGGTGCAGCCCGATCGACATCATCCGTGGCCCTTCAGCGGATTCCTCGTAAAGGACTTCAAAGCTTTCTTTCATGTACTCGAAAAAGTCCGATGCCTGGGAAAGCCCCGGAGAATTCCAGTAGCGGAAATCGTTCACATCGGCGGTGTAGGGCACCACGAGGTGCCGCTTGCCCTCGACCTCGACGAAGTAGGGAACATCGTCGTTATAGGCATCGGAGTCGTAAAGGAAACCGCCCTCCTCGGCGACCAGGCGGCGGGTGTTGACGCTGGCGCCATAGCGGCAATACCAACCAACAGGACGCTTGCCACAGGTGCGCACGAAGGACTCGATGGCCAAGCGCATGTGTTCACGTTCCTGCTCTTCAGTCAGGCGAAACACCTCCTCCCAGCGATACCCGTGACTGCAAATTTCGTGACCACCGGCCACTGCAGCGCGAGCAACATCGGGATTCTGCTCAAAGGCCACAGCGCAGGCATGAAACGTTGCCCTTACCGATTGCTGATCGAGCATATCCAGAATTCGCCAGATACCCACGCGCGAGCCGTACTCATACATGGACTCCATCGCCAGATTGCGTGTGCCGTCGGGTATTGAATAGCTACCCCATTCGGTCATGGACTCCTGGTCCGGGTCGCCCATGGCGAGCGAGCGTTCGGAACCTTCTTCGTAGTTGATCACCAGGCTGATGGCCAATCGTGCGCCATTCGGCCAGGTGCCTTGCGGGCGTTTTCTACCGTAACCCACTAAATCGCGTGCAGGTGAAACCATCGGGATTGTCTCCTGAAGTGACGGGTTAAAAAGTACGTAGCGAAGGTAGCGACTTAGCAGTCGATCTCTTTCAGTCGGTCATGACTGAAGGTGCTATCCGATTGCCACTCGCTAAAGGCCAGCCCCATGGCCAGGGATTGCGCAATACAGAACGACGCGGTAAGCGAACGAAAGCCCAGCAGTTCAGCGTCGTTAACCTCAATCACGGTATCGGCCATCTGCCCGATGGGGCTCAGAACGCTGTCAGTGATCGCCACCAGCGTCACGCCTGCCTGGCGCGCCTGGCGACAAGCCTCAACGGTGTCATTGGCGTACGGCGGAAAGCTCACAGCTATCAATAAATCATCATCGGCAATGGCGCTGACCTGCTCAGGCAAGGTGCCGCCAGCACCGCTGATGTGCACGGTTCTGCGGCCCACACGACTCAATGCATAGCTCAGATACGCCGCCACCGGAAAGGCGCGACGCATGCCGATAACGAAGGTGGTTCGCGCCACTTGCAGATGAGCGATGGCCGCTTCGATATTGGCCTGCTCCCCCCCTTCAGCCAGGTGTTCCAGGGAAACGATATTGGCCTGACTGAATTCGCGCAAAATCGCGCCGACGTCACTCGGGTCCTCCAGCAACGTCTCACCGCCGTAGTGTCGAATGCGTTCACTGCGTTCGCTGTGGGAGTCGGCGGCCTGTTGCAGCGGTGCACGGAACAGCCGCTGCAAATCCTTGAAACCTGCAAAGCCAAGGGCCTGAGCCAGCCGGATATAAGCGGTAGGCGCGATACTCGAACGCTTACCCAGTTCGGCTACCGTGCTGAGTGCGATCTCATGCGGGTTGTCGATCAGGAATCGGGCAGCATCGCGCAAGCGACCGGTCAGGTGTTCGTGCTGTGCCGCTATACAGTCACGCAGCTCTGCAAGGGTTTCAGGTAAGGCCATGATGAAGGCTCGTCAAATTAGAAGGGTGTAGGCCTGTCAACGCAACGCATCGATTGCTTGATCCAGCGCAGTGATAAGACGGTCGACTTCTTCCAGCGTGTTGTAATGCGCCAACGACACTCGCACTACCCCGCCGAACCGATCAAGCCCGAGGGCTTCGATAAGCCGCCGCGCATAGAAGTCACCAAAGCGAATGCCGATCCGGTGCTCATCCACCCTGCGCACAATGGCCTCCGACTGAACCCCCTCAACCACGAAACTGATCGTAGGTACCCGATTGCGGATATGTGCCTTGCCAATGATGCGAACGCCCTCGCGCTGGCGCAAAAACGCCAGCAAGCGCTCGGCGAGCAAATCTTCCTGCACCTCGAAGGCATCGAACGCAGCCTGCATGCACTTGCGCTCGCTGCCTTGGGCGCCAAGACGGGTGCTGATGTCGAGCAGGTAGTCGGTGATACCGATGCAACCGAATGACAACTCGTAGTTGACGTTGCCCGGCTGCAATTTGTAAGGCACCACGTCCTGGCCGATGAAAAAGTGGTTCAGGCTCGGCAATTCAAGCAACAGATGACGACGCCCCCAGAGCACGGCAAAGTGCGGGCCGAACGTTTTATAGAAGCTGTAGACGTAGAAATCGGCACCGCTGGCCTGCACATCCACCAGTCGGTGTGGCGCATAAGCGACGGCGTCCACGCACAACCTGGCGCCCACTGCATGGACACGCCGCGCCACTTCGGCGACCGGATTGACTGAACCAAGAATATTCGAGGTGTGGGTCATCGCCACATAGCGGGTGTTGTCATTCAACAGAACCTGCAGGTCATCCAGTTCGAGTTCACAAGTGTCGGGATTGACTTGCCACACGCGCAAGGTCGCGCCACGGCTTTCGCACAACTTGACCCATGGACCGATGTTCGCTTCATGATCGCAATTGGTGACGATGATTTCATCGCCCGGGACGATTGACGGGGCGATGGCGCGACACAGGATTTGCAACAGGTGGGTGGTCGAGCCGCCCATGATTACTTCTTCGGGATGCTCGGCGTTGATCAATTGCATGACCGAGTGACGTGCCTGCATCACTCGCTCGCCAGCGTCGACGGAAGCCTGGTAGGACGCGCCCAGTTGCACACTGTTGTTAAGCAAGTAATCGCTGACCCTTTGCGCCACGGTGCTCAGCACCATCGAACCACCGGCGTTATCCATGTAGGCAAAGCCGCCGGCCAGACCTGGAAATTGCTTGCGAACGTAATCGATATCGAGAGGATTCACTCTACTTTCTCCAGCCGGATTCAGTGATGCAGGATGGCCTGCAGGAACGCTTGTGTGCGTGTTTCCTTAGGTGCGGTAAAAAACGGTTCAGGGATGTTCTGCTCAACAATGCGTCCGCTTTCCATGAAAATGACCCGATCGGCGACCCGACGGGCAAAGCCCATTTCATGAGTGACCACAACCATCGTGACACCGGAGCGAGCGAGGTTTTGCATGACATCGAGCACCTCGCCAACCATTTCCGGGTCCAGCGCGGAAGTCGGCTCATCGAACAGAATCGCCCGAGGCTCCATGGCCATGGTGCGGGCGATTGCCACACGCTGTTGTTGGCCGCCAGACAGTTGGCTGGGGTATTTGTGCGCATGATCGGCCATGCCGACCTTGACCAATAATTCCTTGGCCCGGGCATGGGCATCACGCCGACTCAAGCCCCGCACCCGGATCGGCGCCAGCGACACATTGTCGAGAACACTGAGGTGCGGGTAGAGGTTGAAGCTTTGAAACACCATGCCGACTTCGCTGCGAATGGCGGCGAGTCGCGGGCCGTTTTCGACCCGTTCGCCTGCCACACGGATATGGCCTTGCTGATAGTCTTCAAGCAGATTGATGCAGCGGATCAAGGTCGATTTCCCCGAGCCGGACGGGCCAAGAATGACTACCACTTCACCTTCTTCAACCTGCAGGTTGATATCACTCAACGCTTTGAAGCTGCCGTAGTACTTGTCTAGCTTTTCGATGTCGATCAACGTGCTCATGCGGTTTTTCCTCCCGAGGCATTACGACGCTCAACCCAGCTGACCATTTGCACCAACGGCAACAGCAGCAACAGGTACAGCAAGGCAGCCCCTACCAGCGGTGTCGGGTTGGCAGCCAACGCCTGCGCCTGGGTGGCCTGTTTCAACAAGTCAGGCATTGCGACCACCGAGGCAAGCGCCGTGTCTTTCATGACGTTGATGCAATTGCTCGTCATGGGCGGCATTACGATGCGTATGGCCTGGGGTAAAACGACGTCGCGCATGGTGTTGAAAAAACTCATGCCTTGAGATGCCGAGGCTTCAAACTGGCCACGGGGAATCGCCTCGATACCCGACCGAAAAATCTCCGCGCTGTAAGCGCAGGACACAAGCGAGAGCGCACTGGCAGCAGCCGCAAAAGACGACAGCCGGATACCCACAAAAGGCAGTGCGTAATAGATCAGTACCAGCAAAACCAGCAATGGAATGGAGCGCATGATATCGATGTAGATACGTGCCAGCGCCCGAACGGGTGCGTAGGAATACAACCTCAACAGCGCCAGCAACAGCCCACCCACCAGGCCCAGGGCAATACTTACCACTCCAAGCAGAATGGTGACGCCCAGACCACGCATCATCAGAGGAAGTGACTCGATGAGCACATTCCAATTAAAAAATGTCTGCAAAAGATCCATGGGATACCTCGGTCAATACAAGTGGCGAACGGGCGTCGCCACTTTCATGCAACAGCAGCAAGACCTACTTGAGAACAGCGGTCACTTGCAGAGTGCTCGAGTCTTTAGCCGCGTCGGTGCCAAACCATTCTTTGTGGATCTTTCCGAGTGTGCCGTCTTCTTTCATCTTGCTGATGATATCGTTGACCTGATCGCTCATCGCCCAGCCTTTGGCGTGCATCAGCGAGTAGCGCTCACCGGTAGGAATGCGAGCGACGATGGTGTATTGCGGCTTGTCCTTGATGTAGTAGAGCACCGCGGGAATGTCGCTGAGGTAGCCATCGATGCGCCCGGAAGCCAGATCAAGCATGGCCGGCGACAGCCCCTCATAACGCGAGACGTCGGCGAACTTGTACTCGTCCTTGTGTTGGCCAATCCACATGTCACCGGTTGAGCCGGTATCGACGCCAACGACCTTATTGTTCATATCAGCCAGGCTCTTGACCTTGGACGTGGTCAGCGCAGTAAGGGACTGATCGCTGTCGAAATAAGGCTGTGCGAAGGCAACTGACTCGAGGCGTTTAGGGGTGATGGTGATGGAGGAGATAGCGATCTCGACACGCTTGGATTGCACGGCACTGAACAGGCCATTGAATGGAATATTGACGAACTCGACGCTTTTCCCGGCGCGCTTGGCCACCTCTTTTACAACATCGACCTCGAAGCCGACGAACTCCCCTTTGGCGTCCTGAAACTCCCAGGGCACGTTGCCAACGTTAGCCCCTACCGTCCAGTCAGCTGACCAGGCCGGCAGTGCAACGGCGGCGGTCATGAACAATCCCAACATCACTTTCGCTTTCATGTTTGCTCCCGATTGTTTGTTTTTTTAGGTGCTAACAGCGGTTGATCTCGTGCAACGTGGGATCGAGAGTAAATCAGTGGATTATTTATTTCAATACCACTTATCTGTGAATTTTTTACTCCATCGCCGTGTTCAGTTTTCTTTAAAGGTCACGTCCTAAGGGCTGGTGACGGTCGTAACCGACCAAGGTGGCCACGCGCAGCAGACTTCGCGGCGGGCAAAAAACAGCCAGTTTCTGGTGACAGTCGACCGCCGCCCTTCGCAAGAGCCCGCAATCAGCCAAAAACAGCTTTTCGCCAACCGCCAGGTGGAACGCTGCGAGTTACGAAGTGACGCAATCTGTCTGTGCAGTCTTGTCATCTACTGCCATTGGCCATGAGGTGAACCGTGTTGATGCAATTGACCCTGTGGGGTAAAAGACGGGGCGAAAATCAGCTCCGTGAGAAAACGATCAGCCATAAAAAAATCCAGTCACCGCTAAGTGACTGGATTTCTTAAAGAATAAATGGTCGGGACGGAGTGATTCGAACACTCGACCCCTAGCACCCCATGCTAGTGCGCTACCGGACTGCGCTACGCCCCGACTAGGCGTGTTACCTGTTCCTCATCTCGAGGAACGCTCAAGAATATATCGCAAGCTTTTGAAAACTGGAAGTATTTAAAAGCATAAATTTATTTCTTGAGCACAACCAGCACGTCTTCGAGCTCGGCAATCATCTGCCGGATCATCTGTTTGTACTGGGTGGTGTCATCTTTGGCTTCATCGCCGGACAGGCGCAAGCGTGCCCCGCCGATGGTGAAACCCTGATCGTACAGCAGCGCGCGGATCTGCCGGATCATCAGCACGTCCTGGCGCTGATAATACCGGCGGTTTCCGCGGCGTTTGACGGGGTTGAGTTGAGGAAACTCCTGCTCCCAGTAGCGCAGCACGTGTGGTTTTACCGCACACAGCTCGCTGACTTCACCAATGGTGAAGTAGCGTTTGCCTGGGATGACGGGAAGTTCGTCGTTATGACTTGGTTCCAGCATAAGCCTCAACTCGGGCCTTCAACTTCTGCCCTGGACGAAAGGTGACCACACGGCGAGCCGTGATCGGGATTTCTTCCCCCGTTTTCGGGTTGCGGCCAGGCCGCTGGCGTTTGTCCCGAAGGTCGAAATTGCCGAAACCGGACAATTTGACCTGCTCGTTGTCTTCAAGAGCGTGCCTGATTTCCTCGAAAAACAGCTCTACCAATTCCTTGGCTTCCCGCTTGTTCAGGCCCAGCTCTTCATACAGACGTTCCGCCATCTCAGCTTTCGTCAAAGCCCCCATACGTCACTTCCTTAACGTGGCGTCCAACCTTTGTTCGAGCGAGGTGAGGATGTTTTGCGTCGTAGAACTCACCTCATCGTCATTAAGAGTGCGCGATGGATGCTGCCAGGTCAAGCCAACTGCGAGGCTTTTTCTATCAGGATCAATGCCTTTACCCTGATACACGTCAAATAGCCTGAGGTCTGTCAGCCATTCGCCTGCATTTTCACGGATTACGTCGAGTACTGCCGCGGCAGCGACGTCTTTGTGCGCAATCAGTGCAAGGTCACGACGCACTTCAGGAAAGCGCGACAACTCTTGGAATTTAGGCATTTTGCCCGAGGCCACTTCCGCCAGGACCAGCTCGAAAACGAAGACCGGACGATCCAGGCCCAAGGTTTTCGACAGCTCTGGGTGGATGGCGCCAACAAAACCGACCAGGCGACCTTCACGCTCGATGCGCGCGGTTTGACCCGGGTGCAACGCAGGGTGTTTGCCCGGCACGAAACTGAAGGCATCCAGAGCACCGGCAAAGCCCAACACCGCTTCCACGTCAGCCTTGACGTCGAAGAAGTCGACCGTATCGCGACCCTGCGCCCAACCTTCCGGCAGACGGCTGCCGCACACGACGCCGGCGAGCATCGGCTCTTGCTTGAGCCCTTCGAGCTGGCCGACGAAACGCAGGCCGCTTTCGAACAGACGAACGCGATCCTGCTGGCGGTTCAGGTTGTGCGACAGCGCCTTGACCAGGCCTGGCCACAAGGACGAGCGCATGGCGGCCATGTCGTTCGAGATCGGGTTGGCCAGCAGCAGCGGCTCGACACCTGGATTGAACAGCTCGAACTGTTTCGGATCGATGAAGCTGTAGGTGATCGCTTCCTGGTAACCACGGGCGACCAGCAGACGGCGCAGCTCAGGCAGGTCACTACGGGCTTCGGCCTTGGCTTGCGGTGCCAGGCGCGCTTGCGGGTAACGAACCGGCAGGCGGTTGTAGCCGTACAGGCGAGCCAGTTCTTCGATCAGGTCGACTTCCAGGCTGATATCGAAACGATGGCTTGGCACTTCTACGCGCCACTGCCCTGCCCCCTCGGCAGTAACGGTCAGGCCCAAGGCGTTGAGCAGACGCTCGACTTCGGCCGCATCCATTTCCATGCCCAGCATCTGGGTGATGCGCTGGGCACGCAGGGTGACCGGGGCAATCTTCGGCAGGTGCTGTTCGCTGACCGTCTCGATGATCGGGCCGGCTTCGCCACCGGTGATTTCCAGCAGCAGGCCAGTGGCGCGCTCCATGGCTTCACGGGCCAGTTGCCAGTCCACACCGCGCTCGTAGCGGTGCGATGCGTCGGTGTGCAGGCCATAGGAACGGGCCTTGCCAGCGACAGCGATCTGATCGAAGAACGCGCTTTCCAGGAAGATATCGCGAGTGGTCGCGGTGTTCACGCCACTGTGCTCGCCGCCCATGACGCCGGCGATTGCCAGGGCACGGGTATGGTCGGCGATCACCAGCGTATCGCTACGCAGGCTGACTTCCTGGCCGTCGAGCAGAACCAGTTTCTCGCCTTCCTCGGCCATGCGCACGCGGATGCCGCCATTGATTTCGGCGAGATCGAAGGCGTGCAGCGGTTGACCCAGCTCCAGCATCACGTAGTTGGTGATATCGACGGCGGCGTCGATGCTGCGCACGTCGGCACGGCGCAGGCGCTCGACCATCCACAGCGGAGTTGCCTTGGACAGGTCGACGTTACGGATCACGCGACCCAGGTAACGCGGGCAGGCGGCAGGGGCCAGCACTTCCACCGAACGCACTTCATCGTGCACAGCCGCGACAGTGGCGACTACCGGACGAGTGACCGGCGTGGCATACAGCGCGCCGACCTCGCGGGCCAGGCCGGCCAGGGACAGGCAGTCACCACGGTTCGGCGTCAGGTCGACTTCGATGCTGGCGTCGTCCAGGCCCAGGTACTCGCGAATGTCCTGGCCTACCGGCGCATCGGCCGGCAGTTCCATCAGGCCGTCGTTGCCCTCGCCCACTTGCAGCTCGGCTTGGGAGCACAGCATGCCGTTGGATTCGACGCCACGCAGCTTGGCTTTCTTGATCTTGAAGTCGCCTGGCAGTTCGGCACCGAGGGTGGCGAACGGGATCTTCAGGCCCGGGCGCACGTTTGGCGCGCCGCAAACCACCTGGAAGGTCTCCGAGCCATTGCTGACCTGACAAACGCGCAGCTTGTCGGCGTCCGGGTGCTGCTCGGTGCTCAGCACCTCGCCAACGATCACACCGGTGAATTCGCCGGCGGCCGGCGTCACGCTATCGACTTCAAGACCGGCCATCGACAGACGGGCAACCAGCTCGTCGCGACTTACCTGCGGGCTTACCCAGCCACGCAGCCATTGTTCACTGAATTTCATCCTGCTCTCCTAAGAATTCGTTACGACTAGCGAAATTGCGCGAGGAACCGCAAGTCGTTGTCGAAGAACAGACGCAAGTCGTTCACGCCGTAACGCAGCATGGCCAGACGCTCGACGCCCATGCCGAAGGCGAAGCCCGAAAACTCTTCCGGGTCGATCCCGGACATGCGCAGCACGTTCGGGTGAACCATGCCGCAGCCCATCACTTCCAGCCAGCCGGTCTGCTTGCAGACGCGGCAGCCTTTGCCGCTGCACATCACGCATTCCATGTCGACTTCGGCCGACGGCTCGGTGAACGGGAAGTAGGAAGGACGGAAACGCACGGCCAGTTCTTTCTCGAAGAACACCCGCAGGAATTCTTCGATGGTGCCTTTGAGGTCGGCGAAATTGATGTCGCGATCGACCAGCAGGCCTTCGACCTGGTGGAACATCGGCGAGTGGGTGATATCCGAGTCGCTACGGTACACACGGCCTGGGCAGACGATGCGGATCGGTGGCTGTTTCGACTCCATGGTGCGGACCTGTACCGGGGAGGTATGGGTGCGCAGCAACATGTTGGCATTGAAATAGAAGGTGTCATGCATCGACCGGGCCGGGTGATGGCCAGGGATGTTGAGCGCTTCGAAGTTGTGGTAGTCGTCTTCGACCTCAGGGCCCTCGGCAATGCCGTAGCCGATATGGGTGAAGAACTGTTCGATACGTTCCAGAGTGCGAGTAACCGGATGCAGACCACCCGAGGCCTGGCCACGGCCAGGCAGGGTCACGTCAATGGACTCGGCAGACAGTTTGGCGGCCATGTCGGCCTCTTCAAACAGTGCCTTGCGGGCATTGAGGACCTCTGTGACACGCTCCTTGGCAACGTTGATCAGGGCGCCGACTTGCGGACGCTCTTCTGCCGGCAAATTCCCCAGGGTCTTCATCACCTGAGTCAACTCGCCCTTCTTGCCAAGGTAGTGAACCCGGATTTGCTCCAGGGCATTGATATCTTCAGCGCTTTGCACAGCCTCTAGTGCTTGAGAGACGAGCGCATCCAGGTTTTCCATGTACAGACTCCAGATACAAAATAGGGGAAGAGCTTGAAGGCTCTTCCCCTATTTATGACGTTTAACACCTGGCCCCACAGAGGTGAGGCCCGGTGACTGTCGGGGGTACTTAAGCCAAGGTGGCTTTAGCTTTCTCGACAATCGCAGCAAACGCCGCTTTTTCGTTCACTGCCAGATCAGCCAGAACCTTACGGTCGATCTCGATGGACGCTTTTTTCAGGCCGGCGATGAAACGGCTGTAGGACAGACCGTTGATACGAGCACCAGCGTTGATACGAGCGATCCACAGAGCGCGGAACTGACGTTTTTTCTGACGACGGTCACGGTAGGCGTATTGGCCTGCCTTGATTACCGCTTGCTTGGCAACACGGAATACGCGGGAGCGTGCGCCGTAGTAGCCTTTAGCAAGTTTCAGAATTTTTTTGTGACGCTTACGGGCAATGACGCCACGCTTTACACGAGCCATGAGTTACTTCCTCTATTCTTGACTAAAATTAACGAAGGCGCAGCATGCGCTCGACTTTTGCCACGTCAGACGGATGCAGCAAGCTGCTACCGCGCAGTTGACGCTTACGCTTGGTCGACATTTTGGTCAGGATGTGGCTCTTGAAAGCGTGCTTGTGCTTGATACCGTTAGCAGTTTTCAGAAACCGCTTAGCAGCACCACTTTTGGTCTTCATTTTTGGCATGTTCGGATACTCCGCATTCAGTTGATAAACATAATCAGAAGGCCTGCCGTGCCCTGTTGATTACTTCTTCTTTTTCGGGGCGATGACCATGATCAGCTGGCGTCCTTCCATCTTAGGATGCTGTTCGACCGAACCGTACTCCAGCAAGTCACCTTCAACTCGCTTGAGCAGTTCCATCCCCAGCTCCTGGTGGGCCATCTCACGGCCGCGGAATCGCAAGGATACCTTGGCCCTGTCCCCATCACTCAGGAAACGTACCAGGTTGCGCAGTTTTACCTGGTAATCCCCTTCCTCCGTCCCTGGACGAAACTTGATTTCTTTAACCTGGATCTGCTTCTGGTTTTTCTTGGCCGCAGCAATCTGCTTCTTCTTCTCGAAGATCGATTTGCCGTAGTCCATCAGTTTGCAAACAGGTGGTACTGCATCGGCGGAAATCTCCACCAGATCCAGCTTGGCCTCTTCAGCCTTAAGAAGCGCGTCTTCAATTGACACAATCCCGAGCTGTTCACCTTCAGCCCCAATTAACCGAACCTCGCGTGCCGAGATATTCTCGTTGATCGGGGCTTTCGGTGCAGTTCGTTTATCTTGTCTCATTTCACGCTTAATAATAATTACTCCGAATCTTGGCGACCACGCCGGGAAACCGCTTGCGCGAGGAACTCAGCGAACTGGGCGACGGGCATAGAGCCCAGGTCAGCACCTTCACGAGTACGCACAGCGACAGTCTGCATCTCGACTTCCCGATCTCCGATAACCAAGAGATAGGGAACCTTGAGCAAGGTATGCTCGCGGATTTTAAAGCCGATCTTTTCATTTCTCAAGTCAGACTTGGCACGAAACCCGCTTTCGTTGAGAGTTTTTTCCACTTCAGCAGCAAAATCTGCCTGCTTATCAGTGATATTCATGATCACTGCCTGGGTCGGAGCTAGCCACGCAGGGAATGCACCCTCGTAGTGCTCGATCAGGATTCCAACGAAACGTTCGAAGGAGCCCAGGATCGCCCGATGCAACATCACCGGATGCTTGCGGCTGTTGTCTTCGGAGACGAATTCGGCACCCAGACGCACAGGCAGGTTAAAATCGAGCTGCAGAGTACCACACTGCCAGACACGGCCAAGGCAATCTTTTAGCGAGAATTCGATCTTCGGACCGTAGAACGCTCCCTCACCCGGCTGCAGATCATACGGCAGGCCAGCACTATCAAGGGCTGCAGCCAAGGCCGCTTCGGCGCGATCCCACAGTTCGTCGGAACCCACGCGTTTTTCCGGACGAGTGGACAGCTTCATCTCGACATCTTTAAAGCCGAAATCGGCGTAGACGTCCATGGTCAGCTTGATGAACGCAGCGGATTCAGCCTGCATCTGCTCTTCGGTGCAGAAGATGTGGGCGTCGTCCTGGGTGAATGCGCGCACGCGCATGATGCCGTGCAGCGCACCCGATGGCTCGTTACGGTGGCAGGCACCGAACTCGGCCAGGCGCATCGGCAGCTCGCGGTAGCTTTTCAGGCCCTGGTTGAACACTTGCACGTGGCAAGGGCAGTTCATCGGCTTGATGGCGTAGTCGCGGTTTTCCGACTGGGTGGTGAACATGTTGTCGGCGTAGTTGGCCCAGTGCCCGGATTTCTCCCACAGGCTGCGGTCAACGACCTGGGGCGTCTTGATCTCCAGGTAGCCGTTGTCGCGCTGCACCTTGCGCATGTACTGCTCGAGCACCTGGTACAGGGTCCAGCCGTTCGGGTGCCAGAACACCATGCCCGGCGACTCTTCCTGGGTGTGGAACAGGCCCAGGCGCTTGCCGATCTTGCGGTGATCGCGCTTTTCAGCTTCTTCGATGCGCTGGATGTAGGCTGCCAGCTGCTTCTTGTCGGCCCACGCGGTGCCGTAGACGCGCTGCAATTGCTCGTTCTTGGCATCGCCACGCCAGTAGGCGCCGGACAGCTTGGTCAGCTTGAACGATTTCAGGAAACGCGTGTTCGGCACGTGCGGACCGCGGCACATGTCGACGTATTCTTCGTGATAGTACAGGCCCATGGCCTGCTCGTTCGGCATGTCCTCGACCAGGCGCAGCTTGTAGTCCTCGCCGCGGGCCTTGAACACTTCGATCACTTCGGCGCGCGGAGTGACTTTCTTGATCACGTCGTAATCTTTTTCGATCAGCTGCTGCATGCGCTGTTCGATGGCGGCCAGGTCGTCCGGGGTGAAAGGACGCTCGAAGGCGATGTCGTAATAGAAGCCTTCGTCGATAACCGGACCAATGACCATCTTGGCCGTCGGGTACAGTTGCTTGACCGCATGACCGACCAGGTGGGCGCAAGAGTGGCGAATGATCTCCAGCCCCTCTTCATCCTTTGGCGTGATGATTTGCAGCGTGGCGTCGCTGCTGATGATGTCGCTGGCGTCGACCAGCTTGCCATCGACCTTGCCCGCTACCGTGGCCTTGGCCAGGCCGGCACCAATGGATGCGGCGACCTCGGCTACGGAAACCGGGTGATCGAATGAACGTTGACTGCCGTCGGGAAGAGTAATAGTTGGCATGGCGCCTCCTCTCCTAGTGGTGACCCCTACCAAAGGTCACGTGGGTTGGGATGAGCCAGTACAAGATCCGATCCAGGCCATTCAATGACGAACGCCTGCCTTACAGCGGCAGGAGCCTTGCGGCCAACCGGAAAATCGAACCAGAGTGACTGGGATTCAAATCAGGGTTATTCGGACATCTGCCGCGGCCGGGACTGAAGGTCGACCGGCGCCTGCGAACGCCCGAGCGAGGCATGCTAGCACAGATGAACGGTCATGGCGGCGTCGAGGCCTTGCGTCGAGGCGAAACTGCGGTTTTTGTGCCAGAGTGCTGAACTTGAACCGCGTTTTACCCCTCAGATAACAAGACATTCCCCCATAAGGAGCATCCCGGCATGCGTCTGAATCGCTTATTCGCTGTAGTCGCACCCATCGTCCTGCTGCTTCCGCTGGCCGCCCACGCCGACTGGCCGAAGGGTGAGCGCGAGAAGTACATGGCCCAGTGCACCCAGGCCGCCACGCCACAGATCGGCGCCGCAGCGGCAAAATCCCACTGCGCCTGCGGCGCCGACGCTATCAAGTCGTACCCGGCCAAGGACCTGCAGGCACTGATGGACAACCAGGCCAGCGACACTCTGAAACAAGAGGCCTTGGGCAAGATAGCCAAGTGCAAGGCCGCCCCTGCGGCGAAAAAATAAGCCTGAAAACGTGCTGTAAAAGCGTTTTCAGCCGGTGAAAACCCTCGGGAAAACGCTTTTTCCTACAAATTGTGCAGGTTTTACAGGTTTTTTTCTTACCTTTACTTTGGGCTAAAAGCCTTTAAATACGGGGCTTTCAGCCCAATCAGCGAACAAAGAATGTGCGACTGCAGGGCAAACAACCGCTGCGGGGGGCTCCCAAAGCGAACATTTCGACTATGATACTCGGGTGTGCCCAGTTGGCCTGAGCAGCACAGTACTACTGAAAATATATGTTTCTTGGAGATACACCATGTCTAATCGCCAAACCGGCACCGTTAAATGGTTCAACGATGAAAAAGGCTTCGGCTTCATCACTCCTCAAGGTGGCGGTGACGACCTGTTCGTACACTTCAAAGCTATCGAAAGCGACGGTTTCAAAAGCCTGAAAGAAGGCCAGACTGTTTCCTTCGTGGCTGAGAAAGGCCAAAAGGGTATGCAAGCTGCTCAAGTTCGCCCAGAGTAATTTCCAGGCGCACTAAAAAAACCCCGTCCATGTGACGGGGTTTTTTGTGGGCGCTATAAAGGTTGTTCGATCAGCCGCAGTTGACGCGGGTGACGACCCGATTGGCATCGGTGTTGAGATTCAGGCGGTCAGAACGATACTCGAGCGTCACCATGTCGTTTGGCTGCAGGAATCGCGCGTTCTGCGCGCCTGCACGGGTGCGCGCCTGCTCGAGCAGCTGGGGCGACGCTTGCTTGCCGATGGCGAATTCGGCCGCCTTGGCCTCGCAACGGCTATGACCGGACTCAGTGGTAGTGGCCGGGTCAGTCGGCTCGGTGGTTCCCGTGCTGCAACCGGCCAGCATGGCAGCAGCCAGCACAGTACCCAATGACGCGAGCTTCCAAGGCATGACGCCTCCTTATTCGATGATTTAGCTGAATTCTTGCGACCGCCATTTCGGCGTTTGGTTTCACGGGGAGCCAGGCACCCCCGTCCTTCACAACGGACAAACGGCAAGTTTGCCTGAGTAACGCCCTGCCCTTCATCATTCAATCGTGACTGAATATGAACGGCATTCAATAAACGTCAATGTAGTCAAAGGCCGGTTTTGGCCAGTTATCCTTCAACGCATTGTAGATTTGCATGACCCAGACTTCGTCACTGGCCGCCACCCGTCCGACATAGCCAGACCCTTTCGCCCAGGTTTCCAGGCGAAACAGCAAGCCGTCGATATCGCTGCCACCCACGACACCCGAAGAAATATAGGCGATGCCGCCCTTGGTCACGCGCAATTGCGTGTGCTCATCGTCGCTGGCTGCTGCCAACATTTGGCGCACCGCGTCAAGGGTCAAGCCATCGGGAGTGTTCAAATCGATCTGCACAGCACAATCCTGGAATAGCCATCAAAGACCAAGTGTCGCATAGCCCTGCGCACATGCCTAAGTCGCAGTGCCAAAAGCATCGCAAAGTGATTAACTCGGCACTCACCATTCTCCCTGACTCCCGAGCCCTGTCCATGACCACCGTGAGCATCGAAGCCGACATCAAGATCAAATGGCCAGACGGCCATATTTCCTACAGCCCCGGTAGCCCGGAAGAGCTGGCCATCATTGGCATCGACCTGCTGGTCAAGGATCTGGGCACCGAAGCGGCACGCTCTTTTATCGACCAGATCTTCGAAAAACACTCGCGCACCGGGCATTCGCAGTGAGAGAAAGCCTCTGGGCGTGAAGGCAGCCTGGTACTCGCCCCTACAGACGCGCCAGGCGCTCGATCAACAAATCGAAGAAGCCTTGGGCGTCACCGCTGTCAACCCAGAAGGCGTTCTTCGGCGCGTTGAGACTGTCATACCAGTCGACGATGGTCTGGCCAAACGTCGGACCTTCGCGGCTGTCGGCCACCACGTTGACCGAACGGCCACTGAACAGCGCCGGCTTGAGCAGGTAGGCGATAACCGTGGCGTCATGCACCGGGCCACCGGGAATGCCATAGCGCTCCATGTCACCACCAATACACGCTTGCAGGATATCGCCCACCAGCTTGCCGGCCTTGTTGTTCAACGCCGCTATCTGCTCGAGGCGCGCGTCACTGGTAAGAATCTTGTGGGTCACGTCCAGCGGCAGGTAGACCAGGTCTGCGCCACTCTTGAGCACCACCTCGGCCGCGTGTGGATCGGCGAACAGGTTGAATTCGGCCACCGGCGAGATGTTACCGCCGTTGAAATGCGCACCGCCCATGACCACCACCTGCTTGATGCCCTGGACAATCTGCGGCTCGCGCAGCAGCGCCAGGGCGAGGTTGGTCTGCGGCCCCAGCATGGCGATGGTCGTGCTATGGGGCGTGGCGGCCAGTAACGTGTCGATGAGGAAGTCGATCGCACTACCCTCGGCCAGCCCCCTCTTCGGCTCATGGACCACAACACCCGGCAAACCTTCCTCGCCGTGGACGTGCTCGGCATAGACAGGCTTGCGCACCAGCGGCTTCGATGCCCCGGCATACACCGGCACGTGTTCACACCCGGCCCACTCGAGGGCGAGCCGTGCATTGCGCGAGGTTTTGTCCAGGCGTACGTTGCCGGCGACGGTGGTCAATGCGCGCACGTTCAGTTCTTGCGGCGACGCCAGGGCAAACAGCAAGGCAATCACGTCGTCGGCACCGGGATCGGTATCGATAATCAAGTCGATCGGTTGTGCCGACTGGGCGCCGGTGGTGTTACTCATCAGAACGTTACCCCGGCCACCAGCACGATATTGCAATAAGGCTGGCATTCGCCGGTGCGCACAATCGCCCGCGCCTGTTGACTGAGAGCCTTGAATCGCTCATGGCTGAGCAGTTCGCGCCGCCCCAATGCACCTTCGACTTCCAGCGCGTCCAGGGTCGCCAGTACCGACGGCCGTTTCTCGAGGATTTCTTTCGCCAGCACATGGCTTTCGACCTGCATTTCGCTGAGCACGACTTTCAGGGTAGTGACGAAATCCGGAACGCCCTGGGTCAAGGCCAGGTCGATCAGTTCGACGCCTGGCGGTACGGGCAGACCCGCATCGCCGATCACCACCTTGTCGCCATGGCCCAGGGAAGCGATAAGCCGCGACAGCGCGACATTGAGTAGAGGAGTCTTTTTCATGGTGTTTTAAACGCCTGCACATCGGCCAGGGTGGGAATCGAGGGTTGCGCGCCAGCCCGGGTGACCGACAATGCGGCGCCGACCTGGCCGAAACGTATCGCTTGCGCTTCGCTCATCCCGGCCACCAACGCCGCGGCGAAGCCACCAACGAAGGTATCGCCGGCCGCCGTGGTGTCGAGCGCCTTCACGCTCGGCGCCGGGAAATGTTCGAAGCCTTTGCCATCGGCAAACAACGACCCTTGGGCGCCGAGGGTGATGATGACCTTGCCGGCGCCCATTTCAATCAGTCGAGTAGCCGCGATCTGCGCCGTTTGCAGAGAGTCCACCGGCAAGCCGCTGAGCGCTGCCGCTTCACTCTCGTTGGGAATCAGGTAGTCGATGGACGCATACCACTGCGGCGGCAGCGGTCGACTGGCCGGCGCAGGGTTGAGGATAACGGTCTTGCCCAGCTCACGACCGCGCTTGAGCGCATGGCCAACCGTTGCGTCCGGTATTTCCAGCTGACAGATGATCACATCCGCCTCCTGCAGCGCCGCATCGAAACAGCCGAGCACCGCTGGCGTCAGTGCGCCGTTGGCCCCGGCGACAATCACGATGGCGTTCTGGCTGTTGTCGTCGACCACGATCAAGGCCACGCCACTGGTACCTTCCACGGCGCTGACCGCCCGACAATCGATGCCCTCGTCCAACAATGCCTGGCGCAACACCTGGCCGTAGGCATCGCTGCCCACGCAGCCCACCATCGACACCTGCGCGCCGAGGCGCGCTGCCGCCACGGCCTGGTTCGCACCCTTGCCGCCACAGACCGTCGCAAAGGACTGGCCGATCAGTGTTTCTCCACCACGGGGCAAGCGCGACGCCCGGGTCACCAGGTCCATGTTCAAGCTGCCGACTACCACTACTTTTGCGGACATACATTACTACTCATCAAGACTGTTTCAGCGCTGCTCGGGATTTAGCGATGCTTTTCATTTAACGATACTGTGCGAACACCCCGGCCAACGGCGCGGTCGATTCGCGCAAGACGATGCTCGGGGTCACGATGCGTTGTTCGGTTGCCAGGTCCGGCTTGGCAATCCGGCGCAGCAGCACCCCGGCCGCCATTTCGCCCAATTGCAGGATCGACTGGCCCACGGTGGTCAGTGCCGGATAGACATAGCGGCTCATCTGGATATCGTCGAAGCCGATGACGGAAAGGTCCGTCGGTACGCGGATATTGCGCTCGGCGGCGGCACGCAGCACGCCGATACCGATCATGTCGTTGGCGGCGAAAATCGCACTGGGCGGATTGTTTTCCAGAAGCACAGCGGCGGCGCTGTAGCCACCAGTGCTGGTGAAATCGCTTTCGAGCATGCGCCCGCGCGCAAGACGGATACCCGCCTCTTCAAGGGCCCGGCAAAAGCCGGCCAAGCGCATCTGCGCCACACTGGTGGTTGCAGGGCCGCTGATGGTGGCGATATCCCGATGCCCCAACTCCAGCAGATGCCGCGTGGCCAGGTAGGCGCCGTACTCGTGATCGATGCGCACAAGGTCCGCGTCGACGCCTTCGAGTCCTCGGTCAACGATCACCATCGGCGTGCGTACGGCCGCCAGGCCTTGGGCCAACCCACCATCACCACCGGCCGAAGCGACGATCAGGCCGTCGATGCGCTTCTCCAGCAATACCCGCAGGTAACTGCGCTGCTTGTCCGGGTTGTCGTCCGAATTACACAGGATCACACAGTAGCCATTTCTCTCGCAGTAGTCCTCGATACCCCGCGCCAGCTCGGCGAAATACGGGTTGAGGCTGTTGGGCACCAGCAGGCCGATGGTTGCCGTGGTCTTGGCCTTGAGAGACCGGGCGACGGCGCTGGGCACATAGTCGAGGGTCTTGATTGCGGCCTCGACCTTGACCCGTACTTCTTCACTCACCGGCCGGGTCTTGTTCACCACATGGGAAACCGTGGTGTAGGAAATCCCCGCCAGTGCTGCTACATCCTTGATCGTTGCCATGACTCAGGTCCGCCGGCTTGCGCGCTGACTGCGATAAGTATCCAGCACTACCGCCACCACGATCACGGCGCCAGTGATGATGCGTTTGGTCGGCTCGGTGGCGCCGATCTGCGCCAGGCCAGCCGCCAATACCGAAATGATCAGCACGCCGAAGAAGGTGCTGATGACCGAGCCGCGCCCGCCCATCAGACTGGTGCCGCCAATCACCACGGCGGCGATCACTTGCAGCTCCAGCCCGGAACCGGCATTGGGGTCCGCCGCTTCCAGTCGAGAAATCTGGAACAGCGCGGCAATACCGGCCAGCAACCCCATCAGGCTGAACACCAGGATCTTGTAGGGCTTGGGGTTGATCCCCGCCAGGCGCACCGCTTCTTCGTTGGTGCCGATGCCGATCAGGTAGCGCCCGAACACGGTACGGGTCAACACGGCCTGGGCGATGAAAATGATCAGCAAGGCGATGATGAACGAGGGCGAAATCCCGAAGGCGATCGGATTGGACAGCCAGGCAAAGGCGTCGCCGATATAGGCCGTGCGCGAACCGGTCATCTGGTACGCCACGCCCCGGGCCATCTCCAGCACACCCAGGGACACGATGAACGAAGGAATGCGCCAGGCCACGGTGATCGAACCGGTGACGGTCCCCGCCAACGCGGCAGCCGCCATGCCGAGCAACGCCGCCGGCAGCACGCTCCAGCCCCAACCGAGAATCGCCACGCTGACCGTCGACGCGGCCAGCGCCAGCACCGACCCCACCGACAGGTCGATGCCGCCGATGATCAGCACGAAGGTCATCCCGACCGCCAGGACCATCAAGTCCGGAATCTGGTTGGCCAGGGTGCTGAAGGTGTTGTAGGAGAGGAAATGGCTGCTCAGGAGCGAGAACAGCACCACCATGGCCAGCAAGGCACCGGCCAGCCCCAGGTAAGTGCCCAGCCCATAGAAATTGCCGCTGCGTGGGCCGGCCGTAGTTACGGTTTTCATTGAAGATCCCTAGGCGCCGCTTCGTTAAGCAGCGCATCACGTTTCTGGTAGCCGGCGAACGCGGCGGCAAGCAAATCATCCTGGGTCCAGCTGTCGCGCTCGAAGGTGTCGATCAGACGCCCCGCCGAGAGCACGCCGATGCGGTCGCAGATCAACATCAGTTCGCGCAGGTCACTGGACACCACCACCAAGGCCTTGCCCTGGCGGGTCAATTCACCGAGCAGCGCGTAAATGTCGAACTTGGCGCCGACATCGATGCCCCGGGTCGGCTCGTCAAACAGCAGCACCGAGCAATCACGCTCCAGCCAGCGACCGATGACTACCTTCTGCTGGTTACCACCGGACAACTCGGACACCAACTGCGCCGGCCCGGAACTGCGGATACGCATGGCGTCGATCTGCCGCTGGGCCAGCCCCGCTTCGGCGTCAGGATTGACCAGGCCACCGCTGGAAATAACCGGCATGTTACCCAGCGCAATGTTCGCGCCGATCGATTGCGTCAGCAGCAGGCCCTCGCCCTTGCGGTCTTCGGTGATCAAGGCGATGCCATGCCCAACCGCGTCCACCGGCGAACGGATACTCACCACCTTTGCGGGAGAACCGAGCGCCACCGTGCCGCTGTCCGCGGTGTCGGCCCCGAAGATCAATCGCAGCAATTCGGTGCGCCCTGCCCCGATCAATCCGGAAATGCCGAAGATCTCACCAGCCCGCACCTCGAAGGACACGTCACGTACTTTGTCGGCGCGGGTCAGCCCCTTGACCGTCAAGGCCGTGGCGCCGATGTCCCGCAGCCCCATGTCGATATGTTCACCCAGTTCGCGCCCGACCATCAGCGTGACCAGTTGCTCACTGTTGTAGTTGGCCATCGGCTCGACACACACCAGGTGACCGTCACGCAGGACCGCAATGCGCTGGGCCACCCGCGCAAGCTCTTCGAGGCGGTGGGAGATATAGATGATCGACACGCCCCGGGCCTGCAGGTGCGTAATCTGTTCGAAGAGCATTTCGACTTCACGGGCGGTGAGCATCGCGGTCGGCTCATCGAGGATCAGCACGTGGCAATCACCGATCAGGTTGCGCGCGATCTCGACCATCTGTTGATGACCGATGCCCAGCTCGCCCACCAGGGTGTCCGGGTCGATCGCATCGAGCCCGACCTGAGCCATGGCCTCGATCGCAGCCAGGCGCAGTTGCTTGCGATTGATCCAGCCAGCAGTGCTGGGCAGTTTGTGCAGGAACAGGTTTTCCGCCACCGACAGGGTCGGCAACAGATTGAGCTCCTGCATGACCATGCGGATCCCCAGCTCTTCGGCCTGGGTGCGACTGCCCGGGCGGTAATCGCGCCCCTGAAACTGCATCTGGCCAGTAGTCGGCGTGACCAGCCCGCCGATAATCTTCGACAACGTACTTTTGCCGGCGCCGTTCTCGCCGGTCAGCGCGAGCACCTCACCGCGCATGAGCGTGAGGTTGATGCCGGCCAGGACCGGCTGCGCGTAAGTCTTGCCAATGTCGCTGACCGAGAGGACAGCGTGCGGGGCGCTAACAGACATAAGGCTCTCCAGGCGCTCGCCGGGATGGCGAGCGTCATTGCGTCGCCGGAAATTTACTGTGTAACCAGCTCTACCGGAGTTTCGATCACGCCGTTGGCGCCGCTGTCGACTTTCTCGCCCTTGATGATCTTCAACGCGGTCTCGATGCCGAACACCGCCTGCTTGGCGGCAAACTGATCCGCGGTGGCCAGGACGCGGCCATCCTTGAGCATCGGCTTGATGGCATTGATGTTGTCGTAACCGACTACCAGGACCTGTCCAGCCTTGCCCGCGGCACGCACGGCAGACACCACGCCCACCGCCATGCTGTCGTTGCCGGCGAGCAGGGCCTTGATGTTCGGGTATTCGCTGAGCATCGAGGACGCCACCTGGTTGCCCTTGTTGATTTCCCAGTCGCCCGATTGCACGGACACGACCTTGATCTGCGCCGCCTCCATCGCATCCTTGAAGCCTGCGGTACGGGCTTGGGCATTGGTGGTGGTGGACACCCCCTCGATGATGCCGACTTCGTCACCGGCCTTGAGCTTTTTGGCCAGGTACTCACCCACCAGGCGCGCGCCTTTGCGGTTATCCGGGCCTACGAACGGCACACTGATGTTCTTGCTCTTGACCACGGCCGGGTCGAGCTGGTTGTCGATGTTGATCACGGTAATGCCGGCGTCGACGGCTTTTTTGATCACCGGCACCATGGCCTTGGAATCAGCCGGCGCGATCACCAGCGCATTGACCCTCGACACAATCATTTGCTCGACGATGCGGATCTGGTTGGCCGTGTCCGTTTCGTCCTTGATGCCGTTGGAGATGAGCTCGAACTCATCGGAGTGATCTTTCTGATACGCCTTGGCGCCGTCTTCCATGGTCAGGAAGAATTCGTTGGCCAGGGACTTCATCACCAGCGCGACTTTTGGCTTTTCAGGCGCCTGTGCGAACGCCGAAGAAACAGGCAGCGCGGCGGTTGCGCCAGCCAGTATTGCGACAGCAAGAAGACGTCCAGCGAATGGCAGCTTCATGGGTTCACTCCGATCTTATGATTATTGTGAGCAACGTCGGGGCGGCATATAGAGATGTCGCAAACGTTTGCGAACCCTGACTATGCGAAGCTTGCCGGAATTTGTCAACGACCGTCATACCTCGTCCGCAGGTTGCATATAGCTACCAGCACACCTGGTCACGCCGTAGTGCTGACAATACTGCCGGAACCGGTCAACTCTTTTGCCAGGCTGGCGGCCACCTGCATCAATGCCGACAACGTATCGGCAATCTGTGACTGGAGCGCCATCACGGCCACGGCCTTGGCCTCTTCAGACTGAAAAGACGCGGCCTGGGCAGCCGCCAGTTGCTGCTGTTGCTCACGCAGTTGCTCTTGCAGTTCCTGCATGCGCTTGAGCAGCAATTGCGCAGCAACGCTTTGCTGGCTGCCGGTGCCTTCGGCGTTTTCACCCGCCTGCGCGCCCTGCTCCATTCGGACAGGCTTTTCATCCTGCACGGGCTCACCGGGCTGCTGCACCGATGCCGCGTCACTCAAGGTATCTGCGGCAGCCGCTGATTTCCCGCCGATATTAACAACCGCTGAATGTGGCAAACCGACCGTCAACGACATGTGAACTCCTTGTAGATGATTCTTCACTGAAGCATCGACCTGCCAGCCGGTTTCTTTAACGCCGATATTTAAATGGGAGCCGTAATCCTTTTCGGAAAGCCGAATGAAAAATCCACGAACAGTCGGAAAGCCGGACAACACAGGAAGATCGCCGCTCAACCACTTGTTTAAATTTATAAACAAATCAACGTGTTACGATTTTTTTCTGATTCCGGTTGTAACTGGTACGGGTCGTGCTTTTTCTCCTGCACCCCACGGCTTCAGATCCATTTGGGGCGCATCTAGATGAACCTGCATCAGCACCGTCACTACAAGAGAGAAAAATAATGACATCTGCTTTGAAAAACCTTATTCCGGGCACCTTGGCCCTCTTGCTGCTCCTGCCCGCCGCCCTTCAGGCAAAAGAAGTCGAAACTCAACAGAAACTGGCGAATGTCGTGGTCCTGGCGACCGGCGGCACCATCGCCGGTGCAGGCGCCAGCGCCGCCAACAGCGCCACCTATCAAGCGGCGAAAGTCGGCATCGAACAATTGATTGCCGCGGTACCGCAGCTCAGCGAACTGGCCAATGTCCGCGGCGAACAGGTCATGCAGATCGCCTCCGAAAGCATCACCAACGACAACCTGTTGCAACTGGGCCGTCGTGTTGCCGAACTGGCGGACAGCAAGGACGTCGATGGCATCGTGATCACCCACGGCACCGACACCCTGGAAGAAACTGCCTATTTCCTCAACCTGGTGGAAAAAACCGACAAGCCCATCATTGTCGTGGGCTCCATGCGCCCGGGTACCGCAATGTCCGCCGACGGCATGCTGAACCTGTACAACGCCGTCGCCGTGGCCAGCAGCAAGGACGCGCGTGGCAAAGGCGTGCTGGTGACCATGAACGACGAAATCCAGTCGGGTCGCGATGTCAGCAAAATGATCAACATCAAGACCGAAGCGTTTAAAAGCGCCTGGGGCCCTCTCGGTATGGTGGTCGAAGGCAAATCCTACTGGTTCCGCCTCCCGTCCAAGCGCCACACCATGGACTCGGAATTCGACATCAAGAACATCCAGAGCTTGCCTGACGTCGAAATCGCCTACTCCTACGGCAACGTAAGCGACACCGCCTACAAGGCACTGGCCCAGTCGGGTGCCAAGGCCATCATCCATGCCGGCACCGGCAATGGCTCGGTCTCTTCCCGGGTCGTTCCAGCCTTGCAAGCCCTGCGCAAGGATGGCGTGCAGATCATCCGCTCTTCCCACGTCAATGCCGGTGGTTTTGTCCTGCGTAACGCCGAACAGCCTGACGACAAATATGACTGGGTGGTGGCGCATGACCTGAACCCGCAGAAAGCCCGGATCCTGGCGATGGTCGCGCTGACCAAGACCAATGACAGCAAAGAGCTGCAGCGGATGTTCTGGGAATATTGATTCGCCCCTCGCCCGACCGACTCCGGTCGGGCATCTCTCGTCACTCCCGCCTGACAAAAAAACTCGTTTGTTCCTACACCAATCGGTAAAAACCACTGTCAGAGGATTCTCTTGAATTTTAAGCAGTTGCGAAAATGCCTACAGTTAAATACTGTATGCACGTACAGCTTAATAAGGATAATCCTGTGGACACCACCTCCGCCTCACCAGACACCTATGTGCGCATGGGCCTGCGCGTTCAGAAAATCATCAACGGCCCAACCGCTCAAAAAGCCAGGGCAGCCCTGATCTTCCGCCTTCCAGACGAGCCCGTGGATGAATGGGAACGCCTGCTCGAAGAAATCGACGAGAACGACAACGTCACCCTCGCCTACCGCGACGATGGTGGTGTGCAGATTTTCTGGGTAGTGCCGAAGGAAGACTGAGTCGATGAGTGTCCGTTGTTTTGCCCTGCTGCTCCTGTTGTTCGCGATGGGGGCCCAGGCTGATGCGCCACGCACGTTCAGCGAGGCCAAGAAAGTCGCCTGGAAGCTGTATGCACCGCAATCCACCGAGTTTTATTGCGGCTGCAAATACACCGGTAACAAAGTGAACCTCGCGGCCTGCGGTTATGTGCCACGCAAAAACGCCAAGCGTGCCGCCCGCATCGAGTGGGAACACATTGTTCCGGCGTGGCAAATCGGGCATCAGCGCCAGTGCTGGCAGGAGGGCGGGCGTAAAAACTGTACGCGATACGACCCGACCTACCAAAAGGCCGAAGCCGACCTGCACAACCTGGTGCCCAGCATTGGCGAGGTTAATGGTGACCGCAGCAACTTCAGTTTCGGCTGGCTACCGGAGCAATCGGGCCAATACGGGTCGTGCCTGACCCAGGTCGACTTCAAGGCGAAGAAAGTCATGCCCCGCCCGTCCATTCGCGGCATGATCGCCCGAACCTATTTCTACATGAGCAAGCAATATGGTTTGCGCCTGTCGAAACAGGACCAGCAGCTGTACCAGGCATGGGACAAGACCTACCCGGTGCAAGCCTGGGAACGCCAGCGCAACCAGAGCGTGGCGTGTGTCATGGGGCGCGGCAACGAGTTCGTCGGCCCGGTCGACATGAAAGCCTGCGGCTGAACGCCAGCGGTAAAAAAAGGCCTGGGGGTTGAACACCCCAGGCCTTTTTTTTAGCCGCCCGGCTGGGCCCTCACTGAGCCGTCGGGCGCTCCAGCACCAGCACTTCGATGTTCTGTTTCTTCGCCTTGATGAGCGCGGCATTTACCTGCGCCTGTTTGGCATCGGCTTCTTCCCTGGAGTTGTAAGGCCCCATCAGGATGCGAGTCTTGCCATTTTCCCTGACCACGTTGGACATGAAGCTATGCTCGATCAGCCAGCCGCTGAGATCGCTGACGGCCTGGGGCGTTTCGCCCCGTACTTCGAGATCCCACTGTGGCCCCGCCACCTGCGCCGACGTCGCCGCCGCTGCAGGCTGCGGCTTTGGTGTCTCCTCGCGCTTGCCCTCACCGCATCCCGCCAGAGCCAATACCGCGATTGCCAAGACCATTTTGCGCACAGCGTTTCCCTCTGAATGCTTAAAGCGGGGGATTTTAGCATTCATGAATACTTCGCGAGTGCCGTAAAATGGGCGCAAAACAACGAGAATGATAGTGACGGCCTCTGTATAGTTACACCTTGGGAATTAATGCTGTATCTGCGCGTCAGAAAGAGGCACCCAAACCGTGAGACTTCGCACTAATCTATACATAACACCGACCTCTGCACTGTCCGAATCAGGTGCCCCACGAAGCAATCAAGGAGAAGACCATGCTGATACTCACCCGCAAAGTCGGTGAAAGCATAAACATTGGTGATGACATTACGATCACCATCCTGGGCGTAAGCGGCCAGCAAGTCCGGATTGGCATCAATGCCCCCAAAGACGTCGCAGTGCATCGCGAAGAAATTTACCAGCGCATTCAGGCCGGCCTGACCGCCCCGGAAAAGCCACAAACCTGAATCCTGTCGTAGTCAGTAGCCAGCCCGTTCGCCCCGCAACGACGGCTGGCTAAAGATTCCAGCGCAACACGCCTGCGCTTTCCCTTCACTTTCTGTCAGCCGAATGTGAAACCCCGCGCCATCCCGCTCGCCGCCACCATCATCAGCAACACCAGCACCGCCTCGATATGGCTGATTCGTGCAAATAGCGTTGCACGCCAGGTATCGATAGCCGCCCCACGCGACCGTGCAACCCGCCATTTGATCAACGTCACCATGGGCGCAATTTCCAGTAGCAGGATAAGCACCAACAACGTCATCTTGAGATGAAACAACGGCTGGTGCAGGTAGTAATCCGTGCCTTTTTCTAAGCCGCCAAAAGCGCGCATGCCGCCGGTAACCAGCAGGACAAGGGCAGAAATGCCCCATATGTTGTCTGCGATCAATACATCACGAGCCTCGCCTGCGCCGACAGCCAGGCGCCGAAAAGCCGTGCCACGCACCAGGACAGCCCAGAATCCAAGCGCAAACGCCAAAAGATGAATCGCTGCGAGCAACCAGTGAGTCAGCATCGGGAAACTCCTGTAAGGACGAAGTTGAATCAGCCTGTCAGTAGTAGCCCATGAACCCGGGGTTTGCCGCAAAAACATAATGTTACAGGTCTACTAGACTCCAACACTCCAGTGCCGAGGCTCTTCGAGGCACTACGCCAACCGCTGTCATTCCCACCGAAGTGACCTGAGTACACAACATCATGTGTGAATCATGTGATTCAAACTCAACAGCAACTACCCACGAGCGTCGTCGTTTCCTTCGCCTTGCCGGATTGGGAGCAGGTGCCCTGCTATTGGCGGGCGCCTTGCCGAGCCGAATAATCCAGGCAGCCGAGAAAACCTCCGCCCCTCCAAAACCCAAAAACGTCATCAGTCCGGATGAGGCCCTGAAAAGGTTGATGGCGGGCAACGAACGCTATGTCAGCGGTAACTCCGAAACCCACGACTTCAAGGATGAGCGAGAAGCATTGGTTTCCGGTCAGAATCCTTTCGTGGCGGTGCTGAGTTGCTCTGACTCGCGCATCGCCCCGGAATACGCGTTCGATACCGCACGGGGCGATCTTTTCGCCGTTCGCCTGGCCGGCAACTTCGTCACCGACGAAGGCCTTGCAAGCCTCGAATACGGCGTGGCCGTGCTCGGCGCCCCCCTGATCCTGGTATTGGGCCATGAACGCTGCGGTGCCATCGAGGCTGGCGTTAAAGCCGTCAAGGATCACACGGTGTTCCCCGGGAAGATCCCTGCACTGACAGATGCACTCAAATCCTCTGTCGAGCAGGTCAGCGGTCGTCCAGGTGACCTGGTGGAAAACGCGACCGTGCAAAACATCAAGAACTCGATCGAACGCCTCAAGCAAGCCACGCCCCTGCTGACCGATGCGCTCAGCAAGGGCCAGCTGAAAATAGTGGGGGGCATTTATCGCCTGGCGACAGGTAAAGTCGAACTGGTTGCCTGAATCGTCCAGCCATGATTGCCAGGTCGCCGATGTGAAGAGCCCAGCGCGAAGGCTGGGCTCAGGTCATTTCCTGCATTCAATCATCTTGTCCGCGAGCGCCTTGGCCCTTTCAATCAACAGATTCTGCCGGTCTTCATGCGTGACCGCGCCAACGACGGGCGCCGTCAGATGGCTTTCGGCAATCAACGCAGCGCAGAAATATTGATCCCACACAGCCTTGTGCTCGGATGCCTGTCTGTTCATTTGGTCGGAGATCATATGCGACTCCTTCAGATGAGATAACACTGCCTATATTACGCCTGAATCGCGGTAGCAAGGGATGACTGTCACTTGCAGAGGTGCCACTACAAAATCCACCGCAGCAGCACGTGGCGGGCTATCCAGGGAGACGCTTCGACCATCGTCCATTGAAGCAAAAGGCAAATGGACAGGTACGCCGCAAAGAACTTGATCGTCGCCCGCCTCCCCATCGTCACTCTCCCGCCTCAGTGAACCCACGAATAGTCCGCTCGCCTGTCCTGCTTTGATGCAATTGGTTGCAGGCAGTTCAATGCGAGACGAATTGCTTTTCATTTGGGCTTGGCGGGATTGAAGCAGATCAGTAATGCGGGGGGCTTTGGCGCTTTGGGTGCGAGTTTTGAAACCACGGCTCAAATCCCGGACAACAAAAAAGGGCCCACCTTTCGGTGAGCCCTTCCAGACCGCCCAGCAGAGCGGATTTTGTTTGGTAGGCGCGATTGGACTCGAACCAACGACCCCCACCATGTCAAGGTGGTGCTCTAACCAACTGAGCTACGTGCCTGCTGTGAGGCGGCATTCTACGGAATTCCGGGAGGGTGTCAACACCTTTTTTCGAGCTAACCCTATGAATATGCAAAATATTTAATTTTGCTGCGATGAAGAAGATTTTCCGGTGGCTGGCGGCGGTTTTTCAACTCGGGTAGGATCGACGCAATCGTTAAATTTATTAAACAGAGGCTGCAGGATGGCGAACACCCCTTACCCAGAGTCCTATTACGCCGCTTCGGCCAATGCGGTGCCGCCGCGCCCGTCTTTGCAAGGCGAGGTCGAGACTGATGTCTGCGTGATCGGCGCCGGTTACACCGGACTGTCCTCGGCGTTGTTCCTACTGGAGCACGGTTTTCGGGTGACGGTGCTGGAAGCGGCCAAGGTGGGTTTCGGTGCGTCGGGGCGCAACGGTGGGCAAATCGTTAACAGCTACAGCCGCGATATCGATGTGATCGAGCGCAGTGTCGGCCCCCGGCAGGCCCAGATGCTGGGGCAGATGGCGTTCGAAGGTGGGCGGATCATTCGTGATCGGGTGGCCAGGTACAACATCCAATGCGATTTGAAGGACGGCGGCGTGTTTGCCGCCATCACCGCCAAACAGATGGGCCACCTGGAATCCCAGAAGCGTTTGTGGGAACGATTCGGGCACACGCAGTTGGAGTTGCTCGACCAGCGCCGCATTCGCGAGGTCGTGGCGTGCGATCAATACATCGGTGGCATGCTCGACATGAGTGGCGGGCACATCCATCCGCTCAACCTGGCGCTGGGCGAAGCGGCGGCCGTGGAGTCGTTGGGCGGCACCATTCATGAGCAGTCGCCGGCAGTGCGCATTGAACGCGGAGCCAGCCCGGTCGTCCACACGCCGCAGGGCAAAGTCAGGGCCAAGTTCATTATCGTGGCGGGCAACGCCTACCTGGGCAACCTGGTTCCGGAGCTGGCGGCCAAATCGATGCCTTGCGGCACCCAGGTGATTACCACCGAGCCCTTGGGCGAAGAGTTGGCGAAAAGCCTGCTGCCCCAGGACTATTGCGTCGAAGACTGCAACTACCTGCTCGACTATTACCGCCTCAGCGGCGACAAGCGCCTGATTTTCGGCGGCGGCGTGGTGTATGGCGCACGGGACCCGGCGAACATCGAAGCAATCATACGTCCGAAGATGCTCAAGGCGTTCCCGCAGCTCAAGGATGTGAAAATCGACTACGCCTGGACCGGAAATTTCCTGCTCACCCTGTCGCGTCTTCCTCAGGTCGGAAGACTGGGCGACAACATTTATTACTCCCAGGGCTGCAGCGGCCACGGCGTCACCTACACGCACCTGGCGGGCAAGGTCCTGGCCGAGGCATTGCGCGGTCAGGCGGAACGTTTCGACGCCTTTGCCGACCTGCCCCACTATCCGTTCCCGGGGGGACAACTGTTGCGCACCCCGTTTGCTGCGCTGGGTGCGTGGTACTACGGATTGCGCGACAAACTCGGGTTCTGATGCGCCCAAAAAAAATGCCCGTATCTGCTGATACGGGCATTTTTTTATCTGCTCACAAAGCCGTTACCCAGCGATGGCGCGGTCCGCCGACAGTTTGCCAGCCCCTTCGATCAGTACCGCAATGCTGCCACCGAGCAACGCCAGGGCGAATTCATAGCCGTTGTTGGCCATGAACAGGCCGTTGCTGATATGAACCGTAAAGATCGCCACCAGTGAAAGGAAGGTCAGGCCCAATGCTGCCGGACGTACCAGCAAGCCGATGATCAATGCCAGGCCGCCGAAGAACTCGGTACCGCCCGCCAGCGTCGCCATCAGGTAGCCCGGTGTCAGGCCGATGCTTTCCATGTACTGCGCGGTGCCCGCCAGGCCATAGCCACCCAATGCCCCGAAGAGTTTTTGCGAACCGTGGGCGGCGAAGATGATGCCGACGACAATCCGCAAAACGGTCAGGCCGTAGCCAGCGCGGGTAAACAGTACCTTGTTGATCAGTGTGCTCATGCTGTGTCATCCCTAAAGAGTGTGTGTTGGTTGGCCGCTATATTAATCAGTAAATCTCATGTTAAAAGCGCAAATAATCCGCCATAACAATCAGTTTATTCGATCATTTACGAAGGGCAACTTTTTGCCCCTGGGGCTCCAACGACTCCCGCTCCCGATCGAACGCCAGGTAATACTTGTTCACGCTATTAACATAGCTGACAGGTCCCATTCCCACCTGCTCCATGGCGATGCGCTCCACCTGGAAAAACCACTGGTTGGGGTTCAACCCGCGACGCCTGGCTTCCGCGCGCATCCCTTGCACCCGCTCCGGGCCGATGTTGTAGGCCGCCAGCACAAAGGCCATGCGCTCGCGCTCATTGAGCTTGGGACTGGCAAAGAACTTGCGGCGGATCATCGCCAGGTACTTGGCCCCGGCCTGCACATTGGCATCGAGTTCATGGATGTTGCTGACGCCCACCCGCTGCGCCGCTGACGGTGTGATCTGCATCAGGCCGGTTGGCGCACCGCCACTGCGTGCCGAAGGCTGCAGGCCGGACTCCTTGAACGCCAGCGCCGCCAGGTTCAGCCAGTCCATGTCCTGGGCGCTTGCATGTTTCTGCAACACCGGCCGCAGCTTTTCCAGGCGCTGGCGGTCAGCCTTGGCCAGGGGATAGTGGACCTGGTACTGGCGTCGATAGATCCGCAGGAACGCGGCATCCTGGTCCGACGGCTTTTTATAGCCTGCCAGGAAACGATCGATGCTGGCGCGCAGCATTGACGCATCGCGGCGCACGAACCAGAACTCTTCGCCTGGATCGCTGATGAGCACCTGGCGATCGACCCGCAATTTCGGCAGGATCTTGCCCCAGCGCTCGGCGATTGGTTGCTCGACGATGGTCAGGTGAAATATCCCGCCCTGGACCATCTCCAGCACATCCTCGACCGCCAGGCTCGGGTCGACCCACTCGATCTTGACCGGCGGCAATTTGTGCAGCGCCAACTTCTGATTGATCTGGTTGATGGCGTCACCGGCGGCGCTGCCGTTGGGCAACGCCAGGGTTTTACCCGACAGTTGTTCAAGACGGGTATAGCGACGTTCGCCCTTGATCCCCACCAGCACCAACGGGATGTTACTGGCCACCGGCTCACTGCTGCTGACGGCGAAGCCTGGCTGCAAGTCCAGCAACTCGCCGGGAGCCACAAGGTCGCCCTCCCCACGCTGCAATGCGCCGAGCAGTTGATCCTTGGCTCTGGGAATGATCTTGAGGGTGATTTCCTGGCCGTCGCGGGCGTGACCGTTGAGGTATTGCTCGAAAGCACGCAAGCGATGGTATTCGACGCCGATGGCCTGGCCCTGGACTTCGCCGGAGCTGTTACGGCTCTGGTTGACCAGCACGCGCAGCACACGGCTGCTGCGGATGTCCGTCAGGTCACGCACCTTGGTCGCCGGTACGGCTTGCAGCGGCCCGGGCAGACGCGCAACCGCCGACATCGGCAGCAGCAGCGAGCAACACAGCAGTAGCAAAACCGAGGGACGAATCATCCACTCTCCGCAAAGAATTCAGGTCGACTGCATGAATGGCTTCACGCAATCAAGCGACAGAAACAGAGCGCCCTGAAGCGCTGGCAACGCGCGAAAGACTGGCTTAATGATGGCCGTGCCACCACCCAGACTTCTTCGCGGCATTAAGAGACAGCGATAACCTGTTGTAGTTCTTGGCTTTTCTTATAAATCCCGGGCTCTGGTATGCTTTGCGGCCCTGGGCCCGAGGTAGCACCATGCAACTCATCGATATCGGCGTCAACCTGACCAACCCCAGTTTTGCCGACAAGCACCAGGCTGTACTGGACCGCGCCTATGCCGCCGGGGTCTGCCAATTGGTGCTCACCGGCACCAGTGTCGAGGGCAGTGAGCAGGCACTGGAGTTGTGCCTGCAACTGGACGAAACAGCGCAACGGCTGTTCGCCACCGCCGGCGTTCATCCCCACGCGGCCAGCGACTGGAATGCCGACAGCGCGCGTCGCCTGCGCAGCCTGCTGAAGGAAGCGAACATCGTGGCGATCGGTGAATGCGGCCTGGATTTCAACCGCGATTTTTCACCGCGCGCACAACAGGAGAAAGTCCTCGAAGAACACCTGGCGCTGGCGGTAGAACTGCAAATGCCAGTGTTCCTGCACGAACGCGATGCGAGCCAGCGGCTGCTGGAGATCCTGCGCGACTACCGCGATCAATTGCCGGCCGCCGTGGTGCATTGCTTCACCGGCGAAAAGAAAGCCCTGTTCAGTTACCTGGACATGGATTTGCACATCGGCATCACCGGCTGGATTTGCGATGAGCGCCGGGGTACGCATTTGCACCCGCTGGTCAAGGAGATCACGCGTGGGCGGTTGATGCTGGAGAGCGATGCGCCATACCTGTTACCGCGCAGTCTTCGCCCCAAACCGAAAAACGGTCGCAACGAGCCGGCGTATCTGACGGAAGTCTTGCGTGAGGTGGCCTTGCACCGCGGGGAAAGCCAGGAAGACCTGGCCGCCCACAGTACGGCATGCGCGCGGGCGTTCTACGGGCTGCCCAGCGTGGATTGAGTGCGGGCCCGAACCGGGCCCGCTTCAGATGCCGTCCTAGTGACTGCTGCGCAACATTTCCTTGGGCACGTACTTGCCGATCTCGAACTTGCCGATGGCCGCGCGGTGCACTTCATCCGGACCATCCGCCAGGCGCAGGGTGCGTTGCATGGCATACATATAGGCCAGCGGGAAATCGTTGGACACCCCTGCCCCGCCATGGATCTGGATAGCCCGGTCGATCACGCGCAAGGCCACGTTTGGCGCCACTACTTTGATCTGCGCGATTTCACTCTTCGCCACTTTGTTGCCGACGGTGTCCATCATGTACGCCGCCTTGAGCGTCAGCAGGCGAGCCATGTCGATCTCCATCCGCGAATCGGCGATCTTGTCGATGTTGCCGCCAAGGCGCGCCAGGGGTTTGCCGAACGCGGTACGGTTCACCGAGCGTTTGCACATCAGCTCCAGCGCACGCTCCGCCATGCCGATAGAACGCATGCAGTGGTGAATCCGGCCCGGGCCAAGACGACCCTGGGCAATTTCGAAGCCGCGCCCTTCACCCAACAGGACGTTTTCGTACGGCACCCGGACATTTTCAAACAGCACTTCAGCATGGCCGTGAGGTGCATCGTCATAGCCGAACACGGGCAACGGACGCACGATCTTCACGCCAGGGGTGTCCACCGGAACCAGAATCATCGAGTGCTGCGCATGGCGCGGTGCGTCGGGGTTGCTCAGGCCCATGAAGATCAGGATCTTGCAACGCGGATCGCACGCGCCGGAGGTCCACCATTTCTTGCCGTTGATGACCCACTCGTCACCCTGGCGCTCGGCACGGGCGGCCATGTTGGTGGCGTCGGAGGACGCAACGTCTGGTTCGGTCATGGCGAACGCTGAGCGAATCTCACCGCGCAACAAGGGTTCGAGCCAGCGTTGTTTCTGTTCTTCGTTGGCGTAGCGCACCAGTACTTCCATGTTGCCAGTGTCTGGCGCCGAGCAGTTGAACGGCTCAGGCCCCAGCAGCGAACGCCCCATGATTTCCGCCAGCGGAGCGTATTCAAGGTTGGTCAGGCCAGCGCCGAGCTCGGACTCAGGCAGAAACAAATTCCACAGGCCTTGAGCCTTTGCCTTGAGTTTAAGTTCTTCCATGATCGCGGTCGGCTGCCAGCGGTCGCCCTCGGCGACCTGACGCTCGAATACCGCTTCGGCGGGATAGACATAGGTGTCCATGAACGCGGTCACGCGCTCACGCAGTTCTTGCACCTTGGGCGAATAAGCGAAATCCATGGGCAGCTACCTTCTTGCGGGAGGTTGTTTAGGTCATGCAATCGATGCTAGAACAGCCATGAAAATTTACCTAGCCTATTCTCGGCGTGTATAAACATTCATCACCGATATATGATCGACTGATAGCCAAGGCTACCGTCCACACAATAAGAGAGCCGCGTAAATGAATCTGAGCAAGGTCGACCTCAACCTTTTTATCGTCTTCGACGCGATCTACACCGAAGCCAACCTGACCCGTGCTGGCCAGATCGTCGGGATTACCCAACCTGCGGTGTCCAACGCGCTGGCCCGGCTGCGCGAGACCTTCAACGATCCATTGTTCGTGCGCACCGCCCAAGGCATGGTGCCAACACCCATGGCGCAAAACATTATCGGCCCGGTGCGCAACGCGCTGTCACTGCTGCGCGTTTCGGTACAGGAAAGCCGCATCTTCAATCCATTGCAGGCGGTCAAGACCTACCGCATCAGCATGACCGACCTCACTGAAGCCGTGATCCTGCCACCGCTGTTCCAGCGCCTGCGCCGCCTTGCGCCGACGGTCATCATCGAAAGCTTTTTGTCCAAGCGCCGCGAGACCACCAAGGAACTGGCCGCGGGCCGACTCGACTTCGCCGTGGATGCACCGCTCAACACCGACCCGCAGGTGCGTCACGTCAAGTTGATGGAGGATCGCTACGTGTGCGCCATGCGCAAAGGGCACCCGCTGGCGGGCAAGGAAAAATTCACCCTCGATGATTACCTGGGACTGACCCACATCCACATTTCCAGCCGTCGCAGCGGCCTGGGTTATGTCGACCTGGCCCTCGGCAAAATGGGCATCCAGCGCAAGATCGCCCTGCGCTCCCAGCATTACCTGATGGCCTCGCAGGTGCTGCAGCAGACCGACATGGTCATGACCGTGCCGGAACGCTTCGCGCGCCGCAACGATTTGCACGCCTTTTATCTGCCGGTCAACGATGTGCCCCCGGTGGAAACCCACCTTTACTGGCACGAAAGCACTGACCAGGACCCGGCGAACCGCTGGATGCGCGAGCAGATGATCGAGTTGTGCCAGCAGGTGACGGCGCAGGAGCGCAAGCTGGAGAAGGTGTAGGACGCTGGACCGCAGCGTCTTCTTCGCGAGCAGGCTCGCTCCCACATTGGATCTCCAGTGAACACAATAATTTGTGTCAGCCAGCGATCCCCTGTGGGAGCGAGCCTGCTCGCGATGGGGCCAGCAAGGACACTGGAAAACCCTGCCCCTTGACGTAAACGTCAACCTGCCATTAGCTTAGCGCCATGACCTTTTGCGAGCGCGCCCATGAGCAGCCAGACCTACAGCATTTCCGACCTCGCCCGTGAGCTCGACATCACCACCCGGGCCATTCGCTTCTATGAAGAACAAGGTTTGCTCAGCCCCGAGCGACGTGGCCAGGAACGCATCTACTCACCCCGCGACAAGGTCAGCCTGAAGTTGATCCTGCGGGGCAAGCGTATCGGCTTTTCCCTGGCCGAGTGCCGCGAGCTGATCGAGCTCTACGATCCTTCCAGCGGTAACACCAAGCAACTGCACAGCATGCTGGCGAAAATCACCGAGCGTCGAGAACAGTTGGAACAGCAGATGCTGGATATCGAGCAGATGAAGCTGGAGCTTGATACGGCTGAAGAGCGCTGTGTGCAGGCGCTAGAACAAACCCTCAAGAATCAGGAATCGGTTCAATAGATCCACACAAATCGAATGTGGGAGCGGGCTTGCTCGCGAATGCGATTTGTCATTCAACATTGATGTGGGCTGAACTGACGTATTCGCGAGCAAGCCCGCTCCCACATTAGCTCACCGCTCACCCAATACTTCAGGTGATTCTTATGTCCCTACCTACCCACGTACGCATTGTCGAAGTCGGCCCTCGCGACGGTTTGCAAAACGAAGCCCAACCCATCAGCGTTGCCGACAAGGTGCAGTTGGTCGACGCACTGACGGCGGCGGGCCTTGGCTATATAGAAGTCGGCAGTTTCGTCTCGCCCAAGTGGGTGCCGCAGATGGCGGGTTCCGCCGAGGTGTTCGCGCAGATCCAGCGTAAACCCGGCGTGACCTATGGCGCTCTCGCCCCCAACCTGCGCGGCTTTGAAGATGCCCTTGCCTGCGGGGTCAAGGAAGTCGCGGTGTTCGCCGCGGCGTCGGAAGCGTTTTCCCAGCGCAACATCAACTGCTCGATCAGTGAAAGCCTGGAGCGATTCGTCCCCATCATGGAGGCCGCCAAGCAGCATGGCGTCAGCGTGCGCGGCTACGTGTCCTGCGTGCTGGGCTGCCCCTATGAAGGTGACGTCGCACCCGAGCAAGTTGCACGGGTCGCACGGGAGCTCTATGCCATGGGCTGTTACGAGGTGTCGCTGGGCGACACCATCGGCACCGGCACCGCGGGCGCCACGCGCAAGATGTTCGACGTGGTGTCGGCCGATGTGCCACGGGACAAACTGGCCGGGCACTTCCACGACACCTACGGCCAGGCCATGGCCAATATCTACGCCAGCCTGCTGGAAGGCATCTCGGTGTTCGACAGCTCCATCGCTGGCCTCGGTGGCTGCCCATATGCCAAGGGCGCCAGCGGCAACGTCGCCACCGAGGACGTGGTTTACCTGCTTAACGGCCTCGGGATCGAAACCGGAATCGACCTGGATGCGCTGATCCAGGCGGGCCAGCAAATTTGTACCGTGCTGGGGCGCCCCACCGGCTCCCGTGTGGCGAAGGCGCGCAGCGCACAGTAAGTGTGCGGGTGTGTCGAGGTGTTACCGCAGACACGAAAGCGTGGGCACAAGCGAGTAACACGGAAACAAAATGTAGGGTTTTCCCTGAGGCCGAAAACCCTAGAAAAACCTAAGTTGCTGTTTTTAAAGGATTTTTAAAAGTTGGCACGGCTTCTGCTATATCTATCGCATAACAAGAATAAAAAAATTGCGGCAAACCCAATAAAAACAAGACGTAACGACTCTGACATAACAAAAACAACACGGCAGAGACGCAGCTAACAGATTTTTTTGGAGAGGATGTGCTTTTCAGGGTGCTTTTCGAAGTTACCCGCAACCGGGCAGAGAACAATAAAACTACCTTCAGGTAGCTCCCGAACTGGTTGGATCGCTAAGCGAAAAAGTAGATCAGCGCTCAAAAAAATACGTTTGCTCTTGATCCCGGATGGGGATCGACAAAAACAGCGGTAAAGGGCCACGGTTACCAAAAACAAAAACAAACCGCCCCTCAATAATAAAAAAAGAGCACGCGCAACGAAAATTAAAGGGGAGCTTCGGCTCCCCTTTGTGCTGTCTGGCATTCACGATTTCACCGCCCCTTGTAGGAGCGAGCATGCTCGCTCCTACAGGTTAATCATCAGCCCTGCTTGCTACGCAGCTCCTCGATGCTGATCTCGCGCATGCGGAATTTCTGGATCTTGCCGGTCACGGTCATTGGAAACTCGTCCACGAACTTGAAGTACCGCGGTGTCTTGAAGTGCGCGATGCGCTCCTTGCACCAGGCTTGCAGCTCCTGCTCGGTGGCACTATGGCCGGGGTGGAACTTGATCCAGGCAACGATCTCTTCGCCATAACGCGAACAAGGAATGCCGATCACCTGCACATCGGCCACCGCCGGGTGGGTGAAGAAGAACTCTTCCAGCTCGCGCGGATAAATGTTCTCGCCACCACGAATGATCATGTCCTTGTTGCGCCCGGCGATGCACACGTACCCCTCTTCATTCATGCTTGCCAGGTCACCGGTGTGCATCCAGCCGGCCTGGTCGATGGCTTCCGCCGTACCTTGCGGGTTGTTCCAGTAGCCGAGCATCACACTGTAGCCGCGAGTACAGAGCTCACCGATGGTGCCACGGGGCACCAGATTGCCCGCTTCGTCGATGATCTTGCTTTCCAGCTGTGGCTGGGTACGGCCGACAGTGGTCACACGCAACTCGAGGTCGTCCGAGGGACCTGTCTGCAAGGACACCGGGCTGGTTTCCGTCATGCCATAGGCAATCTGCACTTCGCTCATGTGCATTTCATTGATCACCCGGCGCATGACCTCGATAGGGCAGGTCGCCCCGGCCATGATCCCGGTGCGCAGGCTCGACAGGTCGAATTCGGCGCGTTGTGGCTGGTCGAGCATGGCGATGAACATGGTTGGCACACCGTAGAGCGCGGTGGCTTTTTCTTCGGCGACAGTGCGCAGGGTCAGCAGCGGGTCGAACGCGTCGTTGGGGTAAATCATGGTGCTGCCATGGGTGATGCAACCGAGGTTGCCCATGACCATGCCGAAGCAGTGGTACAACGGCACCGGGATCACCAGCCGGTCGACGGCGCTCAGGCCCAGGCTTTCGCCGACCATATAGCCATTATTGAGAATGTTGTAGTGGCTGAGGGTCGCGCCCTTGGGGAAGCCGGTCGTACCGGAGGTGTACTGGATGTTCACCGCCTGATCGAAGTGCAAGCTGTCTTGGCGTTCATGCAATTGCTCGACCGATACGCTGTCCGCCAGCCCGGTCAGTTGCGACCAGGGCAGGAAACCCTTCGGCGGCTGCGCGTCGACGCTGATCACACCGCGCAGTTCCGGCAGGCGTTCACTGTGCAATTGGCCGACGACTTGCTCCGCCAGCTCCGGCACCAGGCCCTGCAGCATGGCGTGATAATCGGAGGTCTTGAAAGCCCCGGCGCTGACCAGCCATTGGCAACCGGACTGCTTCAACACGTATTCGAGTTCGGAACTGCGATAGGCTGGGTTGATGTTGACCAGGATCACGCCAATTTTCGCGGTGGCCACCTGTGTAATGCACCACTGGGCACAGTTAGGCGCCCAGATGCCGAGGCGGTCGCCGGCCTGCAGGCCCAGCGCCAATAACGCCCGGGCATGCAGGTCCACCGCATCGGCCAATTGTCGCCAGGTGTAGCGCAGCTGTTGATGGCGCACGACCAGCGCTTCCCCGTCGGGGTACTTTGCCACGGTGTTGTCGAACGCCTGGCCGATGGTCATCGCCAGCAAGGCTTTGTCCTGGGAACCACGGGTGTAACTGCGTTGCGGGCTTGCACTGGGTTGATCCATGACGACCCCTATTGTCTTTATTGATGGGCTACCGACGGATACCTGTAGGAGCAGCCGGTCGACGCTCGAATGCTCGCGAAAGTCGTCAACAATAACGCGTGCTTTCTGAATAAACGCTTCAGCCTTGCGTTCATCGCGAGCATTCGAGCGTCGACCGGCTGCTCCTACAGGAACCTGCCTCTACTCTCGCTCAAGTTGACGTTAACGTAAAGGGCGATTGACAGCCATTCGTCACAGGTTTACGTTAACGTAAAGGTGAGAGCCAAAGCACTGCCCTCCCCGCCCAACAAAAAAGCCAAAAGGTGACCCATGAGCTACCCATCCCTGAACTTTGCCCTCGGTGAAACCATCGACATGCTGCGCGATCAGGTCCAGTCCTTCGTCGCCAAGGAGATCGCCCCGCGCGCCGCTCAGATCGACATCGACAACCTGTTCCCCGCTGACCTGTGGCGTAAATTCGGCGACATGGGCCTGCTGGGCATTACCGTGCCGGAAGAGTACGGCGGTGCCGGCCTGGGCTACCTGGCGCACGTGGTTGCGATGGAAGAAATCAGCCGCGGCTCGGCCTCTGTAGCCCTGTCGTACGGCGCGCATTCCAACCTCTGCGTCAACCAGATCAACCGCAATGGCAACCACGAACAGAAATCCAAGTACCTGCCCAAACTGATCAGCGGCGAACACATCGGCGCCCTGGCCATGAGTGAGCCGAACGCCGGTTCCGACGTGGTCTCGATGAAGCTGCGTGCCGACAAGCGCGGCGATCACTACGTGCTCAACGGCAGCAAGACCTGGATCACCAACGGTCCGGACGCCAACACCTACGTGATCTACGCCAAGACCGACCTGGAAAAAGGCCCTCACGGCATCACCGCCTTCATCGTCGAGCGCGACTGGAAAGGCTTCAGCCGCAGCAACAAGTTTGACAAGCTCGGCATGCGCGGCTCCAACACCTGCGAGCTGTTCTTCGATGACGTCGAAGTGCCGGAAGAAAACATCCTCGGCGTACTTAACGGCGGCGTGAAGGTGCTGATGAGCGGCCTCGACTACGAACGCGTCGTGCTTTCAGGCGGCCCGACCGGGATCATGCAGGCCTGCATGGACCTGATCGTGCCGTACATCCACGACCGCAAGCAGTTCGGCCAGAGCATCGGCGAGTTCCAACTGATCCAGGGCAAGGTTGCCGACATGTACACCCAGCTCAACGCCAGTCGCGCCTATCTTTATGCCGTCGCCCAGGCCTGCGAGCGTGGCGAAACCACCCGCAAGGACGCCGCCGGCGTGATCCTCTACAGCGCCGAGCGCGCCACGCAAATGGCCCTCGACGCGATCCAGATTCTCGGAGGCAACGGCTATATCAACGAATTCCCGGCCGGTCGCCTGCTGCGTGACGCCAAGCTGTACGAAATCGGCGCGGGTACCAGTGAGATCCGCCGCATGCTGATCGGCCGCGAACTGTTCAACGAAACCCGCTAAACGGAGCTGTCCATGGCTATCCTGCATACCCAGCTCAACCCCCGTTCGGCGGAGTTCGCGACCAACAGCGCGGCGATGCTCAAACAGGTCGATGCCTTGCACACCCTGCTTGCCCAGGTGGCACAAGGTGGCGGCCCGAAAGCGCAAGAACGCCACACCTCCCGGGGCAAGCTGCTGCCGCGCGAGCGCATCAACCGCCTGCTCGACCCGGGTTCGCCGTTCCTGGAAATCAGCCAGTTGGCGGCCTACGAGGTGTACGGCGAAGACGTTCCCGCCGCTGGCGTGATTGCCGGGATCGGCCGCGTGGAAGGCGTCGAATGCATGATCGTCGCCAACGATGCCACGGTAAAAGGTGGCTCGTACTACCCGCTAACAGTGAAAAAGCACCTGCGCGCCCAGACGATCGCCCAGCAGAATCGCCTGCCGTGCATCTACCTGGTGGATTCCGGCGGCGCCAACCTGCCGCGCCAGGATGAAGTGTTTCCAGACCGTGAGCACTTCGGGCGGATCTTCTTCAACCAGGCCAACATGAGCGCCCAGGGCATCCCACAGATTGCCGTGGTCATGGGCTCCTGCACCGCGGGCGGTGCCTATGTGCCGGCCATGGCCGACGAGGCCATCATGGTGCGCGAGCAAGCAACCATCTTCCTCGCCGGCCCACCGCTGGTCAAAGCCGCCACGGGCGAAGTGGTCAGCGCCGAAGACCTGGGCGGGGCCGATGTGCACTGCAAGATCTCCGGTGTGGCCGACCATTACGCCGAAAGCGACGAACATGCCCTGGCCATCGCCCGCCGCAGCGTTGCCAACCTCAACTGGTGCAAACTCGGCGAAGTGCAGCAACGCGCACCGATCGCCCCGCTCTACGCCAGCGACGAACTGTACGGCGTGGTCCCGTCGGACGCCAAGCAACCGTTCGACGTGCGTGAAGTGATTGCACGGCTGGTGGACGGTTCGGTGTTCGACGAATTCAAAGCGCTGTTCGGAACCACGCTGGTATGCGGTTTTGCCTACCTGCATGGTTACCCGATCGCCATCCTCGCCAACAACGGCATTCTCTTTGCCGAAGCTGCACAGAAAGGCGCGCACTTCATCGAGCTGGCTTGCCAGCGCGGCATCCCGCTGCTGTTCCTGCAGAACATCACCGGCTTCATGGTCGGCCAGAAATACGAAGCCGGCGGCATCGCCAAGCACGGCGCAAAACTGGTGACCGCCGTGGCCTGCGCCAAGGTGCCGAAGTTCACCGTGATCATCGGCGGCAGCTTCGGCGCCGGTAACTACGGCATGTGTGGTCGGGCCTACGATCCACGTTTCCTCTGGATGTGGCCGAACGCGCGCATCGGCGTGATGGGTGCCGAACAGGCAGCCGGCGTGTTGGTGCAGGTCAAGCGCGAGCAGGCCGAGCGTGGTGGTCATGGTTTCAGCGCCGAGCAGGAAGCCGAGATCAAGCAACCGATCCTCGACCAGTACGAAGAACAGGGCCACCCCTACTATTCCAGCGCTCGCCTGTGGGATGACGGCGTCATCGACCCGGCCCAGACCCGCGATGTCCTGGCACTGGCCTTGTCCGCGTCGTTGAACGCGCCAATCGAACCGAGCCGCTTCGGCGTGTTCCGGATGTGATTTTTTTGTAGGAACGGGCTTTTGTGGCGAGGGGATTTATCCCCGTTCGATTGCGCAGCAATCGCCACCAATCGTGAGCAAGCCCGCTCCCAAAAAGACCGTGGAGACGGATGAATATGAGCGACTTCAACACCCTCGAACTGCTGACCGACCCCCGTGGCTTTGCCACGCTGTGGCTCAGTCGTGAAGAAAAGAACAACGCCTTCAACGCCGAAATGATCCGCGAACTGATCCTCGCCCTGGACAAGGTGGCCAGCGATGCCAACCTGCGTTTCCTGCTGGTGCGTGGTCGCGGCAAACACTTCAGCGCGGGGGCCGATCTGGCCTGGATGCAGCAATCGGCTGAGCTCGATTACGCCACCAACCTCGACGACGCCCGCGAGCTGGCAGAGTTGATGTACAACCTCGCCAAGCTGAAAATCCCGACCCTGGCCGTGGTGCAAGGCGCGGCGTTTGGCGGCGCCCTGGGGCTGATCAGTTGCTGTGACATGGCCATCGGCGCCGATGACGCGCAGTTCTGTCTGTCGGAAGTGCGTATCGGCCTGGCACCGGCCGTGATCAGCCCGTTCGTGGTACAAGCCATGGGTGAGCGCGCCACCCGACGCTATGCCTTGACCGCCGAGCGCTTCGGCGGGCAGCGGGCACGGGAGCTCGGCCTGTTGTCGGAGAGTTACCCGTCAGCCGAGCTGGAACAGAAAATCGAACAGTGGATCGACAATCTGCTGCTCAACAGCCCGGCGGCCATGCGCGCCAGCAAGGAGCTGCTGCGTGAAGTCGGCGACGGCACGCTGACGCCGTCCCTGCGTCGCTACACCGAGAACGCCATTGCCCGCATTCGCGTCAGCCCGGAAGGCCAGGAAGGCCTGCGCGCCTTTCTGCAAAAACGTCCGCCGAGCTGGCAAGCCGCAACCACCACCAAGGAGCCGCGTTGATGAGCGCACCCGTCCTCACTACCCTGTTGGTGGCCAACCGCGGCGAAATCGCCTGTCGGGTAATGCGCACTGCCAAAGCCTTGGGCCTGACCACCGTGGCTGTGCACAGCGCCACCGACCGCGATGCCCGACACAGCCGTGAAGCCGATATCCGTGTCGACCTCGGCGGCAGCAAGGCCGCCGACAGTTACCTGCAAATCGACAAGTTGATTGCTGCCGCCAAGGCCAGCGGTGCCCAGGCGATCCATCCCGGCTACGGTTTCCTCTCCGAGAATGCCGGGTTCGCCCGCGCCATCGAAGCCGCTGGCCTGATCTTCCTCGGCCCGCCCGCCTCGGCCATCGACGCCATGGGCAGCAAATCCGCGGCCAAGGCCTTGATGGAAACCGCCGGCGTGCCGTTGGTACCGGGCTATCACGGTGAAGCCCAGGACCTCGAGACCTTCCGCGATGCCTGCGAACGTATCGGCTACCCGGTGCTGCTCAAAGCCACGGCCGGTGGCGGCGGCAAGGGCATGAAAGTGGTCGAGGACGTCAGCCAACTGGCCGAAGCCCTGGCCTCGGCGCAACGCGAAGCTCAATCGTCGTTCGGCGATTCGCGGATGCTGGTGGAGAAGTACCTGCTCAAACCCCGTCACGTTGAAATCCAGGTATTCGCCGATCAACACGGCAACTGCCTGTATCTCAACGAACGGGACTGCTCGATTCAGCGTCGGCACCAGAAAGTCGTCGAAGAAGCGCCGGCGCCCGGCCTGAGCCCGGAACTGCGCCGCGCCATGGGCGAAGCGGCCGTGCGTTCGGCACAGGCCATCGGTTACGTCGGTGCTGGCACGGTGGAATTCCTGCTGGATGCGCGCGGCGAGTTTTTCTTCATGGAGATGAACACCCGCCTGCAGGTCGAACACCCGGTAACCGAAGCCATCACCGGCCTCGACCTGGTGGCCTGGCAGATTCGTGTGGCCCGCGGCGAAGCCTTGCCGATGACCCAGGACCAGGTGCCGCTGAACGGTCACGCGATTGAAGTGCGCTTATACGCCGAAGATCCGGCCAACGACTTTTTGCCCGCTACCGGTCGCCTGGAACTGTATCGCGAATCCGCGCCAGGTGCGGGTCGCCGGGTGGACAGCGGCGTTGAAGAAGGCGATGAGATTTCGCCGTTCTACGACCCGATGCTCGGCAAGCTGATTGCCTGGGGTGAGGACCGTGAGCAGGCGCGCTTGCGACTGCTGGCCATGCTCGACGAATTCGCGATTGGCGGGCTCAAGACCAACATCAACTTCCTGCGGCGAATCATCGGCCATCCGGCGTTTGCCCAGGCCGAACTCGATACCGGGTTCATCCCCCGTTACCAGGAACAGCTATTGCCACAACCTGCGGCACTCAGCGACGCGTTCTGGCAAGCCGCCGCCCAGGCATTCGCCCAGAGCCTGCACAGCCCATCGCGCAGCGATGACCCAAGCTCGCCATGGGCTATTGGCAACGGTATGCGCGCCGGTTTGCCCGCGCAAATCACCCTGCACCTGAGTTGCGAGGGCCAGGATCGCGCGTTGACGCTGGGCAACCCCCAATCCCACAGCGCCCGACTCAAGGGCGAGCAGTTGCTGACCGAGCACGAAGGCGTACGTCGCCAGCACCGGGCGATCCGCCGTGGCGACTTTGTCTACCTGCAATGGGAAGGCGAACTGCGCCGCATCGAGACCTACGACCCGATCACCGCCGTTGAAGCCAGTCACGCCCATCACGGCGGGCTCACCGCCCCCATGAATGGCAGCATCGTACGCGTGCTGGTAGAGGCCGGGCAATCGGTCGAGGCCGGGGCGCAACTGGTGGTGCTGGAGGCCATGAAGATGGAGCACAGCATCCGCGCACCCCACGCCGGCGTGATCAAGGCGCTGTATTGCCAGGAAGGCGAGATGGTCAGCGAAGGCAGTGCGCTGGTCGAACTGGAAGAAGCCTGACAGGCAGGCCGGCCCTGCGCATGACGCGGGCCGGCCTGGCTAGAACTTCACGGTTGCCTGGACCACCACGCCGATGATTCGGCACTCGTCGGTGAACAGGCTTTTCGGGTAGGTCGGATTGAGCGGGACCAGGTAACGCTGCCCGCCCTCTTCGCTCAATTTACGAAAAATCGCCTCGCTGCTGTCGGGCCATTGCGCGATCACCAGCTTGCCCGGCACCGCGTCCACATCCGGGTCCACCAGGATCAACATACCCTCGGCAACGCTGGGGCCGCTGGGAGCGGTCATGGCATCGCCAACCACCGTCAGCCAGAACGCCGCGCCTCGAGCGTGGTAGTCAGACAGTTCGAAACGGTACGGCGCCCGCTCGCCATCGCGCACCCGCACGGTGTCCCGCCAGTCACTGACCGGGTAGCGAAAGTACGGGTTGTACTTTTGCGTCAGGCAGACCTCATCGTCCTGTTCCTGCCCAGGTTCGCGAATCACCAGCGTCACTTCGAGAAAATCCAGGCCCAGGGCCTGCAGCACACGATTCATGTCGTCGATGCCGGGCTGACGGCGTTTTGTCAGCCAATGACCGATGCCCCCCTGGGACATCCCGAGGCGGTCGGCGAGTATTTCCTGAGTGATCTTGAGTTCACTCATCTTGGCCTTGACCAAGGCTATCCATTTATCCATGTGCGGCACGATACGTGGCGCGACTCGCCCGACAAAACACAAAATGTAGTATTAATAAAATTGTCATAAATACATAACGTATTAGGATGAATGAACGGATCTGAATTTATCACGGAGTTCGCCTTGACCATGAACCTGCCCAGCAACGACTTGCCCGACATGCACATCGATACCTCCCTCCACTCACCCCAGGGATCTGCCGCCGCACAGCGAGCACTGGATTACTACTTGAAACCAGCTGTTTCAGAGGAGCCGTCACAGGAGCGTCTCTTCGACGTAAACCGCAACATCAGCATCGAGGAAGCCCTGGTGCATGCTTCGGGACTGCTACGGTGCGCTGCCGCCACCGCCTACGAGTCAGCCAATCACTTGCACGGGGCACATCGGGACCTGGCGCTCTCGACCGTGCACATGATCGATATGGCAAAGGCCATGGTGAACCGCTCCCTGGAGGGCGGCCAGAAAGGCTAGTTTGGAGGAGTATTGGGACAGAAGGACAGGAAAGAATTTTCCCGACGCGCAGTCAAAATCGTTTGACTTGCAAACGAGAATGATTATTATTGCACCAACTGATCGCGAGATCAGTCGATGGCCCAGGGACCTTAGGTCGGTCGCCTGGACTATCTCCTCATCAGGCTAATCACGGTTTTTGACCCGGCTTTTGCCGGGTCTTTTTTTGCCAGTTTTCTGGCTTATGGCTTCAGGCTAATGAAGTCTTGATGTGTCGCAAATTCGATGGCGCGGATCATATCAAGCAATATTAGTTGGCAAGGGAAGCCTTCTGTCGAGGAGGCAAACTAATGGCAAATAGCACTTGAGAATCAATCGCATAATCTCTAAGCTGCGACGGCGTCAAGGAAGACGCCCCCCCTCAGCCTATCAATACACGGCTATATGCGAGTCCGCTCGCGGCTCGGTCCCGCCACACAGTAAACCGGAGTCAGGATCGCGCAGGATGATCTGGCCTCGCCCGTAACTCGTGCGATCGCACACCACCTCGACTTCGTGCCCACGCCGTGCCAGTGCCGCCGCCATGTCTCGCGAGGCGTCCTGCTCGATGCCGACATTTCGCCCAACCACTGCCAGCGCGGGGCGTCCAGGGCCGCTTGCGGGTTAAGCCCGAAATCCACCAGGTTCATGACCATCTGCACATGCCCCTGGGGCTGCATGTAGCCACCCATCACGCCGAAAGGCCCCAGCGCTTCACCGTCCTTGCTGAGAAACCCGGGGATGATGGTGTGGAAGGTCGTTTTGCCGGGTGCCAGGCAACTGGCGTGACCTGGATCAAGACTGAATTCTTCACCGCGGTTTTGCAGGGCTGACCTTGATCGGCTCGACCCACTGGGCCCGGTAGTCTTGCAGATCACTGGCGCACAGATAGCCGCCGGTGGCGCGCGAATGGGCGTCCAGCCATGCAACGGCATTTTTTCATGAACGGCCGCCTTCACCGCCTCGATGCTCAGGGCTTGCGGGGCGATTTGTCCCGACGGCCTCCAATAAGGTGCGCGTGGTAACACGGCTGATCGCGAACCAGTGAGGAAGCCGCGGAGCAAACCGCGACATGCCGGGTGAAACGTTTTATCCGCGCTGCTAACCCTCTAAGCTTGCGTGTAAAGTACCGCCATAAAAATCTCAATCAGGAACCCTGACCGTGGCCAAATCCTCACTCGACATCAGTGCCAATTTCGACAGCGGCAACATCCAGGTCATCGATGTCAGCGACCCGCTCAAACCCCTGCTGGCCATCCGTCCCGATAGCAAAAGCAACCATTTCCAATGGTTCCACTTCAAGGCCAGCGGCCTGCATGTCGGCCAGGACCATTGGTTTCGCCTGAACAATGCCAGCCAGTCCTCCTACAACAAGGCCTGGACCGGCTATCAGGCGGTGGCGTCCTACGACCACGTCAACTGGTTCCGTGTGCCGACCATTTTCGAGGGCGACTGCCTGCGTTTCAGCCTCGAAGCTGAACAGACCCACGCCTGGTTCGCCTACTTCGAACCCTACAGCCGTGGCCGCCACGACTGGTTGATCGAGCAGGCACTGACCAAGGCCGGCACCGAATTGCTGGCCACCGGCAAGAGTGTCGAAGGTCGCGACATCCAGCTGCTGCGCAAAGGCACTGGCGCCGAAGGCCAGCGCAAGGTGTGGATCATTGCCCAGCAACATCCCGGCGAACACATGGCCGAGTGGTTCATGGAAGGTGTGATCGAGCGCCTGGAGAAACACGACGACCCGGTGCTGAACAAACTGCTGGCCAGTGCCGACCTGTACCTGGTGCCGAACATGAACCCGGATGGAGCCTTCCACGGCCACCTGCGCACCAACGCCATGGGCCAGGACCTGAACCGCGCCTGGCAAAGCGCCAGCGAGGCGCTCAGCCCGGAAGTCTTTTTCGTCCAGCAGCAGATGGAAAAATACGGCGTCGACCTGTTCCTCGACATCCATGGCGACGAGGAAATCCCCCACGTGTTTACCGCTGGCTGCGAGGGCAATCCAGGCTACACGCCGCGGATCGCCGAACTGGAAGAACACTTCCGCAGCCATCTGAAACACACCACCAAGGACTTCCAGACCAAGCACGGCTACACCCGTGACGAACCGGGCCAGGCGAACATGACCCTGGCGTGCAACAGTGTCGGGCAGAAATACGATTGCCTGTCGCTGACCCTGGAAATGCCGTTCAAGGACCACGACGACCATCCGAACCCGTTGACCGGCTGGTCGGGGAAACGCTCGAAGCAATTGGGCAAGGATGTGTTGACGACGGTGGCGGATATGGTTGGCGTTTTGCGCTGATCTACCGCGCGATACCTGTAGGAGCGAGCCTGCTCGCGATGGTCGCCAACGAAAACGCTGGCTGTCTGATGCCCCTCGGTGCTCGTGCTTCCATCGCGAGCAGGCTCGCTCCTACAGGTTTTAAGTGTCAATGCTGCCGGCGATCACCCGCGGTCTTTACCCCGCAACATACTGTCCAGCACCTCATCGCGGCGCACCCAACCGTGAAACAATGCTGCGGCCAGATGCAGCAGCACGGTCAGAAACAGCAGATACGCCAGATACCCATGCGCCTTGCGCAAGAACGCGAACACCTGCGCATTCGCCGGCACAATCGACGGCAACTGCAATGAGCTGCTGAGCATCACCGGTTCGCCCGATGCTGAAATCATTGCCCAGCCCAACAACGGCAGAACCAGCATCAGGGCGTATAGCAGCACATGGGACGCCTTGGCCGCCAGCGCTTGCCAACCCGGCAGGTCTGCGGGCAGCGGTGGCTGCTGCGTGGAGAAGCGCACGAACAATCGCACGATCACCAGCAACAGAATCGCCACGCCCAGGGGCTTGTGCAGGTGGATCAGCCATTCATGGCGCTCGGACACCGAGGCGACCATGCCCGCGCCGATGAACAGCATGGCGATGATCATCAGCGCCATCAGCCAGTGCAGCAGGCGCGCCAGGGGAGCGAAGTGGTTGGGTTGGTTGCTCATTGCTGGGCCTCCTGTTTGGCGGCGGGCAACTGGCTGACTTCGCTGGTGCGGCGCAGGTAGGAATTGGCATAACCGGCTGAACGAGCGGCGAGCAGCGGGTCGTCGGAACCTTCGATGCCGGCAGGGAGCACCAGCGGGTCATAGTTGATATCGCGGCACTCACCGCTGAGTTGTGGCTGGGTGCTTTCAAGAACCAGGGTGCCTGCGTTCAACACCTTGCGCCCCTCGGGCCAGGCCTTGCTCGCATCGTTGACCGGGTCGCCGGGGTTGGCCAGGATGATGTTCAACTGCCAACGCAGGGGCCCTGCGGCGATTCGCCGGAGCAGATCCTTCTCCAGAAAATCAGTCCCTTGCGGCGCCGTGTCCCCAGGCGCGTCCTGGGCTACCGGCACCATGCTCCAACGCACCGCCTGCCGTTGTCCTGCAGCGTTCACCAGGTAAAACGCGTTGACGCTGTTGTAGGTTTCAGTGACGTAACTGGCCGATGGCTTGGCCGTCTTGATCCAGGCCAGGAACGGTGCGGCTTCCGGGTGCGAGCCGAAAAACGCCGGCACCGCCGCCGGGTCCGGTTTGCCCGTCGCGGGAACCGGCGACTGGGCCTGTTGCAATTGATAGAACGCCTCGGGCGTGCCCACCGGGAACACCGGCATGCTGTTCATCCCGGTGCGCCATTGCTGGCCGTTGACCTGGGTGAAACGTAACGCCAGGCTGCGGATCGGTACCGCGCTGTCCGGCGCATAAGGGTTGCCCGCCGGCAAGGCAAAACGGCCAACCACCGGCGTGCGCGCCTCATTAAACACCTGTGCAGTGGAATAGCTACGTGCCTCGCCACTGCTCTCGAAATGGCCGATCACGCACACGCCTTTGGCGTGGTTACGGCGAAATCCCGGGTGCACGCCGTTGTTGGTTTCCAACACATTGACCAGCTTTTTCGGGGTCAGGCGCTGTGGGTCAAAGGTGCCATTGACGTAGGCAAACGCCCCAGCCACTGCAGCCACGACCACGGCAATGCCGGCCAGACGCAACATCAGGCTCGCGGCACTCAAGGGTGGCGGTGATGATCGATCTACCATCGAAAGACTCCAGGGCCATCGGCCACAAGTGAGAAGAATCAGGCAGACGAACCTGGCGGCTGTTTATTCCATCGACCGGTATTTATTTTTCCGGGTGTGGAATAACCTCCTACGCCAAGCGTCTTCCTGGTTCAAAGCGTAGTGAGTAACCAGAAATTCATGAACGATATCGACGAACAACTGCGAGAAATCATTCCCAGGTTGCGCCGCTTCGCCGTATCGCTGACGCGCAATGCCAGCAGCGCCGATGATCTGGTGCAGTCGTGCCTTGAGCGTGCGCTAACAAGCTGGGGCGACAAGCGCGTCGAGGGCGACTTGCGCGCCTGGTTGTTCTCGATTCTTTATCGACAGTTTCTCGATGCTCACCGTCGCTCCCGACGCTACGCGCGAATGCTTGAATTCTTTACCGGACGCGATGATGCGCAGCCTTCGGTGGAGCGGACCGTGATCGCTCAATCGACCCTCAATGCCTTCGATCAACTGCCAACCGAACAGCGTGCGCTGCTGTTGTGGGTGTCGGTTGAGGGGCTGAGTTACAAAGAGGTCGCCGAGATTCTCGACGTACCCACCGGCACCGTGATGTCCCGACTGTCTCGGGCTCGCCAAGCCCTGCGCCAACTCAGCGATGGCGAAATCAACCGCCCTGCCCTGCGGAGACTCAAATGATCAGCATGCCCCCCAGCGAGCGCGACCTGCACGCTTACGTCGACCATCAGCTGGACGAGGAAGACCGGCGCCTGGTGGAGGCTTTTCTGGCCAGTAACCCGCAAATCTCCGCACAAGTCCGCGCCTGGCAACAGGACGCCCAAAAACTGCGTGCCGCCCTGAGTGGCGCCTTGCAGCAACCGGCCAATCCGGACCTCGATCCGGCGCAGATCCGCCGACGCCTCAAAAGACAGTCCCGACGCCACCTGGCCAGCGCCGCGGTATTGCTGATCGCCGTCAGCATCGGCGGGGTCAGCGGCTGGCAGGCTCGGGAAATGACCCTCCTCAGCGCAGCGCAACCGATGGCCGATGCGATGCAGGCTTACCGCCTGATAGCCGAGCAGGGGCTATTGCCGGCGGACTACAAGGCCGGGGACACCGGTGACATGCAGGGCTGGCTCGACCGTTATTTCACCCAGGCCAATCGCCTGCCTGATTTGTCAGGCGCAGGCTTCAAACCGGCCAGCGGGCGCTTGCTCAGCACCGAGCAAGGACCGGCGGCGATGGTGGTCTACGAGGATCGGAACGGGCAGAAAATCAGTTTTTATGTGCGCCCGCCGGGACCGAAGAACTTTTTGCTGCCCCGGGGTAGCCGCAGTGATGGCGGCTTACAGGCCGAATACTGGTCGGGTGGTGGCTACAACTATGCGATGGTCAGCCCGTCGAATACGCCGGCGGCGCAGATGCTCAGGCAGACCACGCAGTTCTGACAACACCACCACTCCCTGTAGGAGCTGGCTTGCCAGCGAAGGCGTCCTCCCTGTCGACAACAATGTTGCCTGGCCGACCGCTATCGCTGGCAAGCCAGCGCCTACAGGGTTCGCGTATGCCCTGACACCGCGAAGGCTGGCGCACAGGAACTACACCGGATCAGAAATCGCGCTTATAAAAGATATCCAACGAACTGGCCACGCCACCCGCGGCCTCAAGGTAGACCTTTTTGCTCAACTTGTAGCGCAAGGCAATGGTATTGGCCGGTTCGAACACGCCGACGCCATAACGCAGGCTGAGCTTCTCGGAAAGGTTGCCGCTGGCGACCACGCTGGTGGCGTTGCCACTGCCCTCGGTGTCGAGCTGGAAATCCTCGATGCCCAGATTCTTCGCCAGGCCGCCGGTCACCCCGGAGCTGCCCATCAGGCCCAGGCCGAGCGCAGCCTGGGCGAGCATGTTGTTGTCTTCACCGTTGCTGCTCAGCGGACGCCCCAGCACCAGGTAGGACAACGCCTGTTCCTGGGCCAGGGCCGGTTCCGAGAAAATCTGCGTGGTGGGTTGCTCGGCGCTGCCGCTCAAGCGGATGCCGGCGATCACGTCGTCGGTCTGGCGGATCGCCTCGATGTCCAGGTACGGCTGGTCGATCGGGCCTGCGAACAGCAACCGCGCCCGACGCACCGTAAGCCGCTGGCCGTAGGCGCGGTAACGGCCGTCGTTGAGCCATAGCTCACCACGGGTGTCCATGTAGTCACCGATGTGCACATGCCCCTGCACATTGGCGGTCAGGCCAAACCCTGCAAAGCTCAGCTTGTCTTCGCCGACCACCACATCGATGTCCATTTTCATCGCCAAGGGTGGTTTGCCCTCCTCGGTCTGCTGCCCGACGATCACCGTGTCACCGGATACCTTGACCGTCGAGGGCGGCAACTCTCGAATGGTGATGTCCCCTTTTGGTACCCGCACTTTGCCAGCGATGGCCAGCTCATCACCCTTCATCGAGATTTTCAGGTCCGGGGCCACTTCGACCTTGGCGTAGGGTTCGACGCTGACCGGCAACTGCGAGCCCTTGAGCGCCAGGTCCACCACCAGTGCCTGGCCCCAGGCGACATTGCCATTCAGGCTGCCCTGCCCGGTCTTGCCGCTTTTCCAGTTGCCGTTGAGCTGCACGGATTCGCCGGCGATCAGCGCCTGCAATTGCAACGCTTGAATCTCCATCGGCAATTCGGCGCCGGAAACCTCACCGTCGCTGAGCAACAGATTGCCATTGACCTGCGGCGCCAGCAGGCCACCGGAAATCGTGCCGCTGCCATTCAAGCGACCGGACAGCTTCTCGACCATGGGCACAAAGGGGCGCGCCACCGACACGTCCAGGCCATTCAAACGGAACGTGCCGGTCATTGGCTTGTTCTTCGGCAACGGGTTGATCTGCGCCTGCACCCTCAATTCTCCAAGCTTGCCACCGACGAAATTCAGGTCTGTATCGATGCGCTTGGGCGTGAGCTTGCTGGTGAGTTTGAGGGTCTGGTAGGGGAAGTCCAACCACTGCTCTTTCTCGCGAACGCGCAACGTGCCGCCGCTGGCATCGATGCTGATCACACCGTTCGGGCCGCTGGCCGGCAGGTCCAATTGCACGTCGGCGTTGAGCCGGCCCTGCCAGGCGAAATCCTTGGGCAACCACTGGGCGAGGCTGTCGATGGGGAATTGCTTGAGGTGGTAACGCAACTTCGGCTCGGGCATCAGGCGCTGGTCTTCACCGCACAAACTGGCCGGGCCGGACGCCCAGCAATGGGCGCCGAAATTGATTTTGCCGTCCGCTAGCCGTTCCAGTTTGGCCGGACCTTGCAACCTCCAGTCCTGGCCACCGGCCTGGATATCGCCGCTGGCCAGGCGTCCGCGCCAGTTGCCTTTGTCCAGTGCACCGTCGAGGCCGAGGGCGAGCTTGAGCTTGGGCCCTTGCAGGTCGAGGCTCAGTTTCTGGTTCTTGATGTCGCCCTGCCCGCTGGCAGTCAGCGTGCCCAGCGAGGTATCGCCCGTCTGGATGCCGCTGCCCTTGAGGTCGATTTTCGCCCGTTGCGCGCTGTCGAGTGTCGCATCGAGGTTCAGGCTTTGCAGGCGGTTGTCCTGGAAAGCCAATAGCGTGCCTTGCAGCCCGAGCTTGCCTTGCGGCGCCTTGAGCGTGCCGGCGACATCGACCCGGCCATTGATCTGGCCGCGCAATTGCGGCCAGAGCTGGGCCAGTCGCGCCAGCTTGATGTCGATCTGCCCGGTGAGTTTCTGCTGCAGGCTGCCCTTGCCATTGATGCTGTTGTCGCCGAGGCGAATCTGCAGGGCGTTCAAGTTCCATTGCTCGCCACTGCCATCGGCCTTGGCTTGCAGGACGGCTGGCTGGCCACGCAGCTTGCCCTTCAGGTCCAGGTCAGCGCTCAGGCTGAGCGTTCCGTTCTTCATCTCGCCTTTGCTGCGCAACGGTCCGGCCAGGGTGCCCGGCAGTTCCGCGACCCAGTACGCCGGGTCGATCGCGGAAAGATCCAGCGCTGTATCCCAGGCGATGCCGTCGGCGAATTGCAGGTTCAGGTGCCCTTCGGCCTTGCCCTGCCCGGCGACGAGCTGGATCTGTTGCAGGTAAATTTTCGTCAGGTCGCCGGCAAACGGGCTGGCCAGGCTGAAGGCCCCGGCCGGACCATCCAGAGCCGCATCGAAGTGCCCCAGGTATTTGCCGTCGGTGTAGGAGACGTCACCATTGAAGCTGCGCAAGGCCACTTGGGGCTCGTCGATCAGCGGGTAAAGACGGTGCCACGGGAAATCCAGCCAGGCGACTTTGGCATCAGCGCTCAGGCCCTTGCTCCAGTCCAACTGGCCGGTAAGCTTGAGGCTTTGCTTGTCGTTGGCAGTCAGGTCCAGCGCGGCGATTTGCGCGCCGTTGGCGTCGACCTTGCCTTGCAGCGCCAGCCCGACCGGGCCTTGCTCGGCGGGCAACGTGGCCTTGCCGACTAATTGATAACCGTTTTTCAGGTCACCGGCGCCGGTCAGTTCAAGCTGATTGAGTTGCAAGGTGTTTGGCAAGTCGGCGCTGGGTTTGAAGCCGTCAGCGGTGATGCGCAAGGTGGCCGGCAGGTTGTCCACCAAGGGTTGCAGTTGGCCGGTCAGCTGCCCACTGAGATAGCCGCTGCTGTCGGCTTTCAGGTTCAGGGTCTTGAGCAGGTCACCGTCAATCTTCAGCGCCAGCGCCCAGGGTCCGCTACCGGGTGCGGGCAGGGTCAGCTTGCCCTCGGCCTTGAGCGGCCAGTTGCCGGTCGGTTGCAACAGGCCAGACAAGTGCAGGCTCAGCTCATCGCGCTGCAATTGCACCGAGTCGATCTGCAAGCCGTTGGCTGTCCAGTGTGCCGCCAGTTGCAAGCCCTTGAGTTGTTCGCTGCCATTGAACAGCAGACTGCCAACCTGGATATCCCCCAGCTCGAGCGCCAGGGGCAGTTTCAAGTCAGGAAGACTGATCGGCCCAGTGCTCTCCTCTTGCGCGCCGGGCGGCAATTGCAGGCTGACCCGATCAGCCTTTAATTGCCCGATGCACAAGGTCATGCGCGTCAGGCACAGCGGCGACCAGGCGAAGATGACCTTATCCAGTTCGACCCGGCTGGCGTCTTGCTGCCACAACACATGATCGGCGCTCCATTGCCCACCCAGGCGACCCTGGAAATTGTCCAGGCTCAAACCTGGCACGAACCCGAGCGCCCAGCGACTGCCCGTCGCCGTGCCCAGCACCGCGGCCAATGTCAAAACCACCAGCATCAGCAGCGCGAGAACGGCCAGCAGTGTTATTTTCAAACCACGCTTCACAACTCGGGCCCCATGGAAAAGTGCAGTCGAATGCCGCCATCGTCGTCCAGCGCATGGGCGAGGTCGAGGCGAATCGGCCCCACCGGAGAAATCCAGCGCACGCCGATACCGACCCCGGTCTTGAGGTTTGGCAGCTCAAGTGTATTAAAGGAGTTGCCCTGATCGACGAAGGTCGCCACGCGCCATTTTTCCGCAACGGAATACTGGTATTCGGCGCTGGCGGTGACCATGTAGCGCCCACCAATGCGATCACCCTGATTGTTCTCCGGGGACAGGCTTTGATAGTCGTACCCCCGCACGCTCTGATCGCCACCGGCGAAAAAGCGCAATGAAGGCGGGATCGACTTGTAGCCGTTGGTGGCACTGCCGCCGACCTGCACCCGGCCGAGCAAGCGGTGCTTGTCGAACACCGTGGTCAGGCCTTTGACCAGCGCGGTGCCGTACAGCAAGTTGTTATCCGAACCCAGGCCTTCCTTGGCGACCTTGCTTTCGAACTGCAGGCGATAACCGTTGTGCGGGTCGATGCGGTTGTCGCTTTTGAGGTACGAGTAGCTCACACCGGGCATCAGTAGCGTACTGAGGCCGGAATCGTCGCCGAGTCGGTATTCCTCGCGCTGCCACTTGAGCGAAACCACCCGTTGCCAGCCGCTGGGCAACTTGCTGTGCCACTCAGGCCCCACAGTCAGCAATTTGCTGAGGCTGTCCTTGTCAGCGATTTCTTCGTTCTGATAACCACCGGCGAAGCGCAGTTTGTCGGTCAGCGGCGGGTCCAGGGGAATGTCGTAGAACACCCCGACGTTTTGCCGCGGCGCCGAGATTTCGGTCTCCCAGCCATAACTGTGACCCTGGGGGTTGACCCAGTGCCGGGTCCAGTTGGCCTTCACGCGCGGGCCGACGTCGGTGGAGTAGCCAAGGCCCAGGCCCATGGTGCGAGGCTTGCGGGTTTCGAGCTTGACGTCCACCGGGATCACATCGTCCTTGGACGCGGTCGGCGCCGCGTCGACCCGCACGCCTTCGAAATAGCCGCTCGATTGCAGCGCCTGGTTGAGTTCGGCGATCAGTTCGGAGTCATACGGCGTACCCGCCTTGAAGGGCACCATGCGCTGCAGCAGGTCTTCGTCGAACGGTGTATCGCCTTCGAAACTGACCTTGCCCAGCGAGTAGCGCGGGCCACTGTCGTAGACCAGCTCGATATCGGCCACGCCAGCGCGCGGGTCGACCGACAACTTCTGACGGGTGAAGTGGCCGCTGAAAAAGCCATAGCGCGAAGCCTGGTTCTGGATCAGGCGCTTGGCGTCTTCGTACTGACCGTGGTTGAGTACCGCACCGGTTTGCAGGGCATGGCTTTTGGGCACGCGAAAGGCCTTGAGGCTGGCCGCCGGGCCGTCGACGCGGATCGTGACGTTGCGCAAATGCACCGGCTCGCCGGGCTCGATGGTCAGCACCAGGCGCGGTGTCTTGCCAGTCTTCACTTCGCTGTCGATGTGCGGCTGGTAGTAACCCAAGGCCTGGGCAGCCTTGCGCGCCTGCTCCTCGGCACCACGACTGAAGCGCAGCAAGGCCTCTTCGTCACGATCGCCGAGACTGCCTATATAGCCCTCTATATTGGCCTTCAGTGCATCGTTGGACGGTTTGATCCGCACATCCAATTCACTTTGCGCCAGCGCCGCGCAGCTGGTAATCAGCATCAGCACGCCACTGGTAATTCTTCCTGGAAACTTCATAGGCGCGGATGCTATCACGAGCGTGGAGCGTGATAGAGCCTGGCGTGCACGGAAAGTTCGACCTCAAGCTGTTGCGGTATGTAATACCTGCGGATTGGCGTGAAAAAACACGTGCTCGCGAATCGGCCCCACGGCCACCTCGCCGATTTCTTCATAGCCCTGGCGCTTATAGAAGTCCAGGTAACGAGGATTGCCGGTGTCGAGAATCACACCTTGGGAATTTTCATCCACCGCGCACCAGTTATGCACCGCCTGCAGCAGCTGCTCACCAAAGTGCTTGCCCTGGAATTGTGGGTGAACCCCCAGCAACGGCAGCACGTGCACCGAGTCGTTCGGCACGCAGGCAGCGACGGCGTCGTGGTACTCAAGGTAGCGGCGGGTGCAGCGAAAACCGGTACTGAGCACCATGCGCAGGCGCCATGCCCAACTTTCAGTCACACCCAGGCGCCGTTGTGGTGGCGCGATCAGGGCAATGCCGATCAGCCGGTCATTGACCAGCAGGCCGATGGCCGGCAACTCCTGGAAAAAATGTTGCTTGACCAACTCGCGCACGGTGGCACGCACCCGTTGTTCATAGCCGGGGCGCTCGGCTTCGAACAGATAGCTGAACGTCGGCTCGTGACGATAGGCCTGGTACAACAGCGAGCGGGCTTCACGGGAGTAGCCACTGTCGAGCATATGGATATCGGCGATGGCGGTCGAGGTTTCAGGCATGACGGTCGTTCTCCCTGGCGCAGCTCGCACGGCTGCGCTCTTGATGTTACGAGCTCATTTGGGCTGACGCAGTTCCTTGCTGATCGCAAATCAGTGTAGGCAATGAAATCCCGTTCGTCCCACCGCGCACTGGCTCCCGTTGCCCATGTCAGCTAGCATCGCCTTTTTGCCAGGACTGCCGAGCATGAAGATCGTCTCCTTCAACATCAACGGGCTGCGCGCTCGCCCGCATCAGCTGGCGGCGCTGATCGAAAAGCATCAGCCCGATGTGATCGGGTTGCAGGAAACCAAGGTCCATGATGATCAGTTTCCACTCGATGAAATCAAGGCTCTGGGCTACCACGTGTATTTCCATGGGCAGAAGGGTCACTACGGCGTCGCCCTGCTCTCCCGTCAGGAACCACTGGCACTGTACAAGGGCTTTGCCACCGATGAAGACGATGCTCAGCGACGCTTTATCTGGGGCACCTTTGCCGATGCCAACGGCGTGCCCGTGACCATCATGAACGGTTACTTCCCACAAGGAGAAAGCCGCGACCACCCGACCAAGTTCCCGGCCAAGCAGCGCTTCTACAGCGACCTGCAGGCGCTGCTGGAAAGCCAGTTCAAGAACGACCAGCCACTGGTGGTGATGGGCGACGTGAATATTTCCCCGGAAGACTGCGACATAGGCATCGGCCCGGACAACATGAAACGCTGGCTGAAAACCGGTAAGTGCAGCTTCCTGCCGGAAGAGCGCGAGTGGATGCTCAGGCTGAAAAACTGGGGCCTGGTGGACAGCTTCCGCCACCTCAACCCGGATGTTGCCGATCGCTTCAGCTGGTTCGACTACCGCAGCCGTGGCTTCGAAGACGAGCCCAAGCGCGGGCTGCGCATCGACCTGATCCTGGCGTCCCACGGGCTGCTGCCACGGATCAAGGACGCAGGCGTGGACTATGAACTGCGCGGCATGGAAAAACCTTCGGATCATGCGCCGATCTGGTTGGAGTTGAGTTAAAAATCGCTGCCTGTTTGCTCGTTCCCACGCTCTGCGTGGGAACGAGCAAAGCATGGGTGGCAGACAGAGCTGTCATCTTTCGGAAATCTTTCTGACTTATTCTCCCGGCACTTCCCTTGGTCTTGAAAGGTGCCGGCATGTCGCTACGCGGTTTGCTCCTGTTGATCCTCTGCACCTGGCTGCCGTTGTCGGTGGCGGCCAGCGCCTTGCCGATTCCCGGGCAAGGTCCGGTGCTGCGTATCCAGGGCTCCAACACCATTGGCGCGGCACTGGGGCCGGCGCTGGTCGAGGGCCTGATGCGTGAGCAGGGTCTGCTCAAGGTGCACAGCGAAGCGACGGACCAGCCCAATGAATCGCGTATCGTCGGTGAAACCGAACAAGGCCGCCGGGTCGAAGTGCAACTGGCGGCCCATGGCTCCAGTACCGGATTCAGCGCGCTGAAAGCGGCCAGTGCCGATCTCGCTGCCTCTTCCCGGCCGATCAAGGACAGCGAGCTGGTCAACCTGCAACCCTTGGGCGACCTGAAAGGCGCCAACGCCGAACAAGTCATCGCCATCGACGGGCTGGCAATCATCCTCCATCCGCAAAACCCGTTGAACACCCTCGCCACTGAGCAACTGGCGCGCATTTTCAGCGGTGAGGTGAAAACCTGGGAGGAGCTCGGTGGCCACGGCGGGGCCATCCATCTCTATGCGCGCGACGATCAGTCCGGCACCTACGATACGTTCAGGGAGCTGGTGCTCAGTGGTCATGGCAAAACCCTGAGCGCAAGCGCAAAACGATTCGAGTCCAGCGAACAGTTGTCCGACGCAGTCAGCCAGGACCCGCACGGCATCGGCTTTATCGGCCTGCCCTACGTGCGCTCGGCCAAGGCCGTGGCGATTGCCGACGGCCAGTCCATGGCCATGTTGCCACTCAACAGCCTGATTGCCACTGAAGACTATCCGCTGTCGCGGCGCTTGTTTTTTTACCTGCCGCCCAAGCGCTTGAACCCTTGGGCCGAAGCACTGGTGGCCTTCGCGCAAAGTCAGAAAGGCCAGGCGATCGTCGCGGCCAACGGTTTCGTCGCCCAGACGATCCAGGCCATGAGCGTCACGCCGAATGCGTTGATGCCCGAGGGCTACCAGGCACTGAGCCGCCACGCCATGCGCCTGACAGTGAACTTTCGTTTCGAAGAAGGCAGCGCCAGCCTGGACAACAAGGCCCGACAGGACCTGTCACGGGTCCTCGACTATATGAAGCAGCACGAAAAGACCGATCGCCGGGTAACGCTGGTCGGGTTCGGCGATGCCAAGCTCGATCCGGCACGCGCCGACCTGCTGTCGAAGTTGCGGGCCATGGCGGTGCGCCGCGAACTGGTGAAAAGCGGCGTGGTACTGCGGGACATTCGCGGTTTTGGCGCCGAAATGCCGGTGGCGGCCAATAGCGAGGATGAAGGACGGATCAGGAATCGGCGGGTCGAGGTCTGGGTTTACTGAGGCTGCCAGGCCAGGTCCTCGCGCACATCGAACCTGGCCCGAAACGCCATCAGCCGAGCAATTTCTCCAGTTGCGCCACGGTATCGACGGCGCCCATGGTCTTGGCAGCATCCAGCGCGGTAATGCCATTGGCGTCCTTGGCTTTCGGGTCGGCGCCTTTGCTGATCAGGTAGTCGACGACTTCGACACGGTTGAACATCGCGGCCATCATCAACGCAGTGCGCCCGTCGAATGACGAGCCCTCGACCTGGGCGCCGCCTTCGACCAGGGCCTTGATCACGGCCAGGTCGCCCTTGAAGGCCGCGCCGGCAATCGGGCTCTGGCCGTTGTCGTTGCGGATTTCCGGATCAGCCTTGTGCTCAAGCAAGACTTTTACCGTGTCCACGTGGCCGTGGTAAGCGGCCAGCATCAGCAAGGTGTCGCCCTTGTGATTGCGCAGGTTCGGCGGCAGGCCCTTGCTCAGCAGCGCAGCCATCATGGCCGCATCACCCTCGCGCGCCTTGTTGAAGACCTGTTCGGCAAACTCGGCGGCTTCTTCGGGGGTCATCTGGCGGCTTTTGTCAGACATTGAACGCTCCACTTTCAGTTTTTCGCAAAGCCGATAGTTTCCCGACGGTGCTCGCCACTGTCACTTGTTTTTTCTGTTGCGCGGCCATAGCCCAATTCAATAACGCTTCTTTCAATAACGATGCTTGCCACCCTGGATGTCCGCCAGCACCTGCCCGGTGACCTGCACATAGGTCTCGGTGCCCGGCAACCAGGCGTAGATCGGGTCATCGCCGGTCCTGCCAGGGTCGAAGGCTTCGTCCTTGAGCCGGGTCTTCTGGTATTTGAAGGTCCCGGTGATTTCCATTTTCACCTTTACCCTCAGGAACAGCGGCACCGCGTACGCCGGCAGGTGCTGTCGGGCGAAAGCCAGCAGCTCGCCGAAGTCCAGGGTTGCCAGGGATTCCGCTGGCGTGATCGCCGCCATCCCGGCCCGACCATTGGTGTTGCGCACCTCCACGCCATAGGCAACGGCCTCGGAAATGTTCGGGTGCTGCAGCAGGATGTTCTCGACCTCGGTGGTCGACACGTTTTCCCCCTTCCAGCGGTAAGTGTCGCCCAGGCGATCGACAAACTGCGCATGACCGAAACCGATGTTGCGCAACAGGTCGCCGGTGTTGAGGTATCGATCGCCCTTGGCGAACACGTCATGCAGCACGACTTTTTCGGTGTTATGCGGATCGGTGTAACCATCGAGCGGCGCCTTGTCGTCGATCCTGGCCAGCAGCAACCCCTGCCCGCCCTTGCCGACCTTGCGCATGAACCCATCGGCGCCACGGATCGGCACACCGCTATCGTGGTCATACTCGGCCAGTTCCCAGGACATCAGGGAAAAGCCCACGGTGTTGTCGAAATTGAGGATGTTGGTGAAGCCGATGTTGCCGTCACTGGCGGCATACAACTCGCAGATGTGCCCAACCGCGAAGCGCGTCTTGAATTCGCCCCATGCGCCGGGACGCAATCCATTGCCGATCATCTTGGTCACGCCGTGTTTGCCGTCGTCGGCACTGGCAGGCTGGTCGACCAGGTAGCGGCACAGCTCCCCCACGTAGCCCAGGGTGGTCGCCCGGTACTTGCGCACATCGTTCCAGAACTGGCTGGCGCTGAACTTGCGGCGGATGGCAAACCCCGACGCCCCGCTGATGGCCGAGCCCCAACACACGCACAGGCCGGTGGCGTGATACAGCGGTAACGTGCAGTAAACGATGTCTTCTGGGCGCATATCCAATGCGATCATGCCGAAGCTTGCGCAACTGCGCATCCAGCGCCCGTGCTTGAAAACCCCGGCCTTGGGCAGCCCGGTGGTGCCCGAGGTATAGATGTAGAAACAAGGGTCGTCGAAAAAGATCTGCTGGCTACTGGCGGGATTGTCGCTGCAGGCATCGACGCTGGCTGTCATCAGGTTGACGAACCCGTCGGGCGCGATGCCGGGGTGGCTGTAGGTGTCCTGGTCGGCGACGAACCAGATACGCGCCATCTCGATCGGCACCCGCTCTCGCACCGCCAGGTAGGCCGGCACCAGTTCCGCGCCGACGACAATGGCCGCGGGTGTCACCAGGTGCAGGCTATGGGCCAGGGCATCGCGGGTTTGCGAGGTATTGAGCAAAGCGCTGATGGCACCGACCTTGGCCACCGCCAGAAGGGTCACCAGCAGTTCCGGGCGGTTCTCGATGAAGACCGCCACCACGTCACCCTTGCCAATGCCTCGGGCAATCAGGTGGTGGGCGATGCGATTGGCCCAACGGTTGACCTGGGCATATGTCAGCCGCACCTCTCCGTACAGCAAGGCCGGGCCTTCGGGGTTACGCAGGGTAGCCTGCTCGAAACTCCAGCCCAGGCCACACGCTTGGGTCGGATCCTTGACGTTGGCGACCTTCATGCCCTTGACCACGCGAGGAATGGCTTTGGCAATGGAAGGCAGCTTGCGGAGCATCATGCCCCAGGTGATCGTGTCGTGCGGCGTGCGGCTCATGGCTGATCCCGTTGGCTCTTCTTATTGTCGGGCGGCATTGAATGACCCCGAAAATACGTCAACGGTTCTGCGGCTGTACACGCGGTTTTTGAAATGTTTTGTATCCGCGACACCGACGTTTGAAATCGTGAGCGCGTGTACGGCAAATGGTTCCATTGAAGCGCCGACGACCACGCAAAATGCAGGATGCACGATAGCCATTCATGCAGATTGCACGAAACCAAAAATCGTCAGATTTTATATGTCGTTGTTTTATATGATTATTTTAGAGAACTACATACTGGCACAATCACTGCAACAGTCTCCCCATGCTTGCCATTCAAGAGCTAACGGAGCTGACAGACATGAGCCTCATCCAAGAAAAATTTTCCTCCTTGTTCTCCAACTTCGACGTCACCACCCAGGACCGACCTGATGGCGGCATCCTGCTGACCCTGCGCGGCGAGGGTAAGGAATTCAAACGCTCAATCTCCTACCAGCAGCTGCACAATGGCGATCAACTGTCGTGGGTCATCAGCGCCATTCGCCGCGACCTGGCCGAACAGGCCAGCGAATTGCCACAAATCTCCCTGCTGCAAAGCCAGCAGCGCTTTGCCCTGCCGACCTATCATTCGCTGTAAGGTTGCGCCGCGGTAAACCATCAGGCCGTGCAAGCTTTCGCTTCACGGCCTGAGTTGTGTGGGTCGCCAACAGCTTTCAATCATCCATTCGCGGAAAACGTCCAGCGTTGTCGACGTCGGTGAAATTGGCCACCCAGGGTTGGCTGCTGAACAGACGAATCGCCACCACATAGGGCTGTTCGCCGATGTCCAGCCACTGCCGGGTGCCGGCCGGCAGCACAATCAGGTCGCCTTTCTCGCACAGCACGGCGTAGACATAGTCGTCGATGTATACAGACAACAGTGCACTACCCGCGCTGAACAGCATGACTTCGGTTTCGTCCTGGCGGTGCTCGGCGAAGAAACTCGCGCGTATCGACTCTTTTTGCGGGTGATCGCGATCGAGGCTGATCACATCGATCGCGCGCAACCCGTGCTGGGTCATCAGTGTATCGATGGGCGCCTGGCAGGCGCTGATGACATCTTCGTGGCTGGCACCGGGGCGGATTTTCGCCGTGGCTTGCCAATGATCGAAGCGCACGCCCTGCTCGGCGAGGGTCGAGGCAATATCTTCGAAATGAGTCAGCACCTTGTTGGGTACGTCGGGGCTGGAAACGTGATAAACGGACAGGGTGCTCATCAGGACAACTCCTTAAGGGTTCAAGAGGGAACGCGTGTCCTCTTGCATTCGTGTGGCAATGATAACGGCTGCGGCCAACGCGGCGAGGCTGGCAATACTAAAGGTTAAGGGGGCGCCAAGGGCCGTCCAGCTGTAACCGGAATACAACGCGCCCATTGCGCCACCGGTGCCGGCCAATGCGGCGTACAGCGCTTGGCCCTGCCCTTGCTGGCGTGGGCCGAAGCTGCGCTGCACAAACTGGATGGCCGCGGCATGAAAGCTGCCGAACGTCGCCGCGTGCAGCACCTGGGCAAACAACAGCACCCAGAGAAACTCGGCCAGCGAACCGAGCAATAGCCAACGCAACGCCGCCAGCAGAAAACTCGCCAGCAGCACGCGCCGTACCGAGAAACGCGCGAGGATCCGGCTCATCGCCATGAACATCAGCACTTCAGCGACCACGCCGACGGCCCAGAGCATGCCGATAACGCCCCGGCTGTAGCCCAGTCGTTCCAGGTGCAACGTGAGAAAGGTGTAATAAGGGCCGTGGCTCATCTGCATCAGCGCTACGCAGGCGTAAAACGCCAACACCCCGGGGCTGCGCAGTTGCGCGAGGAAACCGTCGCCGCTCAATCGCTCGCCCTGGACCGGCTGGGCGTTCGGTACCCACAGACTGCTGAGCACGATCCCGGCCATGATCAGCACCAGCGCCGCGGGGTAAATGTCCAGGCTAAGCCATTCGAACAAGCGTCCCAGCGCGACCACGGTAATGATGAAACCAACCGAGCCCCACAGGCGAATCTGGCTGTAGCGGGAGGTCTGGCCTTGCAGGTGCGCCAGGGTGATGACTTCGAACTGCGGCAGCACCGCGTGCCAGAAGAACGCGTGCAAGGCCATGACCATCGCCAGCCAGGCATAGGTCTGGCTGACGAAAATCAGCGAAAACGTCAGCAACGTGCACACGGCGCCGAAGCGCACGATGGCCAGCCGCCGCCCGGTATAGTCGCCGAGCCAGCCCCAGATGTTCGGCGCTACGCAACGCATCAGCATCGGGATGGCCACCAGTTCGCCGATGCGCGCCGCGGAGAATCCCAGGTAATCGAAGTACAGCGCCAGAAAAGGCGCTGTCGAACCGAGCAAAGCGAAATAGAACAGATAGAAGCTGGACAGCCGCCAGTACGGGAGCGCCGTCACCGCTGGCTTAGATCTGGCCCAACACCGGCGTGCTCACACGCACATCGGCGTTCTGGCCGCGGTGACGCAGCAGGTGGTCCATGAGCACGATGGCCATCATCGCTTCGGCGATCGGCGTGGCACGGATGCCGACGCAGGGGTCGTGGCGGCCTTTGGTGATGACGTCCACCGGGTTGCCATGGATATCGATGGAACGGCCCGGCGTGGTGATGCTGGACGTTGGCTTCAACGCCAGGTGCGCGACGATCGGTTGGCCGGACGAGATGCCGCCGAGAATGCCGCCGGCGTTATTACTGAGGAAGCCTTCTGGAGTCATCTCATCGCGATGCTCGGTGCCACGCTGGGCGACGCTGGCGAAACCGGCGCCGATTTCCACGCCCTTGACCGCGTTGATGCTCATCAGCGCATGGGCCAGCTCCGCATCGAGACGGTCAAAAATCGGCTCGCCAAGGCCTGGCATCACGCCTTCGGCGACCACGGTGATCTTCGCGCCGACCGAATCCTGGTCGCGGCGCAACTGGTCCATATAGGCTTCCAGTTCCGGCACTTTGTCCGGATCGGCACTGAAAAACGCGTTCTGCTCCACCGAGTCCCAGGTCTTGAACGGAATTTCGATTGGGCCAAGCTGGCTCATGTAGCCGCGAATGACGATGCCCTGGGTCGCCAGGTACTTCTTGGCAATCGCACCTGCGGCCACGCGCATCGCGGTTTCCCGGGCCGAACTGCGGCCGCCGCCGCGATAGTCGCGCTCGCCGTATTTGTGGTGGTAGGTGTAGTCGGCATGGGCCGGACGGAACAAGTCCTTGATCGCCGAGTAGTCCTTGGACTTCTGATCGGTGTTACGGATCAGCAGGCCAATGGCGCAGCCGGTGGTGCGACCTTCGAATACCCCCGAGAGGATTTCGACTTCGTCGGCTTCCTGGCGCTGGGTGGTGTGACGGCTGGTGCCGGGCTTGCGTCGATCCAGGTCGCGCTGCAGGTCCTCCAGGGAAATCTCCAGCCCCGGCGGGCAGCCATCGACTATGGCGACCAACGCCGGGCCATGGCTTTCGCCAGCGGTGGTGACAGTGAATAGCTTGCCGTAGGTATTGCCGGACATGCAGGACGCTCCGTGAAATGAACCTGAATACGTAATGCGCGCCAGTATACGCAGGCTATCCAACTAGTTCATCCTCGAACCTTATGGTTGCCTGCGAGTCCAACCGGCACCCTCTGATGATGGCCCGACAATGCTGCGAGTTCTTGCCTTGAGCCTTACCCTGATTTCCGGCTTCGCCCAGGCCACTGTCCTGCAGCGGCCAATCTCCCTGGACACCGGCACCGGCGAGCTTTTCGGCTCGCTGCTGCTGCCTAAATCCGACACCCCGGTGCCTGTTGTCCTGATCATTTCCGGTTCCGGCCCGACCGATCGTGACGGCAACAACCCCGAAGGCGGGCGCAATGACAGCCTCAAGCGCCTGGCCTGGGTGCTGGCCAAACACAACATCGCCAGCGTGCGCTACGACAAGCGCGGCGTGGCGGCGAGCCTGGCGGCCACCCCCGACGAACGCAACCTGTCGGTGGAAGCCTATGTGGCCGACACCGAAGCCTGGGGGCGAAAACTCAAGACCGATCCGCGCTTCGGCCAACTGATCCTGCTGGGTCACAGCGAAGGGGCCTTGATCGCCAGCCTCGCGGCACCCAGCGTCGATGCGGCGGCGGTGATTTCCGTGTCCGGCAGCGCACGGCCGATCGACCAGGTCCTGCGCCAGCAACTGGGCAATCGCCTGCCTCCCCCGCTGATGTTGCGCAGCAATGAGCTGCTCGACAGCCTCAAGGCCGGGAAAACCGACGACAACGTGCCACCGCAACTGCAGGTGATATTCCGTCCGAGCGTGCAGCCGTACCTGATTTCGCTGTTCCGCCAGGACCCCGCCGCCGCGTTCGCGAAGTTGAAAATGCCGGCACTGATCATCCAGGGCAGCAATGACATCCAGGTCGGGGTTAACGACGCCAAACTGCTCAAGGCGGCCAAACCGGACGCCGAACTGGCGCTGATCGAAGGCATGAACCACGTGATGCGCATCGTGCCCAACGACGTCAAACGCCAGTTGGCCTCCTACAAGGATCCGAATTTGCCACTGGCGGCGGAGCTGGGTGCGCGCATCCTCGGATTCATTGACGGGCTTCGCTCCAGCTAATTTGCTCTCCAGTCTTGTCGAAAACGGCCGATAAGCCTTTGTCGCCAGCGTACTGGCTGGCGGCAGTCGAGCTTGGACAGGATCTCGCCGTTATGACCGATACCCAGACTTCACCCGACACCACCGCTGAAAAAGACGTACCGCCAGCGGTCGAGCTGCCTTGGGCGGACGTCCACGTCGAGCACCACAAGATGCTCCGCCTGGCGCCGCTGCAGACAGACCGAAATACCGGTGGCCGGCCCCTGCGCTTTGTCGAATTCGGCTACGCCGAGCGCAACGACAAGTTGCGCAGCCTGATGCGCATGAGCATCGCCCTGCCCGGCCAGCGCGTGCGCAAGGAACAGAATCATTTGGACGTATGGGTCGACCACGCGGAAAAACGCGTGCATTTCGGCCCCGACAGCGGCCTGCAAATCGAACCACTGAACCGTGGCATCGGCCGTTTCATGGCCGCCCACGGCATCAACTGGGCGAAGAAAAGATGGCCTGGCTACACCGTCGACGGCACCGATCTCAACAACAAGGACGCGCTGAACGAAGACACGCGCCTGCGCCGCGATCACTTTTTGCGGGTGCACGGGTTCGACGTGATCTATGCCGATGCCCAGCATTTGAAGGGCAGCGTCAAGGAGGTCAGGGTCGGCGACCTCTTGAGTGACTGGAACACCGAGAAAGTCCAAGTCGTGGAAATTCTCGAGGCGGCGCAGATGCTCCAGCAAGCCGAGCAGTACCTGGCCGAGCAGGAAGTCAAACTCAAGAAACACGAGGAGAAGGTCAGCAAATACAAGCGTGAAGACGCCGGTTTGCGCTTCACCATTACGTGTTTGGTGGCGTTTGCGGTGTTTCAGGCGGGATTGCTGATCTGGATTGCGACGCACCGGTAACGGTAACGGCTGATCGTTCCCACGCTCTGCGTGGGAATGCCTCAAGGGACGCTCCGCGTTCCAGCTTGCGAAAGGGACGCAGAGCGTCCCGGGCTGCATTCCCACGCAGAGCGTGGGAACGATCTGAGTCAGACGCGGGAGGCGAACAGGGCCTGATGATCGCGGCACTGCTCAGCCGTCAGCATGAACACGCCATGCCCGCCGCGCTCGAAGTCCAGCCAGGCGAAGTCGACCTCCGGGTACAACGTCTCGACGTGCACCTGGCTATTACCTACCTCGACAATCAACAAGCCCTTCTCGGTCAGGTGATCCGCCGCTTCGGCGAGCATGCGGCGCACCAGGTTCAAGCCGTCATCACCACAGGCCAGGCCCAGTTCCGGTTCGTGCTGGTATTCGTCCGGCATGTCGGCGAAATCCTCGGCATCGACGTACGGCGGGTTCGACACGATCAGGTCGAAACGCTGCCCTGGCAAGCCATCGAAACCATCGCCCTGCACGGTGTAGACACGCTCGTCGACGCCGTGGCGCTCGATGTTCTGGTTCGCCACCTCCAGCGCTTCGAAGGACAGGTCGGCCAGCACCACTTCAGCATTCTGGAACTCGTAGGCGCAAGCGATACCGATGCAGCCGGAGCCGGTGCACAGGTCGAGAATTCGCGCAGGCTCGGTGCCCAGCCAGGGTGCGAAACGGTTTTCGATCAGTTCGCCAATCGGTGAGCGAGGGATCAATACGCGCTCATCGACGATGAACGACATGCCACAGAACCAGGCTTCACCCAGCAGGTAGGCGGTCGGCACGCGGTCTTCGATCCGGCGCTTGAGCAAGTTCTGCAGGTGCGCCACTTCGTCTTCTTCCAGATTGCAGTCCAGGTAACTGTCGGAGATTTCCCATGGCAAGTGCAGCGCACCCAACACCAATTGACGGGCTTCGTCCCAGGCATTGTCGGTCCCATGGCCGAAAAACAGATCCTCCCCATGGAAGCGGCTGACGGCCCAACGGATATGGTCACGCAGGGTACGAAGGCGGGAAGTGATCACGACGGTAAACTCCAGAAAAATCGACGGGCGATTCTACCAGTCAAACGGCGTCCCGACGACGCAGGAAATACACCGGGACAAATGTAGGAATTATCTGGTTTTATCGCCGGCTATTGAACAAAACTCAATACTTGACAACGCTGTAAGCCAGTAACGACGGTGCCTGCGATGGTAGCGATTCACAGAAGCGCTCAGCCAGAGGACAATGTCGCAAAAGCCCCACCCGAAGGAGCCCCAGAATGTCCGTTCCACAAACGATGTTTCAACTCAGCGGCCGCGGTTATGCAGCAGCCAAACTGAGTCATGCGACCCTGATCATCATCGATGCCCAGAAAGAATACCTCAGCGGTCCCCTGGCCCTGAGCGGCATGGATGCGGCGGTCGCGAACATCAAGAAATTGGTGACTGCCGCCCGCGCGGCCGGCCGGCCGATCGTGCATGTCAGCCACCTCGGCACCGTTGGGGGGCTGTTCGACCCACGCGGCGAGCGCGGCCAGTTCATTCCAGGGCTGGAACCGCTGGCCGGGGAAATCAAGATCGAGAAAATCCTGCCCAGCGCGTTCCATGGCACGGACCTGAAAAAACGCCTGGAAGACCTGGGCTCGGTGGATCTGGTGGTGTGCGGCTTCATGAGCCATTCCAGTGTCAGTACCACCGTGCGGGCAGCCAAGAACCTGGGTTTCCGCTGCACCCTGGTGGAAGACGCCTGCGCCACCCGAGACCTGCCGTACAAAGGCGGCGTCCTGAGTGCCGAGCATGTGCAGCAGACCGAAATGGCGATCATGGCGGACAACTTTGCCGCCCTCGCCCTGACCAACGACCTGGTCTGATCGGCGGTTCGTGAGCGGTCCATGCCGCCGCTCATCCGCAAAAGCCTCTCATATGCCGTAAATGTCTTAGCCTCAGGAACATCCCGGTCAACTTCCGGTCGAAGGGCCGATACCCATTGAGGAAGGTCGGAATGAAGTTATCCGATGGTTTTGACGCTCGCCGTTTACGGCCCAAAGGCCAAAGCAACTGGCGTTTTCGAATCGGCGCAGCCTTCGCTGCCTTGCTGGCGACCTGCGGCGTGCTGCTGGCGATGGCCGGCGCCGCCAGCCTGTTCGGCCACGCTCCGGCCCTGGGCGAGTTGAACACCAACCGGGCGGGCGCGGCAGTGATCCTGGTCCTGGGCCTGTTCGTGCTGTACCTTGGGATCTGGCTGTGGCGCCGCTGCCGCCGCCGCTCGCGCCAGTCGAACGCGCTGAACATCTCCCCGCACCTGATGAAAAAACACGACTAAGCGCAAGTTGCAGCGCGATGCCGCACGTTTTCTCGCGCCCGATTCGCTTCGAGTTGGGTAAACTGGCCACCCTTCGCGGAGGCTGACATGCAAGACGACGATTTTTCCCTGTTCAAAAGTGCGATCCAAGGCGTCAAGCCGATCAAGCACGATCGCGCCGAAACCGGCAAGCCCAAGGCGGACCGCGCGCACATCGCCACGTTGCGCCAAGCCGCCACCGTGCGTACCGATGCCACCACTGTTGACGGGCTGTCCGATCAGTTCGTCATCGACGTCGGCCCGGAAGACGAACTGATGTGGGCACGCGACGGCGTGCAGGAAAGCCAGATGCGCAAGCTCAAGATCGGGCAGATCCCGTTCGAGGGCAGCCTTGACCTGCACGGCATGAGCGTGGAAAAAGCCCGGGAAACCCTTTGGGCGTTCCTGGCTGAAGCGACAAAATTCGAAATCCGCTGCGTACGTGTCACCCACGGCAAAGCCGTGCGCCTGGACGGCAAGCGGCCGATGATCAAGAGCCACGTCAACACCTGGCTGCGCCAGCATCCACAGGTACTTGGCTTCACCTCGTGCCAGGCCAGGCATGGCGGTGCCGGAGCCGTTTATGTGATGCTCAAACGCACCATGATGGAAGGTCGCGACGAGTAAACCTGATGCGCCGCGCTTGCAGCGCCGTGTCTGCCACCGTACCCTTGCCCTTTGCGTAAAATCCCACAGGTAGTTTCATGTCCCTGGAACAGAATTACACCGCGATCCTTGGCCAACTGGGCGAGGATCCTTCCCGCGAGGGCCTGCTCGACACGCCAAAACGTGCCGCCAAAGCCATGCAGTACCTCTGCCGCGGTTATGAACAGACACTGGAAGAGGTCACCAACGGTGCCTTGTTCAGCTCCGACAACAGCGAAATGGTGCTGGTCAAGGACATCGAGTTGTACTCGTTGTGCGAACACCATCTGCTGCCGTTCATCGGCAAGGCCCACGTGGCCTACATCCCGAGCGGCAAAGTGCTGGGTTTGTCGAAAGTCGCGCGTATCGTCGATATGTACGCCCGCCGCCTGCAGATCCAGGAAAACCTCAGCCGCCAGATTGCCGATGCAGTCCAGCAGGTCACCGGCGCCCTGGGCGTTGCCGTGGTGATCGAGGCCAAGCACATGTGCATGATGATGCGCGGTGTGGAAAAACAGAATTCGACGATGATCACCTCGGTGATGCTTGGCGAGTTCCGTGAGAACGCTGCTACCCGCAGCGAGTTTCTCAGCTTGATCAAGTAATTGGCGGTACGAAGAGAACCGGCTTTCATCGCCGGTTTTTTTTCGTCTTGAAAAAATCAGGTAAGCTGCGCGCCTTTCTCATTAGCACCGTGAGGCTTCAACGTGTTCGTAAAAGCGCTTCGTGTCGGCCTTGGCCAACTGATCATCTTCATCGACTTCATCACCCGTCCAGGCAAGAAGCAGCGCCCTGCCGCCGCTCAGGCCCAGGTCGAAGCCGCCGCCAGGGGCCTGACCCTGTATCAGTTCCATGCCTGCCCGTTCTGCGTGAAAACCCGCCGCACCCTGCGCCGCCTGAACGTGCCGGTGGCCCTGCGCGACGCGAAAAACAACGAACAGGATCGCCAGGCCCTGCTCGAGCACGGCGGCAAGGTCAAGGTGCCGTGCTTGCGTATTGAAGAGAATGGCCAGACGACCTGGATGTATGAGTCCAAGGTGATCATTGATTATCTGGATAAGCGATTCGCGGCAGCCTGATTTATTTGTGGTGTTCTGACCGACGCTTTCGCGAGCAGGCTCGCTCCCACAGGGAACTGGTTGCACAGATTCAATGTGGGAGCGAGCCTGCTCGCGAAGAGGCCGGCACAAACGCTACAAATCCCGGACAAAAACAAACCGGCCCTGGAAGCGGTTTTTTTCTTCAGGCCGCTTGCGCCGCCTGCGCCTGTCGCACCACCTGCGCCAACCGCTTGATCCCCTCCTCCAGCCGCGCCGGGTCAATATGGCTGAAATTCAACCGCATGTGCCCGTGATGATTATCCGGTTCAGGGAAAAACGGCTCGCCGGGCATGAACGCCACGTCGTTGGCCAACGCCCCATCGAGTAGGGTACGGGTGTCCAGCGGCTGTTTGAGCGTCAACCAGAAAAACAGCCCGCCCTGGGGCACATTCCAATCCGCCAGATCGGCAAAATGCGTTTGCAGCGCCGCCTGGAATGCATCGCGACGCACGCGGTAAAAACCACGCAACTCACTCAGGTGCTGCTGGTAAGACTCGCTGCCGATCCATTGCAACGCTTGCCACTGGCCGACTCGATTGGTGTGCAAGTCCGCCGACTGCTTGAGTTTCAACAAGTGCGGGAAAAGGTCCGGGCTGGCGATCAGATAACCCACGCGTAGACCCGGCAGCAAGGTTTTCGACACCGTGCCGGTGTAGATCCAGCTGGATTTTTTCAGGCGTCCGGCAATGGGTTTGGCGCTGCCGCCGTCAAACGTCAGCTCACGGTAGGGTTCGTCTTCGATCAAGGTCACGCCGAACTCATCCAGCAATCCGGCGACCGCCTCGCGCTTGGCTTCGCTGTAACGCACCGCCGATGGATTCTGGAAAGTCGGGATCAGGTAGATGAACGCCGGGCGATGTTTTTCCAGGCGCGAACGCAGTTGCGCCAGGTTCGGGCCGTCGGCTTCCAGCGGTACCGTGAGGCAATCGGCGCCGAACAGCTGGAAGATCTGTAGCGCCGCCAGGTAAGTCGGTGCCTCGAGCAGCACTTCGGTGCCTTTGTCGATATAGAGCTTGGCAGCCAGATCGAGGGTTTGCTGTGAACCACTGACCACCAACACCTGACTCGCCTCGCATGGCACGCCCACCGCTCGCGCTTGTTGCGCCAGGGCTTCACGCAAAGCCGGTTCGCCTTCACTCATGCCGTATTGGCCCATGGACACCGGCATCCGCGCCCATTCGACTTTCGGCAGCATGGCTTCGGCCGGCAAGCCCCCGGCGAACGACATCACTTGCGGACGCTGGGCGGCAGCGAGGATTTCACGGATCAAAGAACTTTTAAGGCGCGAGACACGTTCGGAAAAAGCCATGGGGGTCACCGGTAGCGAGGCCAGGGAAAAATGAGTCAAACTTATTGACCGAAATTACGGCATCACCAACGGATACGTCAACATGATTGACCTTAAAAGCCCGATTTCCCAACAGCAGGCCATGGAAGCGTTTTTCTTCGGCTACCAGGCCTTCACCGCCAAGGCCGATGAAATGCTCGAGCGCCGCGGCTTGAGTCGGGTGCATCAGCGCATTGTGTTTTTCATTGCCCGCTACCCAAACCTTAGCGTCAAGGAGTTGCTGGCATTGCTGGGCGTGAGCAAACAGGCGCTGAACATGCCGTTGCGCCAACTGCTGGAGATGCATTTGGTCAACAGCGTGGCGTCCGAGACCGACAAGCGTAAGCGGCTGCTGGAGTTGACCGAAGACGGCGCGCGGTTTGAACAGGCGCTGCGCCGCGAACAGGTGAAATTGTTGGAGCGGGTGTTTGCCGAGGCGGGTGAGACGGCGGTGAATGGGTGGTTGGCGGTGAATATGGCGCTGGGTGAGAACCTGCAAAAAATCTGAGTACCACAAAAGCTTCGCGAGCAGGCTCGCTCCCACAGGGGAATGCGATCCCTTGTAGGAGCGAGCCTGCTCGCGAAGGGGCTAAAGCAGGCGATATATCCCTATTGCCAAACTTTTCGTCTACAAAATCAAAAACATTATTTGCTTTATTTGTATACAAAAGCATAATCCACTTCGTGCGAGTTCCTGACCTTTTGGTCAACAAATCGCAAGTGCCTCAAAGGGCCGCTGCCACCCTCATGGGTCCGGCCCTGGAAATAACAATAAAACTCTTGAGGAGTACCTCGCTGTGGAAAGCCGCAAATCCGAAGCATCGACGCTGGATCTCTCGCCGCCTTTACGCAATGGCTGGCTGGAGCGCATCTTTAAACTCAGCTTGCATGGCACCACGGTGAAGACCGAGTTGATTGCCGGTCTGACCACCTTCATCACCATGGCCTACATCATCTTCGTCAACCCCAACATCATGGCGGATGCCGGCATCGACCATGGCGCGGCGTTCGTCGCCACCTGCATTGCCGCCGCCCTGGGCTGCCTGTTGATGGGCCTGTATGCCAACTGGCCGGTCGGCCTGGCACCAGGCATGGGCCTGAACGCTTTCTTCACCTACACCGTGGTCGGCACCATGGGCTACAACTGGGAAACTGCACTGGGCGCGGTATTCGTCTCCGGCGTGCTGTTCATGATCCTGACCTTCTCGCGTATCCGCGAATGGCTGCTCAACAGCATCCCGGTCAGTCTGCGCTACGCGATGGGCGCTGGTGTAGGCCTGTTCCTTGGGCTGATCGGCTTGAAAACCGCAGGCATCGTCGTCGATAGCCCGGCCACCTTGATCAAGCTCGGTTCCCTGCGCGAGCCTGGCCCGCTGCTCGCCGCCGTGTGCTTCCTGATGATCGCCATCCTCAGCTACCACAAGGTGTTCGGCGCGATCCTCATCAGCATCATCACCGTGACCCTGGCCGGTTGGGGCCTGGGCCTGGTGCACTACGAGGGCATCATGTCGGCCCCGCCGAGCCTGGCCCCCACCTGGATGGCCATGAACGTTGCCGGCGTGTTCAACGTCAGCATGATCAGCGTGGTGCTGGCCTTCCTCTTCGTGCACATGTTCGACACCGCCGGCACCCTGATGGGCGTGGCCCAGCGCGCCAACCTGGTGGGCGCTGACGGTCGCATCGAAAACCTCTCGCGTGCCATGAAAGCCGACAGTGCTTCCAGTGTCTTTGGTGCGGTCGTGGGCGTTCCGCCGGTCACCAGCTACGTGGAAAGTGCGGCGGGCGTGGCAGCGGGTGGTCGGACTGGTCTTACCGCAGTGACCGTAGGTGTGCTATTTATTGCGGCCATGTTCTTCGCGCCGCTGGCCGGGATGATCCCCGCCTATGCCACGGCCGGTGCGCTGATCTATGTGGCCATGTTGATGATGGGCGGCATGGCCCACATCGAATGGGACGAGGCGACCGACAGCATTCCGGCAATCGTCACGGCAATCATGATGCCCCTGACCTTCTCGGTCGCCGACGGCATCGCGCTGGGCTTCATCACCTACGTGGCGCTGAAGGCCGGCACTGGCAAGTACAAGGAAATCTCCGTCAGTCTGTGGGTGCTCTGCGCAATTTTCATTGCCAAGTTCATCTTCTTGTAAATCTCGGCGGTACGCGCGTTAAACCAGCCTCACCCCGTCGGGTGAGGCTTTTGTGCAAATGGAGGAAAGTGATGAGTCTGGAAACCTGGCTGCTGTTCAGCGGCGCTGCGCTGGTGGTGATCCTGATCCCGGGGCCACTGTCTTTGCTGATGATCAGCAACAGTTTGAATTACGGCCTGGTCCGTTCCTACCCCGCGTTTCTTGGCGGCGTGATTGCCTCGATCTGCCTGTTGAGTGCTTCGGCGCTGGGCTTGGGCGCCCTGCTGCTGGCATCGGAACAATTGTTCAGCGCACTGAAAATCGTCGGCGCGCTGTACCTGTTCTACCTCGCCTGGCAGAGCTGGCAGCAGTCGCGCCAACCGTCCCACGGTGCGCAAGTGCCTCAGGCCGCCGCAGTGCCGCGCTTTCGCGCACTGTTCGGGCGCGCCTTCATGCTGGGCGCGAGTAACCCCAAGGACATCCTGTTCTTCGCCGCGTTCCTGCCGCAATTCTTGAGCGCCGGGCAACCGTTCCTGCCGCAATTGCTGGTGATGATCGCCACCTGGACCGTACTGGATCTGCTATGCAAGCTGGCCTACGGCCTGGGTGCCCATGGCGCGGCGCGGTATCTGCGCAGCGGCAAGGGGCAGAGCTGGTTCAACCGGGTCAGCGCCGGATTGTTCGGTGGAGCCGGGGCGGCGTCCTTGCTCAGCGGTCATTAAGGCCTTCTGACGCAAACCGGCACACAAGTTGCTCGGTTCTGGCACCCCCACACCGGAATCGAGCATGCTCCACTCCCACCTCACCACCCTCAACGCCGTTTCCCTGGTGCTCGACACCTTCAAGGCCCAAGGTCTGCCCAGCGACACCCTGCTCGCCGGCAGCGGCATCTGTGCCGCGGATCTGGCCCGGGCGGACACGCGCATCACCACCAATCAAGAGATGCAGGTCTGCGCCAACGCCGTCGCCCTAAAGCACGATATCGGCCTGGAGCTGGGTCGACGCATGCATGTTTCGTCCTACGGCATCCTCGGCTACGCCCTGCTCACCAGTGCCACCTTCGGTGACGCATTGCGCCTGGCGCTGCGTTATCCGGCGCTGTTGGGAACACTTTTCGAACTGAGCCTGGAAGAGGACGACGAGCGCGTCTGGTTTGTCGCCGCCGATTACCGGGAGAATCCGGCACTGGCGGTGTTCAACGCCGAGTTCTGCCTGGTGTCGCTGAAAGTCATCTGCGATGACCTGCTCGGGCATCCACTGCCGCTGTTGGCTGCACGCTTTGAACATGCTGCGCCCGACTATGAAGCGTCCTATAACGATCACTTCAATTGCCCCCTGCATTTCGGCGCCCAGGACAACGCCTTCGCGTTCGACAAGCGCTGGCTCGATCAACCCTTGCCCCTGGCCGATGCCATCACCCACCAGGCCATGGCCGAGCGTTGCCGCAAGCAGAATACCGAGTTCACCGGGCGCCAGGCGTGGCTGGGGCGGATCCGCCAGCTGCTCAGGGCACAATTGCATGCGGCACCGGGACTCGAGGGATTGGCCGAGCAGATGAATTGTTCAGCACGCACCTTGCGCCGGCATCTCAAGGACCTGGGGTGCAGCTATCAGGAATTGCTCGATGAGCTCAGGTTCGAGCAGGCCAAGCTTTTGCTGTGTGAAGACCAGATGCCGATCTACCGGATCGCCGAAGCATTGGGTTTCAGCGAGACCGCGAGTTTCCGCCATGCGTTTATGCGCTGGAGTGGTGTGACGCCTAGCCAGTTCCGGCCCTGAACAGCAAAAGGCCACATCAAGAGTAATGAGTGTTCACCTAATTGTGAGTCCCACATCATCAAGGGGCGAATTTCGGTCAATTATTTTGGCCACATTAATCCCCTTTTGGCCTTTCCTGCCGTTCTCCGAATTCGTCCGCGCCGCAAGACTGTGTGCAACCGAAACCGCCTGCGGAGAACAAGAAAATGCTGACGATCTACTCGGATGATCACCACCTGCACCACGGCCGTTGCGAACTCATCGACGGGCAACTCAAGCCCTGCTTTGAAATGCCTTCGCGTGCCGATCATGTGCTGTCACGTGTGCAAAAGCAGAATCTGGGTCCCGTAGAAGCGCCGAAGGATTTTGGCCTGGGGCCAATCGAGCGCATCCACAGTCGCGATTATCTGGACTTCTTCAAAGGTGCCTGGGCGCGCTGGACCGAATTCAACACCGACGGTGACTTGCTGCCCTACACCTGGCCGGCGCGTACCCTGCGTCAGGTCAAGCCCACCAGCCTGCACGGCCAGCTCGGCTACTACAGCTTCGACGGCGGCGCACCGATCACCGCCGGCACCTGGCAAGCGGCGTACAGCGCGGCGCAGGTCGCACTCACCGCGCAAGCAGAGATCCAGCGCGGTGCGCGCAGCGCCTTCGCCCTGTGCCGTCCACCGGGACACCACGCCGCCAGCGACTTGATGGGCGGTTACTGCTACCTCAACAACGCGGCCATCGCCGCCCAGGCCTTTCTCGACCAGGGCCACAAAAAAGTCGCGATTCTCGATGTCGACTACCACCACGGCAACGGCACACAGTCGATTTTCTACGAGCGCAGCGACGTGCTGTTCACCTCGATCCATGGACATCCGGAAGCCGAGTTCCCGTTCTTCCTCGGTTACGAGGACGAGCGCGGCGAAGGCGCCGGTGAAGGCTTCAACTTCAACTATCCTTTGCCCGCCGGCAGCGGCTGGGATACCTGGAGCGCTGCGCTGGAGCAAGCCTGCAACGAGATCGAGACCTATGGCGCCGACATCGTCGTCGTCTCCCTGGGCGTGGACACGTTCAAGGACGATCCGATCTCCCAATTCAAGCTCGACAGCCCCGACTACCTGGCCATGGGTCAACGCATCGCCAGGCTCGGTGTGCCGACGCTGTTCGTGATGGAAGGCGGTTACGCGGTGGAAGAAATCGGCATCAACGCCGTCAACGTGCTTGAAGGCTTTGAAAACGCTTAACGGGGAATCGCATGACAATGAAAAATCTAAAGCGCCTGATTGTTCCTGCCCTGTGCGCCACGGTGCTCGGTGGCGGCGCACATGCAGAAGAACGAACGTTGCGCGTCTACAACTGGTTCGACTACATCACCCCCAAGGCCCTGGAAGATTTCAAGGCCCAGAACCCAGAGACCAAACTGGTCTACGACATCTTCGACACCAATGAAGCGCTGGAAGCCAAGCTATTGACCGGAAACTCCGGCTACGACGTGGTGGTGCCTTCCAACGTGTTCCTGGCCAAGCAGATCGAAGCCGGTGTATTCCAGCCTCTGGACCGCAGCAAACTACCGAACTGGAACCACCTCGATCCCAAGCTGATGAAGCTGATCGAAGCCAATGACCCGGGCAATAAATTCGCCGTGCCGTACATGTACGGCACCATCCTGATCGGCTTCAACCCGGACAAGGTCAAGGCCGCGCTGGGCGCCGATGCGCCGGTGGACAGCTGGGACCTGATCTTCAAGGAAGAGAACATCAGCAAGCTCAAGCAGTGCGGCGTCGCCCTGCTCGACTCGCCTTCGGAGATCCTGCCCCTGGCCCTGCAGCACCTTGGCCTGGACCCCAACAGCAAAAAGCCTGCGGACTACGACAAGGCGGAAGCGCTGCTGATGAAGATCCGTCCGCACATCACCTACTTCCACTCGTCCAAGTACATGGCCGACATCGCCAACGGTGACATCTGCGTCGCCGTCGGTTACTCCGGCAGTTTCTCCCAGGCCGCCAACCGCGCCAAGGAAGCCAAGAACGGCGTGGTCGTCGACATGCGCCTGCCCAAGGAAGGCGCGCCGATCTGGTTCGACATGCTCGCCATTCCCAAGGGCGCAAAGAACCCGCAGGACGCCTACACCTTCATCAACTACTTGCTGCAACCGCAGGTGATCGCGCCGGTTAGTGACTTCGTGGGTTACCCGAACCCGAACAAGGACGCCACGGAACTGGTCGACCCGGCGATCCGCAACAACCCCAACCTGTACCCGACCGAGGCGGCAATGGGCACGCTCTACACCCTGCAACCGCTGCCGCGCGATGCCGAACGTGCACGTACGCGGGCCTGGACCAAGATCAAGTCCGGGACCTGAAACCTGCCAGAACACAGAAGACCCGCACTCGCGGGTCTTTTTTGACCCGCGATATCTATGTACCGCCAGACCGGTGGTGCGGCTCGATACCGTTTCCAGATTCAGCGCCGACAGGACTGCGGCGCCCCAGTCAGGAGACGACCATGCCCGAAACCATACCTCAGAATGCAGAAGATATACTGACCCAACTGGTCACCGGCCCCTCGATCAGAGAAGTCGCGGCAACGGCTTTAGCGCCCGCGCTCGGCAAGTTGTACCCGGCGTTGAAGATCGATCCGACGCTCGCCACGGTCGTCACCCCGACGTGGATCATTACCGACGACAGTGTCGTGCCGGGTGAAAACCGTTATGAATCGCTCACCGATGTGCTGGTGCGAGTCGGCTTGTCGGGGTCGGTTGTAACGCTCATCGACGGTGAACACTTTTTGACCTTGCAACCCGGTGCCGAGCCACTGGTTCACATGCCGGTGAAAATCGATGCGATAGGCCGCCTGATCAATCGCCTCGCTTCACAGCTGTTCATCGCCTATCAGCAACAGCAACTGGATTACTGGAATCAGGAAACCAAACCCTCGACTCCGCGCTGGCATCAGCTTTCGCGTTCATTGCACAACCTCTGGAACAGCGTACCGCCCGCGGACTGGGACGCGGACCAGAAAGCCATGGCCCGCAGCCTGTTCGATTACCCGGATCGGGTGACTCGACGGCCTCAGGACAAGTACTTGAGCAAGGCCTGCCTGATCGACATCGACCACCTGGAAAACGCTGTGAGCGTCCATCGACAGGTGCTGGACACCACCGTTCTCGTGGGCACGGCGGGCAGTCGCAGCCTTGTATTGACGCACTCGATTTCAGAGGGGTTCAAGCGCTACGAGTCCCTTGAGGCGCTGGGTGAAACGCTAGCCGGCAGGGGGCAGAACCTGCAGTGGCGCCTGTATGAACCCGAAGGGAATTTTTTCCATCACCAGGCCTGCGCTCTGATCGCGCTTGAAACCGAGGCCATCGGTGCTTTACAGGCGTTCCAGCCCCTCTCCCCGGCCGGCCTTTCTGCACAAGTCAGCGCCGCCGCAAAGCATTTCACCGACTTTGAAACCTTGTCCTCGTCGCATTTCAACAAGGTCAGGGGCGTATTGCCACGCTGGCTGGACAAGGCCTCGACCGCCGATCTCAGCCGGTGCAGCCGACACCTGATGGACCTGGCACTGCTGCGCGAACAGGATGGCGGCAAAACCTTCGACGAGGGCATCGCCGCGCTACCGGAATTCGCCCTGCAAGCCCTGCGCGAACACATGATCAAGGATCATCCCGCGGCAGCAGGGCTGGCACTGAAGGACATCGAAATCAGCATCACCAGTGTCGTGGTGCTGGGCACCATCGTGCTGCCTGGCAAGACGCAGACGGTCACGCTGTCGCTCAGTGAACTGGCGCTGCAAAACCTGATCGCCGTCCCGTTGGGCAACAAGACCGTGCAATACACGAATGGTGACCCCGTGCCGACCTGGCTGAGCGCGGATTATCTGGAAAGGCTCGTGACCCAGGTCGACATTGGCGCGGTGTACCCGGCCCTGATCAAAAGCAAACTGCTGGACGATCCGCAGGAGAGCTTGCGCCGACAAGGCCTCTACACCCGGCACTTGCGCATCCAGCTGCCGTTGCAGGCGCTGCAGCACAAAATGCGCGGTGAAGCAGGCATCAACGAATGCGGCTATCAATACGTGGTGGCGGCCCTGCAGGAAAACGCAGCCGATCGCGTCGTCAACGGGCAACCGATAGTCATTCGACCGCTGGCTTTCGTGACTGGTGATCGCATGGACACCACCGCCGACGAAGTCGCCAACATGTTCGTGATCGGCCCCCGCCATCCCGATCAGGGACCCTGCCTGCTGTATCGGCCACTGCTCACACCCTCGCTGATGCAATACCCGACCGAATCCAATCTGCTATACGCCATCAAGCATGACAAGGCACTGCGCCAATCAGTGCTGGCCTGGCTCCCTGACGATGTGCGCTTCAACTACTCCCAGTATGTGTTTACAGGTGACCTGCCATCGGTCTGGACACTGACCCAGTTGCTGGTCGATCCCACATCGGCACTGGGTAGGATGGGCACGGTGTCACTCGGTACCCGCGCACTGGATGACGATCCGTTGGCAACGCTGTTCAAGACCAACGCCAATGCCCTGATCAGCCTGGCGGACCGTCAATCGGTTTCCAACGCACAAGCTCGCTGGGCAACGTTCAAGCAGGGTGCCTGGATGCTGTTCAACATCGCCCTGCCCTTCCTCGGACGCAATGTCGGCATCGCCGCCTGGATATGGCAGATCATGGACGACTTGCAGCAAGTCAGCGATGCCGTAGAGAGCGATGACAGCGATCGTGGCTGGACGGCCATGACCGATCTGCTGTTGACGCTCGGCATGGTGCTCGTCCATCAGGCAGCCTCTCGCCATGGGCCGGTGAACCGAGCGCGCAAGCTGCCAGAGCTCCCCCTCGAAACGCCAGAGATCCTGCCAGCGACAAAGCCTGTGGTGACGCGCCTGCCTGACCTTCAGCGTTTACCGCCTACCCACGAAGCATCCTTGCATGCCGTCGCCGCACTCCCGGCCTCCTCCCTGGGCACTTTTCTCGATGAGCTGGCCATCACCGAACCCAAGGGCATGACCGCCGGCGCCACGGCACCCGGTCCCCACCAATACCTCGGCTCGCGCAATGGAAAATGGTACGCACAGGTCGGTCAACGATGGTTCGAAACCATACTCAACGACAACGGTGACGTGCAAATCATTGACTCCCGGCAATCCCCCACGCGCAGCGGCCCGCTGTTGGTCAAGAATGAAAAAGGCCAGTGGTTCATCGATATGCGCCTGCGGCTGAGGGGCGGTGGCAAGGCGCAACAACGGCTGGAACGGGAAAACGCAGAGCGTCATGCGCAACGCAAACGCCAGATGGCGATGTTCGAGAGCCAGGCAAACCGTCGGGAGTCGGAACTGAACGAGGCTGAAAAGAATGCTCAATCCGCCACCGCCACCGATACCCATCGCCGGGTATATCTTGAAACCCTCGACTCACAAATTGCATTGGTCATCGGCAATATCGAGCAGATGAAAGTCATCAATGCGCGCGAGGCGATCAGCAACTACCGAGAGGCAATGATCAGCCGCCTCAAGCTCCAACTGTCACTGATAGACAAATGGTTCGTGCAGCAGCGTCCTGACTTCCAGGAACAACTGAAGCGTTCCGAGCAATCGCTCGACAGCGACGCAGCTGAACACACACAGATTACTCGTCAGTCCTATCAACACTTGAGCGATCTGACCGAGGGTTACATCAACAAGATCGAGCTCGCGCAGTCAGTCTTCGAGCAACTGAACCTTCTCGGAAGAGGCGGGGCCGAGGCGAGTCGTGAACTCAGAGTCATCATGCCGTCGTTCGACCTGCAGGAGCTCAAGCTGTTCCAGATCACCTTGGCCCAGGAGTTGTGCGTCGACGAAAGTAGCGCAGCGTCCAGCCAGGACGTGCGACAGGCGCTGGACGACGTGGTCGAGGACGCTGCCCTCTCCATCCAGTCTTCGCTTGATCTGGCCGCCGAGGATGACATCCTGCGTTTGCCCGAGCGAATCGACGGCCTGAGCGATGTGCTCGAACAACTGACCACCGTCAACCAACGCATCGTCGATCTGCCGGCCGAGTTCCCCGGGCAGTTGCTGCAAGCACCACTGGACCTGATGCGCCAGCGTATAGAGGCGTTCCAGCAACGTACCGAGACGCACTTGGCGAGCCTGCTGCTGGAACGCCAGAGCCTGGCGCCGCAACCCGGGCCTTCCCGGCCATCGACCGCGCCCAACAAACGCATCGTCAAGACTCGCTTCCGGGGCACTGTGGTTGGTCAGCTGCGCAGCGATCCGCAAATGAAAGGATCCGCGTTCCTTGACGTGACATCCGCGCTGAGCGGCAAAATCACCACCTTTCATGAAAAGTCCCCGGGCGTCTGGGTTGAAAGGGTGAAACCGACCACGGCTTCATCCACCCCACCCCCCCCCACGCTGGCCAACAGCATTGTCCAGGGGCAAACATTGCTGGACGGGGTGGAGGCGTTCATCCGGCGCACAGAGACCCATTCAAAAGGGCTGCGAAGAATCCCGGTGGAAATAGAGGAAATGTTCCACCAGCAGGCCCATCGACTCAATGAAGCGGCGAACATGATCGAAGAAGCGCTGACATCCAGCAATTCGACTGACGGCGGCCCGGGCTCCGCCGTAACCGTGGCCAAGCAACTCAACGACGAGGCCACCAGGCTCTACGGCAAAGGGCATCAGGTACGGGTCAGCATGACCAAGCTGCAACCCCCAACGGCGGGCCGCGTCCAGTGGCTGCATGAGCAAGGCGAGGTCAACATCGTCAAATCGCCGAGCCGACGCCTGCTCAAGAGCCGCAAGAAAGATTACCTCGATGAGTATGAGATCCGTGACGCCAGCGACCAGAGCGTCCTGTGGTACGCGCACTTCCACTACGGCGACGCCGCGGCGCCGGTGCAGCACTTCACGGCTGCGCACCTGAAAACCGCTGAACAAAGGCACCTGGGCGGCGCGCACGAGGCGCGTGGCTCGAATGACAATCTCCGAGCGATTTCGATCTATCGCAGCGAGATCAGCCCTCAACTGGCCAAAGCGCTGTTCTTCGCCAGGAAGACCGCGACAGTGCCTCCATCATGAGTCGTCTCGGGTTGACGGACAGGCTCAGGGCGTGAGGTGGAAAGAAAAGCTAAGGCGAGGCGGCCTGGCAGCCTCGCCATGGGTTTAGATCGTGGCCGGGGGTCTTTTTCCCCCCCACGATAACTATCTACCACCCTCGGGTGTCGACGCCCTATTACCTTCGGCGCAACAAGAGGCTTTCCCCGCCTCGCCCTTGCCCCCAAGGTATCCGCCATGAGCAATAACACTTCACTACCGCAAAATGACTCGACGCCCCTGGTACACACGAGTGATCTGATCAGCCAGACCAGTCATGGCCCGACTCTCGATCAAGTGGCTTCACAGCTACTGCGCCGGGCCTTGAAAGAACTTTATCCGCAACTGGAAATCGACCCGGACGCCGCCGTCGTCGCCTCCCCCCAGTGGCGGGTGGTGGACGACAGCGTAGAGGCGGGGCCGACCCTTTTCGAATCGCTGACCCACGCACTGGTGCGACAGGGCCTGCAGGGTACAAAAGCCAATTTCCTCGAAGGGGAACACTATCTTACCCTCGAGCCGGCCAGTAAAAGCCCGGTTCACCTAGCCGTCAGCATCGAAGAGATTGCAAAGCTGCTCAACGAGTCGGCGTCGATGCTGTTCGTGGCGTTGCAAGGCAGCCAACTCGATTTCTGGAATGCCAGGGGGCACAGGATTGCTCGGTGGCAGGAACTCTCCGACACGTTGCGCCAGGCGCTGAATGTGCAGAAGGTCAAGGGTTGGGACGGCGATGAATGTGCGATGGCGCGAGAGGTCTTCAATGACCCGGACAACACTACCCGGAAAAATACGGACAGCGGGTTTTCCGTCATTCAGGCGTGCCTGATCGATATCGATACGGTCGAGGATGACGCCACGCACCATCTGTTGATCGGTGGCGCCCTGGTACTCAAGGCCACGTACAACAATCGCCCATTGCTGGTGATGTACACCATCGAGCGTGCCTATGAGTCGTTCAGTTCAATGACGCAGTTGGGGGATTCGCTTCCCGCGCGCCTGCAGGAGCAGTTGAAAGGCCGCACCCTGACCTGGCGACTCTACGAACCCCAAGGCAACATTTTCGACCACATGGCCTGGGCACTGGTGTCCTCGCAACTGGACGCCATCCACTCGTTGAATTCCATCGAGGCGCGGCTGAACAATGACGTAGAACCCGAGACCGGGCTCGATCCCGCCGAAAAAGCGCGATTCCTGCAACTGGACGCGGCGATTCCTGATTGGCTGCACAACGCATCGCCCCAGCATATTTCGGACTACAGCCGCTACATCAATGGCCTGGGCATGCTGTATCGCCAACCGCAGGGCAAACTCGCCCGAGCCGAGGTTCCCTCCATCACCGATTTTGCGCAACGCCTGATGCGCGAAGCGATCATTGCCGATCCGCTGGCCGTTGGCGCGACGCACCTGGCGCTGGACGATCTGCGGATCAAGATCACCAACAGCTTTGCCGCTGATAACCTCACGCTCCCCAACCCGCTCGACCAGCGCATTGAAACACTGGCCGAATACGCCATGGAAAATGAAGCGCCCTTCATGGCATCGGTCTTTTTCAAGAGTGGCGCAGCGGTACCGGGCTGGTTGACACCTCAATGGCTCACCCTTGTGGCGGCGCGTGTTGATGTCGGCAAGGCATATCCCTTGCTGATCAAACTCAGGCTTCAGGAAAATCCGCTCAGTTCGCAACGCCAGGAAGATTTCTATCGCAACCAACTGCGATGGCTGTTGCCACTGCAGGCGCTTGAAGCCAGGTACCAGGCGCAAACCGGTGTTGATGAACAGGGTTACCGATACATCTGCGAGCTGCTGGACCCGGACCTTACGAACAAAACCGTCGCCCTCTACCCGCTCACCATGACACCGCAGCATCGCCTGATCAGTACCAGCGACACCGTCGAAAACATGTTCATCATCGGCCCTCGCGCAACACAAGGCGGTCCTTGCCTGCTTTATCGCCCGATGCTCGATGAACCTCTTCTGCAATTCCCCTCCAGGCAAAACCTGTTGTACGCGATGCACCAGGCCGGTGAGCTCAGGGATTCGGTGCTGGCCTGGTTGCCCGACAAAGCCCTGAGTTTTGAGTACGCCCAGTATGTCTTCCCCACGGGGTTACCCTCCCCGTGGCTGGTCGCCGAACAGGTGGTCAATCCACTGCAGCGGGCGGACCGGTTCGGGCGCGTGGTGCTGGAGAGCGACGAGATCACCGGTGACGTTCTATCGGTACTGTTCAAGAGTAACGCGCAGGCACTGGTCGACCTCGCTGACCGGCAGGCGCAATCCAATGCCGAATATCGTTGGCGCGTGTTGAATGACAGCGCCTGGGCGCTGTTGAACGTCGCCTCGAATTTCCTCAGCGGTGCCGTGGGTGCGGCGGTCTGGGTCTGGCAGGCCATCGATCAGATTCAACAGGCACTCGATGCCAGGGATCGGGGTGACGAATTCATCGAATGGACCTCCGTGGCGGACGTGCTGTTGGCGCTTGGAATGATCCTCAGCCATCACGCGGCGATGGCACGCAAGAGGCCGTCGAGCACGCCAGACATCGAACGGCTGCCGTTGGACCGAGCCTCCAGACCCGATGTCAGGCCCGTCACCGTCACCTTCATTCCCGTGGCGCTGGCGCCGGAACATGCGCCGAGCCATTACGCCTCGCTGGACGTCGCCGGTTCGGTGCCCCGGCGCACACCGACAGCGCTGGGTGCCTATCTGGACACATTCAAAGTCGTCGCCCCCGACCTCTCCAGCGAGCAAGTGACCACGGTCAGGCCGGCCCCGCCTCATATCTACCAGCATGACAACAGGAATTACGCCCAGGTCGGTGAGCGGTGGTTCTACGTCAACGTGAGTGGCGAACAACAGATCCAAATTGTCCATCCGGATGCGCCCGCCCGAACCGGACCGCTGCTGCTGGACAGCGGCAAAGGCCAATGGGTGCTCGATCTTCGCCTGCGCTTGCGTGGGGGTGGTGGGAATGCCCTCAGCCGCCTCCAGGCAACCGTTGATTTCGAGCGCCTGGACAAGGCCCTGAAGGCCTTCAAGCACCTGGAACCTGTGAAGGAAGCCGAACTGAAAAAGCGGTATGCCGATGCACAGCAGGCCAGCGCCCAGGACTACGATCGACTGATGGCGGTGTACGTGGAAAAACTGGACACTGCGATCGACGAGTATCGCCAGGCACTGGGACAATTGCGCCAATGGCGTGAACTCGGCGGATCGGAAAACTACCAGCAAGAGTTGCTGCGCATGAGCGGCGCGCTACAGAAAAATCTGTCCTTATGGCTTGTCATCAAACGAGTCGCCTATGGCAAGGCTATCAGTGTCATGACCGATCCCGGGCATGCCGAACCGGTGCCCAGACAGACCTACGTCGAACAGATCCAGCTGGCCACCGACATCGGCCAGGAAATGGAACAAAAGCTGACGCTGTGGAGTTCGACCCTCGAGGGTATGCGCGCCGCGGGAAAAGCGGGTGTTGAAAGTGCGCGGCTATGCAGCAAGGTGGCCCCTTCCTTCTCAGCACTGGATCTGAAGGCCAACGAGATCGGCATGGCGCAGGAGCTGTGCCTGCAGGAACAGGCCAGTCCCCTGATGCAACAGGCGCGTGTCGCGGTAGGCAGATTGGTCGTGAGTGCCGCCAAGGCCGCGATCAAAGTTATCGAACTCACGAAAGCCGGCGAAGCCCCTGCCCGTCTGGAGGGGCGTATCGAAGAACTGAGCAGGCTCATGGAGGTTTTTGCCGACGCCGAACAGCGAATCCGGGAGTTGCCCGACGTTTATCCCGGGTTGGTCAAGCCGCCCCGGCTCAATCACCTGCGCACGCTCATCGATGAATTCGCACAACTGGCACACAATCGCCTCCAGGCCCTGCTCCCGGAACCCGAACCCCTTGCGCGGCCGGGGCCGGTAGATCGCGAACATCCTGGCCCCTCACGGCCAGCGATAAAAGTGCGCAGGACCCGGCCACGGGACCCCGTCAGAAACCAGGCGCAAAGCTCGAGCGAGGAACCGCTGCAGCCCCTCACACCGGCCATTTATCAGCAACCCGCCACGGCGCTGGGTGACCTGGACATCATCGAGGCCGGCACCGAACTCAACCTTGATGCTGAAAAGTTCATGGAGCGCACTCGCAAGGATGCTTTCCTGCCCAGGCGCATTCCGGCCGACATACAGGACCTGTTCGATCAACAGGCTCTGAAGCTGGAACAGAGTGCCAACAGCGTTGATCAGGCCCTGGCCAACATCAGCAAAGCCAAGGGCACCCCGCCTCCCGCCGCCAACCTGGGCCTGGAACTGCGAGAGGCGGCCCGCCGTCTTCGCCAGGAAGGCATCAAGGTACGAGCGAGCCTCTACGGTCGGCGTAAACCGACCCAAAGCATTTTCAAATGGATGCATGAAAACGGCCAAATCGACATCAGCCGCGACCCCCGAGGGCGAATCCGGACCCGGGGCCTGGGCGACTTTTTCCAGGAATACCGGATTGTCGACAAGACCCGCAACCAGCCGCTGTGGGTTGCGCACTTTCACTACGAAACCTTGAAAAGCCCGGCGAACATGCCGACGGCGGCCCATTTGAAAGTGTCGGAGGACTATCTGAAAACGCTGACACCCGAATTGCAGAAGGACTTGAGTACCCTGGAGCCCGTCGATGGCGTGTTCAGAAAAATTGAAGAGCCGCTGCTGCGCAAATTGTTCCTCGACCTGGAGCCTGAAACGGTGACAACGGCAACTTGATGGCTCAGCGACGCCAGACCTTTTCCAGACGCCCCAGTGCTGCGCTGATTGCCGCCTCGGGCACCGCTGCAAAACCCAGGACCAGCCCGGCGCGCAAGTCCGGCGGTGGCGACGAGTCAGGCAACCAGTAGCTGCTCAGGGCGTTGATCTCGATATCGACACTGTAAGCCTGCTCCACCAGTTCGCGCTCACGTGCCTGCGAGTCGACCGCCACCGTCAGATGCAGCCCTGCCACGACACTCGGCAGGTTGCCGACGCCGGGGATGTCCCGAGGCCAACCGGCGAGCAACGTGTTACGCCTACTGAGCGCCGCTCGCCGCATGCGGCGGATGTGCCGCTGAAAATGGCCGGCGGCCATGAACTCCGCCATGACCGCCTGGGTGCTCACTTCGGAATGCCGAACGTCCACCGCGCGCCGTTGCGAGAAGGCCTGGACCAGGCCGGGTGGCAGCACCAGATATCCCAGTCTCAGTGCCGGGAAGGCGACTTTGCCGAACGTGCCGACGTACAACACCCGCCCCTGGCGGTCGAGGGCGGCCAACGGTGCCAGGGGTGCGCCGCTGTAGCGGTACTCGCCATCGTAGTCGTCCTCGACGATCCAGCCCTGGTTGCGTTCGGCCCAGGCCAGCAACTCAAGGCGCCGTGCCAGGCTCATCACCACCCCGGTGGGGTACTGGTGCGACGGCGTGACATACGCCAGCCGGCAGTCGCTGAGCCCGGCCAGTTCGGCACAGTCGATACCCTCGCTGTCCACCGCCACGCCATGCAAATGCGCACCGGCCACGGCGAAGGCATGCCCCGCCGCCCGATACCCCGGATTTTCAATCGCCACGCCATCGCCCGGCTCCACCAGCAGCTGTGCACAGAGGCTGATGCCCTGCTGCGCGCCACTGGTGATCACTATTTGCTCGGCCGTGCACTGCATGCCGCGAGAACTGCGCAAATACGCGGCAATCAGCCCGCGCAGACGCTCGTCGCCCGCCGGATCGCCGTAGCACAGTTGCTGCAAATCCGGCTTACGCCAGAACGCCGCATTCAGCTTGGCCCATACCTCGAAAGGAAACAGATCGAACGCCGGTACCCCCACCCGGAATGCCCGAGGCGGCCCACTGGGCGGCAGGGCCAGATGGTTGTTTTCAACGCGTCCGAGCGCTGCGCTGCGAGTCGCCTTGGCGGATGGAACCACAGGCAGGTCCAGCCAGTTCGTGGATAAGGCGGCAGGTGTTTTTTTACCCGGTGTTTTTGCCGGGAGCGCGGTCTGCGGTAGTTGCGCGACATAGGTTCCGTCCCCTACCCGCCCCTCGATAAACCCTTCGGCAAAGAGCTGATCGTAGGCGCGTACCACGCTGTTGCGGGAAACCCCCAGGGCCGCCGCCAGATCACGGCTGGCCGGCAACCGCGTGCCACTGGCCAGTCGCCCATCGAGCACACGCAGGCGCAAGGCCTGGTAAAGCTGACGGCTCAGGCCCTGACGGCGATCGAGTTCGATACCCGCCGGGTTGAACGACAAGGAAAGCGGCGCATCCGTCATGACAATGGACCTATGAAATTCGTCATTAATGGCTCTTACAACAGACCAATAGACTGCCTAGGATGCAGGCATTCGCCAAGGAGTTTTTCCATGTACACCCCCAGCGGTTTTGCCATCAAAGATCTGGATGAATTGCACCGGCAGATGCTAGACACCCGCCTGGCCATGCTCGTCACCTACGGCGAGCAAGGCCTGCAAGCCAGCCATCTGCCACTGCTGTTGCGCCCGGAGCAAGGTCCCAATGGCACCCTCTACGGCCACTTCGCCAAGGCCAACCCACAGTGGAAAGCACTGCAGGAAGGCGCCGAGGCCCTGGTGATCTTTGCCGGCGCCGACGCTTACGTCAGCCCCGGTTTTTATCCGAGCAAAGCCGAACACGGCAAAGTCGTGCCAACCTGGAACTACGTCGCGGTGCATGCCTACGGCACGGCTGAGGTGTTCACGGACGCCGAGCGCCTGCTCGAGCTGGTCAGCGCCCTGACCGATCGTCACGAGACCGGTCGCGCCCAACCCTGGACCGTTGCCGATGCTCCCACCGACTACATCGACGGCATGCTCAAGGCCATCGTCGGGTTTGCCCTGCCGATCCAGCGCCTGGAAGGCAAGCGCAAGCTCAGCCAGAACCGCAGCGCGGCAGACATCGCCGGCGTGCGCGAGGGGCTCGCCGCCAGCCCCGATGCGCATGATCAGGCCCTCGCCCACTTGATGCGTTAAGGAACTTCACATGAGTCAGATCGACATTCGCCAGGTCAGCGCCGACGATCACGCGGCGTGGCTGCCCTTGTGGCACGCTTACCTGCGCTTCTACAACACCGAACTGCCTGAGGCTGTCACCCAAAGCACCTGGCAACGCCTGCTCGATACCAACGAACCGACTCATTCGGCGTTGGCGTGGATCGATGGCAAGGCAGTCGGCATGGTGAACTTCATCTACCATCGATCGAACTGGAGCATCGAAAACGCCTGCTACCTGCAAGACTTGCTGGTGACGCCCGAAACCCGCGGCACCGGCGTTGGCCGCAAGCTGATCGAATACGTCTACGCCACTGCCAAGGCGCACGGTTGCTGCAAAGTGCATTGGCTGACCCACGAAACCAACGCCACCGCGATCCAGCTCTACGAGCGCATCGCCGAGCGTCCGGGTTTCATCCAGTTTCGCAAAGCCATTTAACGTTCAAGGAGAACAGCATGCCGACTTCACTCGCCGACTGGAAAGGCGTCCCGGCCCCGACAGTCCAACTGATCGAAGGGCGTTTCATCCGCCTGGAAAAACTCGACCCGGCGCGCCACGGCGACGACTTGTTCAATGCCCTGCAAGGCCCGGGTGCCGACCCGAAACTGTGGGACTACCTGCCTTACGGTCCTTTCCCTGCACGCAGCGCCTTCAACGACTGGCTGAACAACCACGCCGCCAACAGCGATCCCTACTTCTTCAGCGTGATCGACCGCGCCAGCGGCGAGGCGCAAGGTATCCTCAGCCTGATGTCGATCGTCCCGGCCCAGGGCCGCATTGAAATCGGCCACGTGACCTTCGGCGCGCCGATGCAACGCTCACCCAAGAGCACCGAGGCCGTCTATCTGCTGGCCAAGGAGTCGTTCGCCCTCGGCTACCGGCGTCTTGAGTGGAAGTGCAACAACGCCAACGCCCGCTCCAGGTACGCGGCCGAGCGCCTGGGGTTCAGTTTCGAAGGGGTGTTCCGCCAGCACATGGTGGTCAAGGGGCAGAACCGCGACACCGCCTGGTATTCGATCATCGATTCGGAGTGGCCGGCGATTGGCGCAGGGTTCGAACGCTGGTTGAGTGATGAGAACCAGACGGATTCGGGGCAGGTGAAAAGCCTGGTGGAGTGCCGGGGATAAGACAGCGGTGAGGGAGTGGAAGCTCCCTTGCCACGGTTTCAGCCCCCTTCAACTACCCGAAAACCGATCCCGACTGTTGGTCAGGTGCAGCACCATCGCTGCTCGAGCCGCATCGGGATCTTGTCGCTTGATCGCGTTGAAAATCGCTTCATGCTCCAGATTCGCCAGCTGCCCCAATTGCGAAAAATCGGCGCCTCCACGCTCGTCGGCCTTCACCTGGGTACGAGGAATCATGGCATTGCCCAGGTGCTGCATGATTTCCGTGAAAAACGTATTGCCGGTCGCCTCGGCAATGATCTGGTGAAAGCGCTTGTCTTGCTCGACGCAACTATCGTTGTTCGCCAGCGAAGCCTGGTAATCACTCAAGGCCTGGCGCATGCGCGCGAGCTGATCGTCGTTTCGGCGCACAGCGGCCAGAGCAACCGCCTGCACCTCCAGGCCCAATCTCAGCTCCAGCATGCTGCGAACACTGGCAACGGTATCCACGTGCAGGCGCAGCCCTGGCTGGGAGGGTTGCTCCAGCACGAATGTGCCGATTCCGTGTCGTGTCTCGACTAGCCCCGAAGCTTGCAGCTTGGAGATAGCCTCCCGGACAACAGTGCGGCTCACGCCATGTTCGAGAACGATGGTGGATTCCGAAGGCAGCTTTTCGCCTGGCTTCAATTGGCCGAGCAAAATGCGCTGGGTCAGTGCTTCGACCACGCCTTGAGCCAGATTATTGGGGCGTCTGCGGACAGGGGTTCCGCTTTCAATTTGCATAGGTTCGAGTCCACGGAATTTTGCTTCACAGAGCTTAACACCCACCGGAGATTCACTGGCGAAATGCGAATGTACCCCCCCTAAGCCATCATAAAAGGCGCATACTTGTATGACAACACACCTATACGGTCCTGTTTAACTCGGGATACCTTCTAGCTCAATGATAGTTCGATCCTATCAGGCTCGGCACGATTTAGCCGTTAAACGCCAACGAACACTGCCTATAATAACCAAAAAAGTCATTTTCTCACGTCGTTATGCACACAAAACACCATTCTCCGCATTGCAGCGCCAAACAACCACTTGTATGATGTCTATCAACTTAACCCGCTCCAGACATCTAAACAAAAACCATCGATGCAGGCGAATCCCATGAATCCTCAAGTACTCAAGTCCCTCCTCTCGCAAGACCTCCCTGCCTTTTCCTTTGACCGACCCCGACGCGCCCCTGATCAAGGCGCTCGGTGCCTGGTAACTCGACAGCAATAACCGGCGGCCAGGCCGCCGCTATCACGCTCAAACCCGCATAAAAATAATCAGTGGGAGATTTGAATTGTGAACAATTCAAGCAACGCATCTGTCGTTCCAGAAAATGATTCGGTTCTCGCGCGCGCCGTGGGCAAAGTGAAGAGACATGTGCTCCCGCTTTTCGTGATCATGTTCATCCTCAACTACATCGACCGGGTCAACATCGGCTTCGTGCGCACGCACATGGAACATGACCTGGGCATTGGCGCTGCCGCCTACGGACTGGGCGCAGGCCTCTTTTTCATTGGCTACGCACTGTTCGAAGTGCCCTCCAACATGCTGCTGCAAAAGGTCGGCGCCCGCATCTGGCTGACCCGCATCATGTTCACCTGGGGCATCGTCGCCACGCTGATGGCGTTCATCCAGAACGAAACCCATTTCTACATCCTGCGCTTCCTGTTGGGCGTGGCCGAAGCAGGCTTCTTCCCTGGCGTGATCTACTACTTCACTCGCTGGCTGCCAGGCGTCGAGCGCGGTAAAGCCATCGCCATTTTCCTCAGCGGCTCAGCCGTTGCCTCACTGATTTCCGGTCCGCTGTCGGGTGCCCTGTTGCAAATCGAAGGCTTTGGCTTTCACGGCTGGCAATGGATGTTCGCCATAGAAGGCCTGGCCTCGGTGTTCCTGGGCTTCTTCGTCTGGTTCTGGCTTGACTCCAAACCCCACGACGCCAAGTGGATGACGCGCCAGGAGCAGGATGCGCTGGTCGGCGCCATCGATCAGGAGCAACGCGAACGTGAAGCCCTGACCAGCGTGAAACCGACCATTGGCAAACTCCTGAAAGATCGACAGATCCTGCTGTTCTGCGCCTTGTACTTCTGCATCCAGCTGACGATCTATGCCGCGACTTTCTGGCTACCCAGCATCATCAAGAAGATGGGTGACCTGAGTGACGTGCAGGTAGGTTTTTTCAACTCGATTCCCTGGCTGATCTCGATCATCGCCATGTACTCCTTTGCGGCGCTGTCGGGCAAGTTCAAATTCCAGCAAGCCTGGGTCGCAACTGCCTTGTTGATTGCAGCTGCCGGCATGTTCCTGTCCACCACCGGCGGGCCGATCTTCGCCTTTGTCGCCATCTGCTTCGCTGCCATCGGCTTCAAGTCCGCGTCCTCATTGTTCTGGCCAATTCCCCAGGGCTACCTGGATGCCCGTATCGCCGCCGCGGTTATCGCGCTGATCAACTCGATCGGCAACCTGGGCGGTTTCGTGGCACCCACGACCTTCGGTTTCCTGGAACAGACCACCGGCTCGATTCAAGGCGGCCTTTACGGCTTGGCCGGCACCTCGGTTCTTGCCGCGATACTGGTGTTTTTTGCCAGGACCTCACCCAAGCCATCACCCGTGCTGACACCACCGAACGCTGCTCCAACGCATGCGACAGTCAAAGCGCACTGACTCCATTGTTCGTTGAACGACCATACTCGTAGGAACTTGCCATGAACGCTGAACATTCTGCCAACGCCACCCAGTCGCCTGTCGTCACCCATTTTCAAGTCGTACCCGTCGCGGGCCACGACAGCATGCTGCTGAACCTGAGCGGCGCCCACGGTCCGTTCTTTACTCGCAACATTGTCATTCTCAAGGACAGCTTTGGTAATACCGGCGTGGGCGAAGTACCAGGTGGGGAACGCATCCGTGAGACCCTCGAAGACGCTCGTAGCCTGGTGATCGGCCAGCCCATCGGCCAATACCAACGCATCCTCAATCAGATGCGCACCACCTTTGCTTCCCGTGATGCGGCCGGTCGCGGCCTGCAAACCTTCGACCTGCGGATCACCATTCACGCAGTGACCGCCATGGAAGCCGCCCTGCTCGATTTGCTGGGCCAATTCCTCGAGGTGCCGGTGGCTGCATTGCTCGGCGAAGGGCAGCAACGCGATGCGGTGAAGATGCTCGGCTACCTGTTCTACATCGGCGACCGCCATGTCACGGACCTGGCTTACCGTAACGAAGCCGACGCAGAAGACGACTGGTTCCGGATTCGTCATGAGAAAGCCATGACCGCCGAAGCCGTGGTGCGCCTGGCAGAAGCAGCCAGCGCAAAATATGGCTTCAACGATTTCAAGCTCAAGGGCGGTGTGTTGAGCGGCGATGAAGAAATCGAAGCAGTCACCGCGCTGGCTGAACGCTTTCCTGACGCACGAATCACCCTTGACCCGAATGGTGCATGGTCGCTTAAAGAAGCCATTCGTTTGTGCCGCGATCAGCATCACGTCCTCGCCTACGCCGAAGACCCGTGCGGTGCAGAAAACGGCTACTCGGGCCGCGAGGTCATGGCCGAATTCCGCCGGGCCACGGGACTGAAGACCGCCACCAACATGATCGCGACCGACTGGCGCGAAATGGGCCACGCCATTCAGTTGCAATCGGTCGACATCCCGCTTGCCGACCCGCACTTCTGGACGATGCAAGGCTCAGTGCGAGTTGCCCAGATGTGCCACGAATGGGGCCTGACCTGGGGCTCGCATTCCAACAATCACTTCGATATCTCCCTGGCCATGTTCACCCAGGTAGCAGCCGCCGCACCGGGGGAAATCACCGCGATCGACACGCACTGGATCTGGCAGGACGGCCAGCGCCTGACCCGGGAACCGCTGAAAATCGAAGGCGGCTACGTCAAGGTTCCGACCCGGCATGGCCTGGGCGTAGAGATCGACATGGACGCGGTGGCCAAGGCCCACGAGCGCTACAAAAGCATGGGGCTCGGCGCGCGGGATGACAGCGTCGCGATGCAGTTCCTGATTCCGGGCTGGCGCTTCAACAACAAGCAACCTTGCCTGGTGCGCTGATCGACAGGTCCACAGCCAGGTGCCCTAACCCTGGGTTGCACCCTGGCGTCGCTTGCGGAACTCGGCGACCTTATGCCGGTTTCCGCACAGCGCCATGCTGCCAATCGCCAGGTAATCAACGATGCCGACACCTGGTTCCCGTACTGCCCGTTGACCGCGCGCTTGAGGTCGTCCTCAGACGGATTCGGGGCAGGCCAAAGCTTGGTGAAGTGTCGTAGTCGAGGGTTTTGTAGGAGCGAGCATGCTCGCGATGGTCGTCAACGATAACGCTGCAAACCTGGCACCCCGCGGCGCTCTCAGATTCTTCGCGAGCATGCTCGCTCCTACAGTAGTGGCGGTTTGCATTTGGCCGTTATTCAGATGGCTGCCCCAACGCGCCATCGAACGCTGGCGTCAGCCCCGACGACGCCAGCTTTTGTACGAAGGCACCCATTCGCTGCTGCTTGTAGGCCTCCACGTCCAGCTCACGGTAATCGTAGAAACCCTGGCCGTCGCGCAGGCCGTTGCGGCCGTTGTGCATGTTGTCGGCAATCACCTGTGGCGACTCGAAGCGCGGCGCCAGCGCGCCACTGAGGTAACGCGAGGCGTAGTAGAGAATGTCGCCGCCACCCCAGTCGATGAACTCGAGCAGTCCCAGTACCGAGAAGCGCAAGCCAAAGCCAATGCGAACGGCGGTGTCGATATCCTCTGCGCTGGCCACGCCCTCTTCCACCATCCGTGCGGCTTCGTTCATCGCCAGTGCCTGGATGCGCGGCACGATATAGCCCGCCACCGGATTGCACACCACCGGCACCTTGCCGATGCGCTTGAGCAGTTGCAGCAGTCGCTCGACCACCTGGGGGCAGGTTGCGGCGCTGCGGCTGACTTCCACCAGCGGCATCAGGTGCGCAGGATTGAGCCAGTGCGCGTTGACGAAGCGCGCTGGCGTGCTGACCATTTCACTCAACTCGGTGACCAGGAACGTCGAGGTAGTGGACGCGATGATCGCCGACGCCGGGACATGTTCGCTGACCCAGGCGAACGTCTGTTGCTTGACCTCGATGACTTCCGGCACGGCTTCGAACACCAACTCGCATTGGCGCAATGCCTCGCAGGCCCGATCCCGGGTTTGCAGGGTCAAGCGCGATAGCGCGATGTCCGCCTGTTCCGGCTGGAGCACGCCGAGGCGAACCAGCATCTGCAGTTCGCCGCGGATGTTATTGCGCACGCGCTCGAAGTAGTCGTCGCGCTCATCCTCGGCGCGCGCCTTGATGTCGATAAGGGTGACCGGCAAGCCCGCATGGATGAAGGCCAGGGCAATGCCCTCGCCCATCCGGCCGGCGCCCACCACGCTGACTTGAGGCCATTCAATGCTCATGATTGAAAACCCTTGGTCAGCAGTTCAGTCATCCGTGCGCGGTCGAGCCCGGCCAGACCGAGGTTTTCCAGGGTGCGGCCTTCGGCGTAGAGATCACGTTCGGCAACGACCGAAGCGATGCTCAGCAGGCCCTGGGCAACCGGGGTCGGCACACCGGCCCAACGGCCGACGGACACCAGGAAGGACAGGCCCAGGCGGGTGTCTTCGAGCATGTAGCGATGGGCCTGCAGGTCGATGTCTTCGCGCCAGTCGCCGCTGTCGGTCAGCTTGCCATGGGCACCGCGACCGTACATCCATTCCTCGCCTTCACTGGTGTTGTAGTGGTCGGCCAGGGGAAAGTGCGGTGCACCGTAGGTCAGTGCTTCACGCACGGCCATGCGCTCGGCGTCCAGCTGGTTGGTCACGCGACGAATCGACGGTTGGGTGCCTTCGTTGTGAATGTCCCAGGCCTCGAAATGCTCCAGGGGACCTGCGTTCATCATGATCAGCGGTGGGTGGATGATGGGGCCTGCGTTCATCAACGCACCGCTCAGGGCGTCTTCGATCGGTTCGACGCTCGGGTAGGCCTCGCGCAATACCCTGAAGGCGTGCTCGGACAGGTTGCTGGGGAACACGCCGGTCGGCAGGCGGGTCGCGTAGCAGCTGATCACCAGGTCGCTGGCGCCATGCTTGCGCACCAGGTACGGCAGTGTGCCGGTTTCGGCGAAGGCGACTTTGCTGTGGTTACCGGCATCGGCCATCGCCTTGGCGAACACGTAGCTACCGAAAGTGCCCGGTGGCAGGAACACCACCTGGCCGTCGCGCAGGTGCGGCGCCACGTGCCGGGCCAGGTCTTCGTGGGAGGTCGACGGCAAAGGGATGATCACCAGTTGCGCGTCGCCCAGGGCTTCGGCCAGGTCGTCGGTGAACGACAGTTTGTCGCCCGGTTTGCCGACGGACAGCTGACGGGTGCCTCGATAGTCCTTGATGGTCAGGCTGCCGATGGCCAGCAACTCTTTGAGCGCTGCCGAATCGCGCCGCCACAAGCGAACCTGATGGCCCTTTTCAGCCATCTCGACAGCAGCGGCGTAGCAGCCATGTCCCCCACCCAGCACGGTAATATTCATCGAGTTGCTCCTCTTGTAAGAGACTCGATGCTATCGGTCTGCACCGCCACGGACTGTCCCGATTGCGCAGCCGACTGACGGATTACGCAGAAGTCTCAATGCCTGTGTCGGCGCAGGGTGTCCGACGGCAGGCAGCCATAGCGTTGCCGATAGGCACTGGAAAAATGCCCGAAGCTGTTGATGCCGTGGCGCAACAGGATATCGGTGACGCTTTCGCAGGTATTGCCCTGCTGCAGCGATTCGTGAATCACCGCCAGGCGACGCTCACGGATGTATTCGACCGGCGCTTGCTGCAGAAACTGTTTGAAGCCGTTCTGCAAGGTGCGGGCCGAGACACCACAGAGCTCGCTCAGGGTCGCCAGGTTGATCGGCTCGCCAAGGTGCGCCTCGATGTAGTCACGGGCTTTCTTCACGTGGTGCGGCAGCGGTGCGCGCGAATCGATCAGCAGATCCGCCGAATAGTTGTGTGGCAGCTGGGTGAGCAACAGCTGCATCAGGTAGTCGGACAAGCCGCTGGCGAGTCGCGACCCGTCCACGCCGCTGCCGTACAGCCGGCAGATGTAGTCCAGGGTGTGATAGAGGCTGACCACACCGGCACCCAGCGGGTCGACGCTGACATCGAAGATCACCGACTGCCGCAGGCTGCGCCCGAGCAGGCGTTGCAGTTGCAGCTGCAGGGCGTCACGGTCGACGCGCAGGATCAGGTTGCGGCACTCGCCATCGGTGACGATACGGCTTTGCGCGAACGGCGAGGAAACGCTCAGGCAGCCCGACTGCATCGCCGCACTGCGCCGGCCGTGGGCCACTTCGCAATGCCCCTGCAAGGTGATGCGAAACAGGTACTGGTCGGCAATGTCGCCGATGTTGATCTCCACCGGCGCGCCATAGCGCAGGTCGAGCAGCGCCGAAGTACCGAAGAATACGCCGTTGAGCCGGGTATGGATCGGCTCGTCACGCAGCACGTTGAAACTGTGCGGACACAGGTAGTGGCTGACTTTGTCCTGGATTTCCCGGTAATCGGCCGAGCTGAACAGGCTATGCCGTTCCAGCAGGTGTACGTCATTCAACATCGGGGATTCTCCTGGCCTGGAAGTGCTTGAGCCCCGCTGCATACAAACGCAGCGGGGCCGAGGCACCGATCATGGACTATGACCAATCAAGCGCGGCTCGGATACTCCCGGGCATAGCTTTCGCGAAAACGCCGGCAACCACGCCAGAGCAACAGCACGGTCAACACCGACGCACCCGCGATCACCAACGACATCGACGAGCCCACCGCTGCCGGCGAACCGAAGTAGCGGTCGGTCAACAGCGCCACCAGCGTAGTGCCCAGGCCCAACCCCAGCAGGTTGCTGATCAGCAGGAACACCGCCGAGACCTGCGCACGCACCTGGTTCGGCGCGAGGATCTGCATCGCTGCCGTGGATGCCGGCATCGGGAACGAGGCGAAGAACATGGCCGGCACCAGCAGGGTCACCGACAGCCATAGCTGATCGGCTTGCGGGAACAGCACGGCCGGCACCGCCATGCCCAGGGCGCCGATGACACCCGTGCGCATCGCCGCGTCCTGATGCCCCTTCTTGGCCAGGTAGTCGGTGAGCCATCCACCGAACAGCACGCCGGCGGTATTGGCCACCAACAGCACGGTGCCGAGCATGTAGCCGGCCTCCATCGGCGACAGGCCGAACTTGCGGATGTACAGCGCCGGACTCCAACTCATCATGCAAAAAAGGGCCATGGCGTAGAACGAAAAGCCCAGGTAATGGCAGGTGAAGGTGGCACGGTGACGACCCAGGAAGCGCAAGCCATCGCTCATCGCGACCTTCTTGGCTCGACCCTGGGCATCGACCTGCAGGCCTTTGCGCGCCGGGTCGCGCACGGTCAGCCAGATCATCAGACCCACCACGATACCGGGCAGGCCGACAATGAAGAACGCCAGTTGCCAGGCCTTCATCGCGCCGAGAAAGGCGACCTCGATGGTGTTCATGTCCTTGAGCAAGGCGATCACATAGCCGCCCACCAGGAAGGCCAGGCCGCCACCGACGAACGAACCGATCGAGTAGATGCCCACGGCGCGGCCGAGTTTCTCCTTGGGGAACATGTCGCTGAACATCGAGTAGGCCGAGGGCGACAGGGCCGCTTCGCCAACGCCGACGCCAATGCGCGCGAGGAACATGTGCAGGAAGTTCTTGCTCAGGCCGCAGGCTGCGGTCGCCAGGCTCCAGAACACCACGCCGACGGCGATGATCTTCGGCCTGCTGAAGCGGTCGGCCAGATAGGCGATGGGCATGCCCATGAAGGCGTAGAACAACGAAAAAGCCAGCCCGTGCAGCAGGCTGAACTGGGTGTCGCTGATCTGCAGGTCGGCCTTGATCGGTTCGATCATCAGCGCCAGGATCTGCCGATCCACAAACGAAAAGATGTAGGCGATCATGCACAGGGCCACCACGTACCACTCGTAAACGTAGGTTTTCTTGCGCTGCAGGACCGGGTTATCGACCTGTATATTCACTAGTGTTTGCTCCTGTTGGAATTGTTATGGAGTCAATGCGCTTACCAGAACTTCCACGTGTAGGTCGTGGCGACACGGAACTCGTTGTAGTCGTAGCCGTACTTCTGTTTCACATCGATGTTACGCAGGTCCAGTCCAAGGCCTTGCAGCGCCCCGCTCTGTACCACGTAATTGAGCCCCAGGTAGCGTTCGCTTTCCTGGTTGTCGCTCAAGTTGCCGCCGCGGTCCCAGTTCGTGCCCTTGATGTAGCGGGTGTAGAACTTCAGCCCTGGCATGCCCATCCCGGCAAAGTCATAGCTGTAGCGCGCCCCCCAGGACTTCTCATCGGGGCGGACAAAACCCAGGGACGACCAGTGCACCAGGTAAGGTTGCGGGATATAGCCGTTCATGGTCGGGAACACGCTGTCACCGAGCATGCGCTGGTAACTGAGGCCGAACATGTGCGCGCCCTTGAGCAAGCTGAACAGGGCACCGTAGGAGCGGTTGTCAATTTCACCGTTCAAGGCACTGCCGTCTTCATTGTTATTGAAGTAGCGCAAGTCGGTTTTAAGTTTGTAGCCATTGCCCAGGTCAGCCATGTGCATCAGGCCGAAATAGTGCTGCTGGTAGATATCGTGCAGGACGCCATAGAAGTAACTGGCTTGCAACGTCTTGCTGATGTCGTAAGTGACGCCGCCGAAATCCAGGCCGTCGCTGTCGAGATTATCGGTGGAGCCAAACTTGTAGAGCTTTTCGTGATTGGAAGACTCCCGTGTCACGGCAGACCAGAAGCGGCCACCGGTTACGGTCAATCCGTCAATTTCCTTGGACTCGACCACGGCGCCTTGATAGATGGTATCCAGTTGTCGACTGGGGTCATCGAACGCCACCGGCAATTGCGGGCGCAGGTCTCCCACCTTCAACTCGGTCTTGCTGTAGCGCATCTTGAAGGTCGCACCGGCGCGACTGTAGTCATTGGCCGTCTGTTGATCGCTCACACTGTACGGCAGCGAACCGTCGTTGCCCGAGGAATCCAGGCGCACGGCGTATTGCGCATCCACATCAAGGCCAATGGCCAAGGCCGTGTCGGTATAGCCGGAGGTAAATTGCGCATCGACACCCTGGGACCAACTGTGCACTTCAGACACTGGAGCGGCGGTGTTGGTGTAGTTGCGGTGCAAGTAAAAGTTACGCGTATCCACCTTGAAATGACTGTCATCGATCACATCGGCATGAGCTGCCAATGGCGAACAGACAACCCCGATCACACTGGCAATACCGAGCCCACGGCAAGATTGCTTCACCTGATATCTCCATTCTTATTGTTATGGGGTAAGCGCAAGGCGAGCTCAATGAAACAGTTCGCTACGACGACACGCCTCCTGTGTGCGCAAGGTAAGCGAGTAGACGCCGCGCCGGTATCAAGATGAACAGCATCCGAAAGGGGGAAATCTCCCGTGCGGCTAAAGGTTTCCCTTAGGCGAGGCGGCTAATTGGATAAATGCCGGATTCCGACACCCTCTGCCGGCAGCCGACAAACGCTCCGGTTTTATTTTCTTAATCTCCCCTGGCCCGACGTTCATCGCTTCACGTCGGCCCAATCAGTCCTGTCACTGCACATCCCGCTCCCGGCGCTAGCCAAGCGCACCAGGGTTGGGTTTAAGGAGAATAAGAATAATGAATCCAGGTTCTACATCAGCATTCGACCAGATACTCGATACCGTCACAGTTGGGCAGCAGCGCGTCCCAGGCGTCGTCGCTGCCGTCACCGGGCGAGACGGTTTGCTCTACGAGGGTGCTTCAGGGCAACGAACGCTCGGTCAAACAGGGGCAATGACGACCGACAGTGTTTTCGCGATGTTTTCCACGACCAAAGCGATAACCGCCACCGCCGTGCTCCAGTTGGTCGAGGAAGGCCGACTGGATCTCGATGCGCCCGCCAGGGACTACCTGCCGATGATCGGCGAACTCAAGGTGCTCGAAGGGTTTGATAGCGACGGCACCCCACGGCTTCGCCCTGCGAAAAATCACATCACCACCCGAATGCTCCTGCTTCATACCGCAGGCCTGGGTTACGAATTCTTCAACGAACACTACAACAGGCTGGTCCAGGAACAACGACAACCCAGCATCATCAGCGGATCGTTGGCTGCCCTGAAAACGCCCTTGCTGTTCGAGCCTGGTGAGCAGTGGGAATACGGTTCCAACATGGACTGGGCCGGTCTGGTGGTCGAGGCCATTACCGGCAAGCGCCTGGGCGAAGTCATGCAACAGCGTATTTTTGAGCCTCTGGGCATGACCGACACGGCCTTCACCATGACCCCGTCAATGCTCCAGCGACGGGCTGGCATGCACCAGCGTGAAGAGGATGGATCGCTGAGCCCGGTCGAAGGCTCCCTCCTCCCGCCCGAACCCGAAGTGCATATGGGAGGCCATGGCTTGTTTTCGACAGTCAAGGATTACTGCCTGTTCATCCGCGCCTGGCTGAACGATGGACAAGGCGATCACGGACGGATCCTGAAGCCGGAGACGATTCGTTTCGCCGAACAAAACGGCCTCGACAACCTGAAGATAAAAGCCCTTCCCTGCGTGATTCCGAGTATTTCCCATACTGCGGAATTCTTCCCCGGCATGCCAAAGTCGTGGGCGTTGAGTTTCATGATCAACGAACAAGACGCTCCCACCGGTCGCCCCGCGGGTTCCTTGGCGTGGGCTGGATTGGCCAATCTCTTCTATTGGATCGATCGCAAGAATGGCATCGGTGGCTTTTGGGCCACCCAGATACTGCCATTCGTAGACCCTGTATCGACCCAGGGTTATCTGGATTTCGAAACGGCGGCCTACCGCAACCTGAGCCGCTGAGCCGGCTCCTGATTCACCCCTCTCTAAAACCTACAAGAACAAAAACAGGTGACTCATGGAGATCTCCACGCGTACCCCTGTGCGCGCTCGTTTCTCAGCTTGCGCATTGGATACTTCAACGATCGGTGCCGCATTGCTGCTGGCCACCCTGGCCGGCAACGCCCAAGCCATCGATGTGGACGCCGGCGAATACGCCGCTGCGCTTCCAGCCGGCAGCAATATCGGCTTGCTCTACCTGCAGCATGCCGAGCGGCGGTCGCTCTACAGTGACGGTCACAAGGTTGCGATCAAAGCGGGACTCGACTCGGATATCGGCATACTGCGCGTCGCCAATTACCAGCAGTTGGGGGACTACACGATCAATACACAGTTCCTGTTGCCCTTCGGTCGCCTGGAAGGAACACGCGACAACGACGCCTTGGGACACACCAGTGGCACGGGTGATCTGATTCTGGCCTCGACCCTGTGGCTCGTGAACGATCCGGCGAAGAACCGCTACTGGGGCATCGCGCCCTACGTGTTCGTGCCGACCGGTAGCTATGACCGCAACGATATACTCAACCTCGGTGAAAACCGTTGGAAGATGACGTTGCAGACCGGTTATGTGACCGGCCTCACTGACAGATTGTCCCTGGACCTCACCGCCGACGTCACGCTGTTCGGCAAGAATGACGATCTCACGAGTCAAGGCCTGACGTTGCGCCAGAAGCCGCTATGGCAAGCCCAGACCTACCTGAGGTACGCCGTGACACCCAAGCTGTCGGTACACGTCGGCGCGTCTCAACTCTGGGGCGGCGAGACGCGCATCGATGGCCAGGACCAGAACGATGAACCCGGTACCAGCAAGTATCGTGTCGGAGGATCCTACTGGATGACCCCGACCTTCCAGGCCCTGCTCAATTACGGCCAGGACGTATCGGTCGACAATGGTTTCAAGGAAGAACAGCGGGTTAACCTACGGCTGCTGTGGGTGTTCTGACCCGCTGCGATTGGCTGGGTTGGTGGGCACCGAGAGTGGCTTTGACGTTACTCTCGGTGCCCTTTTTTTCATCAAGCCGCTAGCGCAACCGGCGCTGCAAGGTTTGTGACGGCAGTTCACTGAAACGCTTGCGATAGAGCCCCGCGAAATCCCCCAGGTTCAGATAACCCCATCGAAAGGCAATGGCAGAAACTGTCGCGCCCGACGCTGGATCTGCCACCAATAAATCGCGGCGCACTCCCTGTAGCCGCTGTTCGCGCAGGAACGCACCGGGCGTCATGCCGCGAAAGCGCGAGAAGGCCCCGCTCAATGCCCGCACGCTGGTCCCGACCGCACTGGCAACCTCTGCCATCGTCGGCAGGCTGGCTGCATTGGCACTCATGAATTCTTCGGCAGCCCTCACGTAGCGGGGCGCAATCCGGTTCTTTGGACTGTTGAAATCAAGTCCGGCTTGTGCGGCGCGGCCAGCCCACTCTCGCAACAGATGAACGCACAGGGCTTGCTGCAGATGAGCCCCCATACGTCCCTCAGTCATGTGTTCGCCAGCTTCGGCAACACAGCGAACCGTGTACTCCAGCAGACTTAGCCAGCTCGAACCAACCCCACCGATGACGCACTTATGCCTCCAGAATCGATCGTCGGGCACGAACCCAAACCACTGCTGCGCCATCTGCTCCAACACTGCATGAGGCAGGGTCAAATTCAGTTGCAGGTGATCCGGATCCAGGTCAACCCGGTATTCGACACGACTGCAATCGGCAATGTAGGACTCACCCACTGCCGTATCTTCAGTGACTGAACGTTGTGTCCAATGCCGGGCATTGCCGCCAATGGTGGTGAGCAGCAAGGCATTCCCCGCCTCAGGCGAAAAATCATCGACGCTCACCGCCACGCCATAGCCAAAACGGGTCAGCGTCAACTCGCCAATCCTGGATGAATGCATGGTGGCGCGAGGCTTGATGGCTTGCCCTTTGGGGGTGACACGATAGGGCATGTATACGCGATCCGACCAGGCGCTGATTTCATCCCACTCGGTTGAAAAAACTTTGTGCTGCTGGCGTATCGGTTTGCCGCTGACATCAGTCAGCAGCGCATGGTCGAGAAGCATGGAGACACCTGTTTTTATTTTTTTCGGTGACCGCAAATCAGTGGTTCAACTCAGGGCGACGGCAAGTACGCCATCACACGGGACTCGCCCATCAGCAGTGGCTGATTGAGTTCCGCGCAGGCACGCAAATAGTCGGCGACCAAAGTGATGCGCTTGAGCTTGCGCAAATCCTCGCTGTAGTACATCCAGAACTGTCGAGTGACCTCGACCTCATGGGGCAACACTTCGCACAAGCGTGGATCGGGACCGGCGAGGAAGCAGGGCAAGATGGCCAGCGCTCGCCCTTCCAGCGCCGCATGGTACTGGGAGACTACGCTGGTGCTGCGCAGGCGGCTGTGCGCGCCGGGCAGCAGGTCGTTCAGGTAGAGCAGCTTGAAGCTGAAGGCCAGGTCCTCGACGTAGGTCACGAACGGGTGACTGGCCAAATCCTCGCTGCTGGTAATCGGTGGATGACTGGCCAGGTACTGCGGTGTCGCGTACAGGCGCAAGCGATAGTCGCACAGGCGCGAGCACACGTAGGGACCCCGTTCAGGACGCTCCAGGGTGATGGCAATGTCCGCCTCGCGCCGTGACAGGTTGACGAAGTGCGGGACCGGCAGGATGTCCACCGAGATGTGCGGATAGTGAATGATGAAATGGCTCATCTGCGTGGTGATGAAGCAGGAGCCGAACGCTTCGGTACAGCCGATGCGCAAGTGCCCGGCGAGCCCCGCGGTGGTTCCCGATACCTGCTCGCACGCTGCCAGCAATGTACTTTCCAATGATTCGGCGTGACTGATCAGGCGCTGCCCCTCGACCGTCATGACGAAACCCGACGCACGGGACTTCTCGAAAAGCAGCGCACCAAGGCTTTGCTCAAGGGCGCGAATGCGCCGCGACACCGTGGTGTAGTCCACCCCCAGGCGACGTGCTGCGCCACTGGCGGTGCGCGCACGGGCGACCTCGAGAAAAAAACGCATATCGTCCCAATTCACTTGGTTTTGCGTTGTGCGATTTTGCATATTCATCAGGCTTTTCTGCCAATTCTTATTGGAAATTAGCCAACATATACTCGCATCCAGCCTGGTTTTACCAGCAGCATTTCGCAAGCGGAAAGGCCCAGAGTTCAATCAGGGCTGACGGCCTGAATGCAGGCTCAAAAGCCTGTTTTCAAGGCGAAAAAAGGCAACTGCGCGGCAGTGCAATCTGTCGCATTCGTACCCACCGCGGGCTCATGCGGCGGGCCCCCTGTTGGCACCCGATTTCGCCATCAACATCCCCTCGCCTCCGGAAGATCGCCAGGGCAGCAACGACTCCAGCAGCATTCAGGTGACGCTCCGTTTCGGAACGTCGCCCGGGTACCCGTACGCCCCTCAAAAGGCCGACAAACAACAATTAAAAAAGCGGAGCCTCACGATGACGACCGACCATCCGAACCATGTCCAGATCTGCGCCCAGGTCAGGGCCAATCCCAACTTCCAACGCCTTACGCGCCAACGCTCGCTGCTGGCCTGGTCCCTGAGCGCCGTGGTCCTGGCGGTTTACTACAGCTTCATCATGGTCGTGGCCTTTGCACCCGCCTGGCTGCACTTGCCAATGTACGACGGCAGTCACCTGAGCCTCGGCATGCCGATTGGCGTGGCGATTATCCTGCTGTCCTGGTTGTTGACCGCCTGGTATGTGCACACCGCCAACACCCGCTTCGACGCGCTCAGCGCGCAGATCCTGCAGGAGACCCGCGCATGAAACCCCTACTCGCCCTGCTCGCCTTCAGCCCCCTGCTGGCCACCGCCGCCCCCCTCACTGCCGAGAAACAACCGCTCAATGTGCATGCCATCGGCATGTTCTTCGTCTTCGTCCTCGCCACTTTGCTGATCACCTGGTGGGCGTCCCGCCGTACGCGTTCCGCTGCCGACTTCTACAGTGCCGGAGGCGGTATCACAGGCTTGCAGAATGGCCTGGCGATCGCCGGGGACTACATGTCTGCCGCCACGTTGCTGGGGCTCTCGAGCCTGGTGTTCACCAAGGGCTATGACGGCTTCATCTACATCATCGGTTTCTTCGTCGGCTGGCCCATCGTCACCTTCCTGATGGCCGAGCGCCTGCGCAACCTGGGCCGCTACACCTTCGCCGACATCGTCTCCCTGCGCCTGGACCAGACTCGCGTGCGCAGCTTCGCCGCCCTCGGCTCGCTGACGGTGGTGTGTTGCTACCTGGTGGTGCAGATGGTCGGTGCCGGCCAACTGATCAAGCTGCTGTTCGGCCTCGACTATCGCACGGCGGTGGTGGTGGTCGGGCTGCTGATGCTGGTCTATGTGATCTTCGGCGGCATGCTGGCGACCACCTGGGTGCAGATCACCAAGGCGGTCCTGCTGCTGGCGGGCGGCACGACCCTGATGTTGATGGCCCTGAGCCGCTTCGGCTTCAGCTTCGAGACACTGTCGGCCCAGGCCGTAGCGGTGCATGCCAGCGGCGTGCAGATCATGGGCCCGGGCACCTTGCTGGCCGATCCGGTCAACGCGGTGTCACTGTCCCTGGGCCTCGTCTTCGGTATCGCCGGCCTGCCGCACATCCTGATGCGCTTCTTCACCGTGCCCAATGCCAAGGAGGCGCGCAAATCGGTGTTGTTTGCCACGGTGTTCATCGGCTTTTTCTTCCTCGTGGTCTGCATCCTGGGCTACACCGCCATCGTCATCGTCGGCACAGACCCGCAGTACTACGTCGACGGTAAGCTCGGCGGTGCCATGATCGGCGGCGGCAACATGGTAGCCATGCACCTGGCCAAAGCGGTGGGCGGCAACCTGTTTCTGGGATTCCTTTCCGCCGTTGCCTTCGCCACCATCCTTGCAGTGGTAGCCGGCCTGGCCCTGGCCGGCGCATCGGCGATCTCCCACGACCTGTATGCCTCGGTATTCAAGAAGGGCAAGGCGGACGAGAAGCAGGAAATGCGCGTGTCGCGCATCGCCACTGTCGGCCTGGGCATTGTCGCAATCTCCCTGGGCATTCTGTTCGAAGGCCAGAACATCGCCTTCCTGGTCGGCCTGACGTTCGGCATCGCCGCCTCGGCAAATTTCCCGGTATTGATCATGGCCATGTACTGGGGTGGCCTGACCACCCGCGGCGCCCTCTACGGCGGCTTGACCGGACTGGTCAGCGCCCTGGCGTTGGTCATCGGTTCGCCGTCGGTGTGGGTCGGTGTACTGGGCCATGCCCAGGCAATCTTCCCCTACGACCAGCCAGCACTGTTCTCCATGCCGCTGGCCTTCCTGGTCATAGTGGTCGTGTCCAGGCTGGACCGCAGCGAGCGTGCCGATCGTGAACGCGCGGCCTATGCCGATCAGTTCGTGCGCGCCCAGACCGGCCTCGGCGCTGCCATGGCCAGCAGTCACTGACGCTGCAGTGTTTGCGGGGCCAATGCCCCGAGCGCGAGTGCGCCCCTTGGCTTCGCGCTTTTTTACGCCCGCCCTGCGCCGCCGGCCAGGGCACCGCCAACCAGCCTTCCCTCCACCGGCCACGGCCAGTGCGGGATCGGCTTGCCCATAACAACAAGAGACAAACATGAAACCTACCCTTTTCAGTCTATTCCTCGCAGGCACCAGCCTTGCCACTCAGGCCCACGCGGACTTCATCAAAGACAGCAAGGCCAGCCTGGAGCTGCGCAATTTTTACTTCAACCGAGATTATCGTCAGGCCAACGCCGCCCAATCCAAACAAGAGGAATGGGCCCAAGGCTTCCTGCTGCGCTATGAATCGGGCTTCACCGAAGGGTTGATCGGTGTCGGTTTCGATGCCATCGGACTGGTCGGCGTCAAGCTCGACTCAAGCCCTGATCGCGCAGGTTCCGGCCTGCTCAAACGCCATCGCGACACGAGCAAGGGTGCGCAGGACGAGTATGGCGAACTGGGGCTGACCGCCAAAGTGCGTGCTTCCAAAAGCACACTGAAACTCGGCACGTTGCTGCCGAAGCTGCCGACGGTACTGGCTAACGATTCACGGTTGTTGCCGCAAACCTTCAAGGGCGGTCAGTTGACGTCGCTGGAACTCGAAGGCCTGACCGTGGATGCCGGGCGCCTGACGCAGGTCAATCAGCGCGACTCCTCGGACTACGAGGACATGGGCATCACCCGAACGGGCGCCAAGGGCATTACCACACGTCACATCGACAGCGACCGCTTCGATTTCGCCAGCCTGAACTACAAATGGACCAGCAACCTCGCCACCGGCTATAGCTACGGTCACCTCGACAACTTCTACAGCCAGCACCTGGTCAACCTGACCTACGTGTTGCCAGTGACGACCGGCCAGTCGTTGAAGACGGATCTGCGCTTCGCCCGTTCAACGGACGATGGGGGCAGCAATGTCGATAACAACGCTATTGGCGCGATGTTTACCTACAACCTTGGTGGGCATGCGTTGGGCCTCGGTTATCAAGGCATGAGCGGCGATACCGGCTACGCCTACGTCAACGGCACCGACGCTTTCCTGGTGAACTTCGTGCAGATCGGGGACTTTGCCAGCAAGGACGAACAGTCCTGGCAGGCGCGCTACGACTACAACTTTGCGGCCATTGGCTTACCGGGCCTGACTTTCATGACCCGCTACCTCACGGGTGACAACATCGACCTGGGCGCAAACCGCCCGGAAGGCAAGGAGTGGGAACGGGATACCGACATTGGTTATGTCGTCCAGAGCGGGCCGCTGAAAAATGTCGGCGTGAAGTGGCGCAACGCGACGGTGCGCTCGACCCATTTCGGCAGTGACCTGGATGAGAACCGACTGATCCTCAGCTATACCCTGGCGCTCTGGTAAATCTCCTCCGCCACTCGGTGCCTCGCTTGGGCTCGGCATGCCAGAACGAAGGCATTGCTCCGTGGGTCGCCCGCGATCGACAGCAAAGCGAGGCGACCTTAAAGCCGACCTGACTTTGAGGGGTGAACCTCGCTCCCCTTTAGGAGCGAGCATGCTCGCGATGAACCTGAAAGCACTGCGGGCTACCAGGTGCCCCGCGTTATCGTTGACGACCATCGTCGGAACGCCGCCCGGAGCATGCTCGCTCCTACAGGGGATCGCGGACAGGGCTGCAATCAGGTCGGCTTTAAGGCCGCCTCGCTTTTGATTTTGCTTTTGCTTTGGCTTTGGCTTTGGCTTTGGCTTTTGATTTTCTTGCCCCATCGAGAGGCCGAGTGGAGGTTCTGCGCAGTGGGTAAACCGGCATGGATGCCGGTTTAGCCGCGCTGGGCCATGGATGGCCCTTCGCGGCGACCCACGGAGCAGGACCGGAGCGAGGGCATGCCGAGCCTTAGCGAGGCACCGAACGCCAGGGGCAAGAGCCCTTGGTTACTTGGGGCTCTTCCAAGTGACTCGCCGTAAGGGCGAAACCATAAGTGGCCGTTACCGCAGAAATGGATATGTACTCAGTCACAAAATCCCCATTGGCCCTCAAGACGCCTTCGCCGGCAAGCCTGGCGCCTTCAGTAAGGGCGCCCCGCATGACCTGACAGTGCGATCGGCCTGCCACCCAGCGCGCCACAGCTATGACTTTTCTGCACAACGCACCGGCTTTTATGAGCATTTTTAATTCATTTTTGCATGCATATACTGGACTCAAGCACCGGTCATGATCCGGGCCAGACCCAACAAAAACAAACAAGGGCATACACCGTGAAGACATCCATGCTTGCCATCGTCTCCCCGCTCCCAGGTACCCGCACGCGTCATGTACGCACCGCCGCCCGCAGCGAAGCGCCCCTCGCCGCCTGACCCTCCCGTACCCGTTACCGCGCCGATCGCCCCCGCGATCGATGGAGACTCCAATGAACAGCAACTGCCAACCCTTCATCAAAGCTCGTGATTTCCTGCTGGCCCATCGTACCGACTACGCCACTGCCACGCGGGACTTCCGTTGGCCGCAACTGAACGAATTCAACTGGGCGCTGGATTACTTCGATGCCATGGCCGAGGGCAACCAGGCCAACGCCCTGTGGATCGTCGAAGAAGACGGCAGCGAACAGCGCTACAGCTTCCAGCAACTGGCCGCGCGTTCCAACCAGGTGGCCAACCACCTGCGTGCCCTTGGTGTGCGCCGTGGCGAGCGCATCCTGCTGATGCTCGGCAACGACGTCGCCCTGTGGGAAACCATGCTGGCCGCCTTCAAGCTGGGCGCCGTGGTCATCCCTGCCACCGCACTGCTGACTTGCGATGACCTGGCCGACCGCATCGAACGTGGCCAGGTTCGCCATCTGGTGGTCGGTGCCGCCCATGTCGACAAGTTCGACGGCCTGGGTGAAGGCTGCAGCCGCGTCTGCGTCGGCCCGGCCCCCGCCGGCTGGACACCCCACAGCGCCGCCAGCGAATACTCCGAGCAGTTCGAAAGCGAGGGTCGCACCCTGGCCACCGACCCGATGCTGCTGTACTTCACCTCCGGCACCACCTCCAAGCCCAAGATGGTGTTGCACAGCCACCAGAGCTATCCGGTCGGCCACTTGTCGACCATGTACTGGATCGGCCTGCAGCCGGGCGACCTGCACTTGAACATCTCGTCACCGGGCTGGGCCAAGCACGCCTGGAGTTGCCTCTTTGCCCCCTGGAACGCCGGCGCCTGCATCTTCATCCATAACGTCGCGCGCTTCAGCGCCCCTGCCCTGCTGGGTGCCCTGGAGCGCTATGGCGTCACCAGCCTGTGCGCCCCGCCCACGGTCTGGCGCATGCTGATCCAGGAGGACCTGGCCAGTTACAAGGAGCGCCTGTGCCTGCGCGAACTGGTGGGCGCCGGTGAGCCGCTCAACCCGGAAATCATCGAGCAGATCCTGCATGCCTGGGACTTGCCATTGCGCGACGGTTTCGGCCAGTCTGAAACCACCGCCCTGGTCGGCAATACGCCCGGCCAATTGCTCAAGCCCGGCTCCATGGGCCGGCCGCTGCCGGGCTACCGAGTGACCATGCTCGACCCCGACGGGGCCCCTGGCAATGAGGGCGAAGTCGCCTTGCCGCTGGACGTGCGGCCACTTGGCCTGATGCTGTGCTATGAGCACAGCCCGGAAAAAACCGCCGAGGTGATGCGCGACGGTTACTACCGCACCGGCGACACCGCGCAGATCGACGATGATGGCTACGTCACCTTTGTCGGTCGCGCCGACGACGTGTTCAAGGCCTCCGACTACCGCATCAGCCCCTTCGAACTGGAGAGCGCTCTGATCGAGCACCCGGCGGTGATGGAATGCGCCGTGGTCCCCAGCCCCGACCCGCTGCGCCTGGCCGTGCCCAAGGCGTTCCTGATCCTGGCCCATGACGAACCCGGCAGCGCCGAGCTTGCCGGCAATATCCTCGCCTTCGCCCGCGAGCACCTGGCGCCGTACAAGCGAGTGCGACGCATCGAGTTCGTCACCGAGCTGCCCAAGACCATCTCCGGGAAAATCCGTCGGGTGGAGCTGCGCCAGATGGAAGTGCAGCGTCGGCAGAGTGACGCGCGCGGCGCACAAGAGTACTTCGAAGAAGACTTCCCTCAGCTCAAGGGCTGAACCCGGGCCGGTGCGCCGGCCCTCCTGAAACTCACATCCGACCACTCGGCCAACCAGGCCGAGGGGCCTCACTCGACTCAAAGAAAGCAGACAGGACCCGAAAATGACCTCATCCAGCGTTCCAAGCGTCAAGCTCCTCATCAACGGCGAGTTCGTCGAATCGCGCAGCACCGAGTGGCGCAACGTGGTCAACCCGGCCACCCAGGAAATCCTCGCTCGTGTGCCATTCGCCACCGCCGAGGAAATGGATGCCGCCGTGGCCAGCGCCAAGGAAGCCTTCAAGACCTGGCGCAAGACGCCAATCGGCGCCCGCTCGCGGATCTTCTTCAAGTACCAGCAGCTGATCCGCGAGAACATCAAGGAACTCGCCGCCCTGCTCACCGCCGAACAGGGCAAGACCCTGCCGGATGCCGAAGGTGATGTGTTCCGCGGCCTGGAAGTGGTCGAGCACGCCACCTCCATCGGTAACCTGCAGATGGGCGAGTTGGCCAACAACGTCGCGAACGGCGTCGACACCTACACCTTGATGCAGCCGCTGGGCGTGTGCGCCGGCATCACCCCGTTCAACTTCCCGGCGATGATCCCGTTGTGGATGTTCCCGATGGCCATCGCCACCGGCAACACCTTCGTCCTCAAGCCGTCCGAACAAGACCCGCTGGTGACCATGCGCCTGGTCGAACTGGCGCTGGAGGCCGGTGTACCCAAGGGCGTACTCAACGTCATCCACGGCGGCGTCGATGCGGTGAACCTGATTTGTGATCATCCGGACATCAAGGCCGTGTCCTTCGTGGGTTCGACCAAGGTCGGCACTCACGTCTACAACCGCGCCACGCAGAACGGCAAACGCGCACAGTGCATGATGGGCGCGAAGAACCATGCCATCGTCCTGCCCGATGCCAACAAGCAGCAGACCTTGAACAACCTGCTGGGCGCCTCCTTCGGCGCCGCTGGCCAGCGCTGCATGGCCCTGCCGGTAGTGATTCTGGTAGGTGAAGCGCAGACCTGGTTGCCGGACCTGATCGAGCGGACCAAAACCCTCAAAATCAATGGCGGCACCGAACCTGGCACCGACATCGGCCCGGTCATTTCCTGCGCTGCCCTGGATCGCGTCAACAGCCTGATCGCCAGTGGCATCGAAGAAGGCGCCAAGCTCGAACTGGATGGCCGCAACCCGAGCGTGCCTGGCTACCAGGACGGCAACTTCGTCGGCCCGACCATCTTCTCCAACGTCACCGCGCAAATGTCCGTGTACCGCGAAGAAATCTTCGGCCCGGTGCTGTGCGTCATGCAGGCCGCCAGCCTGAGCGAGGCGATCGAGATCATCAACGCCAACCCCAATGGCAACGGTACCGCCCTGTTCACCCGCTCGGGCGCGGCGGCCCGCCACTTCCAGGAAGAAATCGACGTTGGCCAGGTGGGCATCAACGTGCCGATCCCGGTACCGGTCCCGCTGTTCTCCTTCTCTGGTTCGCGCGCCTCCAAGCTCGGCGACCTGGGCCCTTACGGCAAGCAAGTGGTGACCTTCTACACCCAGACCAAGACGATCACCCAGCGCTGGTTCGACGAAGACGACGTCGTGGGCGCGGTGAACACCACTATCACCCTCAAATGATCTGTGGCGAGGGGATTCATCCCCTCGCCACCACACGCAAAAGGTAGTCATCATGCATATCGGATTTCTCGGCCTCGGCAACATGGGCGGCCCGATGGCCCGCAACCTGCTCAAGGCAGGCCATCGCCTGACCGTCTTCGATCCCTTCGCGCAGGCAGTCGCCGCGTTGGTGGAGGCCGGCGCCAGCGCCGCCGACTCACCCGCAGGCGTGGCCAAGGCCGGGGTTGAAGTGATCATCACCATGCTGCCAACCGCACACCACGTGAAGCAGGTCTATGGCGCCAAGGACGGCCTGTTGGCCAACATCGGCCCAGGTGTGCTGTTGATAGACAGTTCGACCATCGACCCGCTGAGTGCGCGCGAAGTTTCCAAAATCGCCCTTGCCCAAGGCAACCCGATGCTCGACGCGCCGGTCTCCGGCGGCACCGGCGGTGCGACGGCGGGCACCCTGACGTTCATGGTCGGCGGCCCCGTCAGCGTATTCGACCAGGCCTTGCCGATCCTCTCGGCCATGGGCAGGAACATCGTGCGCTGCGGCGAAGCCGGTAACGGCCAGGTGGCCAAGATCGCCAACAACATGCTGCTCGGCATCTCCATGGTCGGCGTCGCCGAGGCCATGGCCCTGGGTGTGGCCCTGGGCATGGACGCCAAGGTGCTGGCCGGTGTCATCGGCACCTCCACCGGTCGCTGCTGGAGTTCGGAGATCAATAATCCGTTCCCGGGCGTGCTGGAAAATGCGCCGGCCTCGCGCGGTTACAGTGGCGGCTTCGGCACCGACCTGATGCTCAAGGATCTCAGCCTCGCTACCGAAGCGGCGAAACACGCGCGCCAGCCGGTGGTGCTCGGTGCTGCCGCGCAGCAGCTGTACCAGACCTTCAGCCTGCAAGGTCATGGCGGCCTGGACTTCTCCGCCATCATCAAACTGTTCCAAGGGGAAGTTCAGGCATGAGCGGGCAGGCAGTCCCGGTATTGGCCAGCGTGCGTAACCGCATTGGCCACCTCACGCTGAACCGGCCCAGCGCGCTGAACACCCTGGACCTGCCCATGGTGACGCTGCTTTGGCGGCACCTGCGGGCCTGGGAGCAGGACCCCGACATCGTCGCCGTCACTGTCCGTGGCGCCGGGGAAAAAGCGTTCTGCGCCGGTGGCGACATTCGCATGCTGTACGACAGTCACCAGGCCGGTAGCAACCTGCACGAGCTGTTCCTCGAAGAGGAATACGCCCTGGAAGAATACCTGCACGGCTACGCCAAACCGGTGCTGGCGCTGCTGGACGGTTTCGTTCTGGGCGGCGGCATGGGCCTGGCGCAGGCGGCTTCGCTGCGGGTGATCACCGAGCGCACGCGCATGGGCATGCCGGAAGTCGGCATCGGCTTTTTCCCCGATGTCGGTGGCAGCTATTTCCTGCCGCGGCTTCCCGGTGAGCTGGGTATCTACCTGGGCGTCACCGGCTGCCAGGTACGGGCCGCCGATGCGCTCTATGCCGACCTCGCCGACTACTACCTGCCCAGCGAGCGCCTGGTCGAACTGGATGCCGCCCTGGATCACTTGAACTGGACCCGTGCGCCCGCAGAAGACTTGCAAGACCTGCTGGCGGGGCTGGCCGCCGAGCGTATTGCCGGATCGGAACTCAAGGCTTACCGCCAGGTGATCGATGACTATTTCTCCCTGCCTGATGTGTCGGCGATTCGCAATGCGCTGCAGCGCGAGCAACGTCCCGAGCTGCGCGACTGGGCCGAACAGACAGTCGCGCTGCTCGACAGCCGCTCGCCACTGGCAATGGCTACGACCCTGGAACTGTTGCGCCGCGGTCGATACCTGAGCCTGGCCGACTGTTTTGCCCTGGAGCTGCACCTGGACTACCAGTGGTTCGACAAGGGCGACCTGATGGAAGGTGTGCGCGCACTGATCATCGACAAGGACAAGACCCCACGCTGGAACCCGCCAACCCTGGCGGAACTGGTGCCTGCGCGGGTGCAGGCTTTCTTCAGCGACTTTCGCCCGGCCTCTGGCAAACCCCTTCGTACCGCCTGAACGGCAGGAGACTCGCAATGCACGATATCGAATTGACCGAAGAACAACGCATGATCCGCGACATGGCACGCGACTTCGCCCGCAGCGAAGTCGGCCCGCAGGCCCAGGCCTGGGAAAAGGCTGGTTGGATCGATGATGCCGTGGTGGCGCAGATGGGTGAACTGGGGCTGCTGGGCATGGTGGTGCCGGACACCTGGGGTGGCAGTTACACCGACTATGTGGCCTACGCCCTGGCCGTAGAGGAAATCTCGGCCGGCGACGGCGCCCTCGGCGCCTTGATGAGCATCCACAACTCAGTGGGCTGCGGCCCGCTGCTCAAATATGGCAGCCCTTCCCAGCAAGACACCTGGCTGCCGCTCCTGGCCAGCGGCCAGGCCATTGGCTGCTTCTGCCTGACCGAGCCACAGGCGGGCACCGAAGCGCACAACTTGCGCACGCGCGCCGAACTGCGCGACGGTCAGTGGGTACTTAATGGTGCCAAGCAATTCGTCAGCAACGGCAAGCGCGCCAAGCTGGCCATTGTCTTTGCCGTCACCGATCCGGAACTGGGCAAGAAGGGCCTGTCGGCGTTCCTGGTGCCCACCGACAATCCCGGCTTCGTGGTCGATCGCAGCGAACACAAGATGGGGATCAAGGCCTCCGATACCTGCGCGGTGACGCTGGATAACTGCACGATCCCCCAGGACCATTTGCTTGGCGAGCGCGGCAAGGGCCTGGCCATTGCCCTGTCCAACCTTGAAGGCGGTCGCATCGGCATCGCCGCCCAGTCCCTGGGCATCGCCCGCGCCGCCTTCGAGGCTGCGCTGGGGTATGCCCGCGAACGCATCCAGTTTGCCAAGCCGATCATCGAACACCAGAGCGTGTCCAACCTGCTCGCCGATATGCACACCCGGCTCAATGCTGCCCGCCTGCTGGTGCTGCATGCCGCGCGCCTGAAAAGCGCCGGGCAACCGTGCTTGTCAGAAGCGTCCCAGGCCAAGCTGTTCGCCTCGGAAATGGCTGAGCGCGTGTGCTCCAGCGCCCTGCAGATCCATGGTGGTTATGGCTACCTGGAGGACTACCCCGTGGAGCGCTACTACCGCGATGCGCGCATCACCCAGATCTACGAAGGCACCAGCGAGGTGCAACGCCTGCTGATCGCCCGGGAGCTGGCCCACTACGCGCTCTGAGCCCTTGGCCGGACGCGCCCTGCGCGCCGGCTGCCCCCTTGCCTGCCCCTTCTGGAGTTGCCCATGCTCGGCCTGCGTAATTTTTCCATCAGCCGCCGCCTGTGGTTGATCTTGCTGACGTCCATCCTGATGCTGCTGATTCTCGCCGGCCTGATGCTCAAGCAGAACCATGACGATCTCTATGCGGCCAAGGCCCTGAAAACCCGTCACGTGGTCGAGACCGTCAGCGGCATCCTGCGTCATTTCCAGACCCTGGAAGGCCAGGGTCTCGAGCGTGGACAAGCGCAGCAACAGGCCAGCGCGGTCATACGCAACCTGCGCTACGGCCACGACGACTACTTCTGGATCGAAGACCTCGACACACGCATGGTCATGCACCCCAACGCCAAGCTCGAGGGCAAGCGCATGGCGGGCACCCTCGACCCTGACGGCAAGGCACTGTTCGACGAGATGGTCGCCGTGGCAAACCGCGACGGCTCCGGCCTGGTGCACTACCGCTGGCCAAAGCCGGGCTCCGACGCGCCGGTGGAGAAGGTTTCCTATGTCGAACTGTTCAAGCCCTGGGGCTGGATCGTCGGCTCGGGCATCTACGTCGACGACGTACAAGTGGAGTTCCGCCGCCAGCTGATACAGGCTTTCGTCATCGTACTGACCATCGCCCTGCTGCTCAGCGCGCTGATCCTGCTGATCGCCCGCAGCATCGCCTTGCCCCTGGCGCAGGTGGTCAATGCCATGGAGAACATCGCCAGCGGCGAAGCCGACCTGACCCACAACCTGGACAGTCGCTGGCGCGATGAGCTGACCGCCCTGAGCAGCCACTTCAACGCGTTCACCCACAAGCTGCGCGCCGTGATCGGCCAGTCCATGCAGACCGCCGGCAACCTCGACCAGGCCTCGCAATCGCTTGGCGAGATTGCCAGCAACAGCCAGCGCCACAGCCAACAGCAATCCCAGCAAATGGAACTGGTGGCCGCCGCCATCCACGAAGTGTCCTATGCCGTGCAGGACGTGGCGAAGAACGCCGAACACGCGGCCAATGAAGTACGCCAGGCCGATGAGCAGGCACGCCAGGGCCAGCACAACATCGACAGCAGCCTGCGCCAGATCGACCAGTTGTCCGAGACCATCGGCCAGGCTGTCGAAGTGATCCAGAGCCTGGCGCAGGAAAGCACGCAGATCGGCAGCGTGCTGGAGGTGATCCGCGCCATCGCCGAGCAGACCAACCTGCTGGCGCTGAACGCAGCCATCGAGGCCGCGCGCGCGGGTGAACAGGGTCGTGACTTCGCCGTGGTGGCAGACGAAGTGCGCCTGCTGGCGCAGCGCACCCAGCAGTCCACCGCGCAGATCCAGGGCATGATCGAACGCCTGCAGGGCAACTCCGAAGCGGCGGTCGATGTCATCAATGCCAGCAGCCAGGCCGCTCGCCAAACCGTGGTACAGGCCCGCGAAACCGGTGAAAGCCTGCACCTGGTCATCACCGCGCTGCGCAATCTCACTGAACTGAACGCCTCGATTGCCAGTGCCACCCTGGAGCAATCCCACGTGGTCGAGGACATCAACCAGAATGTCACCCACGCCGCCTCGCTGGCCCACGAGAATGCCCTGGCGGCGGACCAGTCCAACGAGGCCAGCCAGAACCTGGGTCAACTGGCGGGCCATCTCAATCGGCTATTGGGGCAGTTTCGCCTTTGAAATGGATCAGCAACGATGGAGGTATCGCCTAGATGACAGCCTCGCAACCCATTGCCTCCCGCCCCGGCTCTTCGTTTGCGGGGGCCATCGACCAGGTGCACCACTCCCGCTACCTGGAAACCCGGCAAAAAGCCCTCGAGCTGTTCGCCCGATGTGGTTTCAGCCGGGTCAGCATGCGCGAACTGGCGGCTTATCTGGGGATCAAGGTCGGCTCCATCTACAACCACATCGACAGCAAGGAGGCACTGCTGTTCGAGTTGATCGAGGAGCTCTACGAACAGTTGCTGCAGGGTGCCCGCCTGGTGAACCGGCGCAAATCCAGCCCCGCGGTACGACTGCACGCGTTGCTTGAAACGCACTTGCTGTTGCATGAGCGCATGGGCGCGCATTTTCGCCTGGCCGAGCATGACCTCCATTGCCTGGACAGCGAACAGCTTGGCTCGATCCTGGCGTTGCGCAGGCGCTACGAGGAACACCTGGTGACCACGATTGAACAGCTCACCGGTGTACCGGCGAGCGTCACCCTGCGCTCTACCTTGAGCGGCATCGTGTCCCTGCTCAACCAACTGCCGGCCTGGATTGCAGAGTCAACAGCGAGCAAGGGAACACGGCGCAAGCTGCTGCATGACATGGTCATGGGCGCCCTGAAGGGTGCGTTGCAGGCTCCCGGGCCTAAAGCGTCATGATCGGCCGTAGCAATGCCTGGCCGGTAGCGCAATGACAGCAGCCGGGCAAGCACGGCCCAACGTGACCGCCGCGCTTGAGCGTTTTCTGCCGCGGCCGGCGGTGGCGGAGGGTTTGACTATTCCACCTGCGCCTTGAACGCGTCGTACACCGATAACGGCAGGCTGATGCCCTCGCGGACCGCACGGGCATAGGCTTGCTCTTTGGCCTTGCCCGGCAGGTAAACGCCCAAGGTTTCAAGCCGCGTCATCTGCTCGCCCAGCCGTGAAGCAAAGCACTCGTCCAGCAACCTGGGAGCAATGCCAATCACCAGCATGCCTGACCCTGGGGATTCGCTGCCGGAACGGAAATCGGCTGCATCCAACGACCAGTTGGCCCCCGTCAAACCCGCCGCGAGCACCTCGACCATCAACGCGATGTTGGCGCCGCGACCGCCCCCGAATGCCAGCAACGTCCCGTGCAATGCCTCCCGCGCGCTGCGCGTTTCATTGCCTTGTGCATCAACCGCCCAGCCTGGCGGTATCGCCTCCCCCGCTTCAGCGGCCCGAAGCAGGTTGACGTAGGCCGTGGCGCTGCTGGCTTGGTCAATCGCCAGTAAACGACCTGCAGCACTGGCGGCGGCCAATGCGATGGGGTTGGTGGAGTACAGCGGCCGGCTCTGGCCCGCCACGGTGAGCAGCGGTGAGCCATTGGTGAACGCCAACGCGACCAGCCCCTCGCGCGCCAGGCGACGGGTGTAATAGCCCAATTCGCCACAGGTGAAAGCGTTGAACTGCGCAAACAGGGCGATACCCAGTTGATGCGCATTGCTGCACAGCGCCGGGAAAGCGCGATCGAACCCCAGTTGCGCGATGCCTTGGGCCGCGTCGCAGCGGATCATGGCCGGCGCGACCTGGGTCACGATGGGCTCCGCAGCCCTGGCGATTCGGCCGGTGGCAAAGCCGCTGAGGTAATCAGGCAAATGCCCGAAACCGACCTCGTGTTGGCCATGGGCCTGGGCTGATACCGTGGCGTTGGCAAGCGCCGAGGCCACGGCCTGGCTGGTACCGTGGGCCAGGCAGAGTTGTTGTGCGAAGGTGGTGGCCTCGGCCAGAGACAGGCGCTTGTGGGGTTTATCGTCGTCCATGGTGGCTTCAATATTCTCGGATTGTAGGTGTGCCGCAGCTTGAGAACTTGCAGGAGCTGCGCTGGCCGCTCCTGCTCGTCCAGTTGATTATCTTTACTGGATCATCCTTGGCTCACCCACCTTCGCAGCCTCGCGGTCCAGGCCAAACGAGGCGAGGATTTCAGCGATTTCGCCCGAGGCATGCAAGGCCTGGATGTTCTTGCCCAGCGCCTCGCCCAAGGCTGCGTTGGACTTGGTGTACGGGAAGGCGCTCTGCCCAGGCTCAAGCGTGGCCTTGACCCGTTGATCGGGCTCGGACACCCTGATGCTCTTGCCGGGGTACGCGCCCTTCTGCTGCGAAGAGACCCCCACCGCGAAGCTGTCGGCGCCGACCTGGATGCGCTTGGACGCCAGGTCCTGGGCCATGGCCACCGGGTTCGGGTAGAGCACCAGATTATCGCCAAAGGCTTTCTTCAAATCGTCCACCCAGAGGTAGCCCTGCACGGTGCCGATGCGCTTGCCGTCCAGTTCGGAAATCTTCGTGTAGCCCTCATCCGAAATAATGCCCATCACGTCCAGGTACAACGGTGCCGACAACCCCAACGCCTTGCTGCGCTCTGCCGTGCGGTACCAGTCACCGATGCCGACATCGGCGCGCTTTGCCACCACCGCCTGCACCACCGCAGCGGTGTCCACCACCATGGTCTTGACCTTCAGGCATTCGCGCTCGGCGATGCGCTTGATGATCTCGCCATCCACGCCGCTCAACTGGTTGTTCGGCCCCGGTATCGAGTAAGGCGGGAAGACATACGCCGCCACGGTCAGCACACCCGGCGTAATGGTTTCAAACTGGTTTGCCGGGGTGCATTCGGCCAGGGCGTACGGCGCGCCAGCCAGGGTCGAACACAAGAACATCCAACGGGTAAAATGTTTGAATGAGCGAGTCATGACGTCACCTTTGCAATAAGAGAGCAGCAGCCGAAAACGGCGTGAGTGGCATTTGTTGTTATGGCTGGCTGGGTGCCAGTCTTTTTTCCAGCGCCGCCACGCCCAGGGTTGCCGGAGCACAGACAGCGGCATACATCAAACCGGCCAGGATCAGCACCGGCATGTACTCGAACGTGGAGGAACCTATGGAGGACGCCCGGCTGACAATTTCTGGCAGGGCGATGGTGAAACACAGCGACGAAGCCTGGAACATCATGATCGAAAACCCCAGCAACGACGGCAGCGCTACCCGCAAGGCCTGAGGCAGGATCACAAAGCGCAGGGCGTCGAATCGGTTGAGGCCGATCACCTCAGCGGCCTCGGTTTGCCCTGGGGCCACCGCCTCGATGCCACCGCGAATGATTTCACTGGTGTAGGCCGCCGTGCAGTACGCCATGGCCAGCGCGGCAGCCCAGAACGAGGTCAAGGTCAGGTTGACGCTGGGCAGGCCAAAGTAAAAATACTGCAGCAGGATCAACGCTGGCGCACCGCGCCCAAACTCCACGATGACCAAAGACGGGTAACGCAACCAGCGGCTCGGGGCCGAGACACCGAGTGCCAGCACCAGCCCCAGGACAATACCCAGGCCCAGGCTCACCGCCGTGACCTGCATCGACAACACAAAGCCCTTCCACAACTCCGGCAGCCATTGGGCCCACATCGTCAGCAGTTCGCTCATCGGGCAATCCTCTGTTTCAACGAGGCCGAGAGCCAACGGGAGAACAAGGCCACCGGCACGCTGAGCACCAGGTAAACCACCGCCGCCGCGCTGTAGACGCTCAGGCCCTGAAAGGTTTGTTGTGAAACTTGATAGGCCTGGAAGCTGATATCGCCGACGCCAATGGTCGAGGCCACCGCCGAATCCTTGAGCAGGCCAATAGCGTAGGTGGCCGAGGTGGGAATGGCGATGCGCACCAACTGCGGTAACACCACATCGAAAAACCGTTGCGATGCCGACAGGTTAAGCACATAGGCGGCTTCGAATTGCCCGGCGGGAATGGCCGCGAAAGCACCGCGGTACACCTCGGACATGTGCGCCGCCGTAATCAGCCCCAGGCCGACGACTGCCGCGGTAAACGGCGACAGGCTGATATAGCCGCCACCAATGCCAAAGAAGATGAAAAACAGCCAGACAATCGGCGGAATGGAGCGCAGGGTCAGCACCAGCATGGCCGCCAGAAAACGCAGGGGCTTGACCCTGGACAGGCGCAGGGCACAGATCGGAAACCCCAGCACCACACCGACGCAGAAGGCAAGCACGGTGACCGCAATGGTCCACGGCACACCGTTCAACAGCATCATCAGGATGTCTTGCATCAGCGATTCCTCACGGCCTGGAGGAACTGGATCACCCGTTCATGCTCGGGCTGGCGCATCACTTGCTGGCTCGGCCCCTGCTCGATGATTCGCCCCTCGGCCATCACCACCACGCGGTCGGACACGGTTTCGGCGAAGTGCATTTCGTGGGTCACGACGATCATCGACATGCCTTCGCAGGCGAGCTCTTTCATCACCGCCAGCACCTCCAGGCCTAGCTCGGGGTCCAGCGCCGAGGTCGGCTCATCGAACAGCATCAATTCAGGGTCCAGTGCCAGGGCGCGGGCGATGGCGATCCGTTGTTGCTGGCCACCGGAACAGCGCGCCGGATAATGCTGGGCCTTGTCGGCCAACCCCACGCGTTCGAGCAGTTGCATGGAACGGGCGTCGGCCTCTTTGGCGCTGCGGCCCAAGGTACGGATTTGCGCCAGGCTGACATTGCGCAGTACCGTCAGGTGCGGAAAAAGATTAAACGACTGGAACACCATGCCAATGCGCCGGCGTAGCTTGAGCAGCTCCGTACGGGGTAACGCCTTGCCAGCTTCGATGTGCACGCCATCCATACTGACCCGGCCCTGGGTCGGCGGCTCCAACTGATTGATACAGCGCAGCAAGGTACTCTTGCCCGAACCACTGGGCCCGATAATGGCCACCACCTCGCCCTTGCTCATTTCAAAACACACGTCGTGCAGGACGGGATAGGGGCCAAACTGCTTATGAATTCCCTCCAGGCGCAAGAACGGTTCGGCGCTGGCCACCGGGCGCGGTGCCAAGGAGGGCGCGGATTCGATCACGGTCATACTGCTCATGTTTTTGCTCCAGCTATCGATCGCCGTCGACTAAGGGCGTGCGCGAAAGTTTTATCGGCCCGTTGGCGCTGATCAGCACCTGTTCTTCGAGCTTCACCCCTTCCCCACCGCCTTGTTCACCGATGTAACTTTCCACCGACACCACCATGTTTTCCTCGAACAGGCCGTCGTAACCCCACTCGGCGAAATCCACGGCGTAGGCGACGCTGGGGTACTCGTCCACCAGGCCGACTCCGTGCAGCATCATCATGTAGCGGTTGTGCTCAAAGCGCTTGGGCACAGGCCAACAGTGTTCGGCAAACTCGCGAAAGGACAGGCCCGGGCGCAGCAGTTCGACGTTGTGGTTGATCTGCTGCGAGGCGATTTCCAGCAAGTCGCGCTGGGCCGTTGTCGGCGCCTTGCCGGGGCAGACGAAGCTGCGAGAGATGTCCGAAAGGTAACCACCGGGCCCGACCATGTCGGTGTCAAAACAGACCATCTCACCGGCCTTGATGACCTTGTCGGTGGCGTCCTGGAACCACGGATTGGTGCGCGGCCCGGAGCTGAGCAAGCGGCTTTCGGCCCATTCCCCGCCGTGCGCGACATTAGTCCCGTGCATGATGCTCCACAGCTGGTTTTCAGTGACCCCCGGCACCAGGCTTGTGCGCATCCGGGCAATGGCCAGGTCGCACACGCCCATGGAGACCCGGTGGCTGGCCACCTCTTCCGCCGACTTGATCAAGCGTGCCTGCTCCATCAACGGCTGCGCATCGAACAGTTCAATGCCCTTATGCGTCAGGCGCTGCGCGCCCCAAGGGTCACAACGGTCCACCGCCAAGCGGCGATTGCCGCCACCGTGGCGGGTCATCAGGTCCGCCACTTCCCGGGCCCAGCGCTCGGCTTTTTCCTGCACGCGGGGGCCGGCAAGAAAATACAGCCAGGGAATCGCCGGGCGAATTTCATCGATGGTTTCCACGTGCTCGCTGTTGTGCCGGCTGCTGGTGAACTCGAACAGCACCACCGGGCCGTCGGTGGCCACGAACACATAGCGGCTGGGCGAGTGCATCACCCACAAACCGAGGTTATTGGTGTCGGTGGCATAGCGAATATTGATCGGATCGGCCAACAGAATGCCGGCGTAATCCTGGGCACGCAGTTGCTCGCGAATACGCTCCAGGCGGTAATGACGCAGGGCTTTGCGGTCGATGGCGCTATACGCATCAAGTAACGCCGTGTCGACCGGCGCCAGGGCATGTTCAGTGACCTTGGCATCGCTGCGAAAGCGCAGGTCGCGTTCGGTTAACGCCGTGAGCAGCTCAATGGAATCAGAACCCGTATGCATGCAACAACCTCCGCTGGGAAGAGTTTGATGTTCATCAAATTCAATCAGTCCAACTGTTGGGGCAGTAACTAAAGGCTTCTAAATCAGGTGACGGCTGTCTTTATCGTGGTGGGCGACACACGGCAGCTAGAGGTCCTTGACCAGCCGCAGGGCATCGTAGATGGCCGCATGGGTATTGCGCGACGCCACGGCATCACCAATGCGGAACAACTGGAAGCGCCCTTCGGGGTTGCTCGCAACGGTTTGCGGCTTGCCGACAATCAGGTCCATGTACTCCACGGCGCCCTCGTTGCTGGCCAGGGGCTTGAGTTCGAAATACAGTTCATCCAGCGGCCGGGTGCCGTGGTTGACCACCACCTGATCCACCCGGCGTGTTTTAGTCAGGTCACTGTAATCGGTGCCGATCGTAGCCAGAAACTGGTCGCCTTGTTTCTCCACAGCCTTGAGCCGGTAGGTGACGGTAAAGGTGGTGTCCAGTTGCTGCAACGAGCGCATGTAGGGCACCAGGTTCATGCCCATGACTTCCGGCGCGAACGAGCGGTCGGGGGTCATGATTTCAGTCTTGGCGCCACTGCGGGCGATGAATTCGGCGGCTTGCAGGCCGGCGTGGTCGCCCGCATCGTCGTACACCAGCACATTGCGCCCAGGCTTCACGTCACCGGAAATAATGTCCCAGCTTGAAACCAGGAATTGATTGCCGCGTTCCAGCACTTCGGTGTGCGGCAGGCCCCCGGTCGCCACGATCACCACGTCGGCATTTTCGTCGAGAACAATCGCGGTGTCTGCCCAGGTGTTGAAGTGAAACGTCACGCCAAGGCGCTCGCATTGCGCCATGCGCCAATCGATGATGCTGATCATTTCCTTGCGCCGCTCGGACTGCGCGGTCAGGCGAATCTGTCCGCCGGGTTTGTCCGCCAGCTCATACACCACCACCTCGTGGCCGCGCTCTCCTGCCACCCGAGCCGCTTCCAGGCCACCAGGGCCGGCGCCGACAATCACCACTTTGCGCTTGTGCGCAGCCTTGGGTATTTCATGAGGCATGGTGGTTTCACGCCCGGTCGCGGCGTTGTGGATGCAGTAGGCAGCGCCAGCGTTGTAAATGCGGTCCAGGCAATAGTTGGCGCCCACGCAAGGGCGGATATCGTCTTCACGGCCTTCGATGATCTTGCGCACGATGTGCGGGTCGGTCATGTGCGCGCGGGTCATGCCGACCATGTCCACCAGCCCCGAGGCAATGGCATGACGCGCCGTGGCCACGTCGGGAATTTTCGCTGCATGGAAGGTCGGGAAGCCGGTCAGCGCCTTGATTTCGCCGGCAAAATCCAGGTGCGGGGCATTGCGCATGCCCTGGATCGGGATGATGTCGGTCAGCCCGGCGTCGGTGGCGATGTTGCCGCGGATCACATTGAGGAAGTCGATCATGCCACTGTCTTTCAACAGTTGGGAGATCTGCAAGCCCTCCTCTTTTTGCAGGCCGCCAGCGAGGACTTCGTCCCCGGTGTAGCGAATGCCGACGATAAATTCCGGGCCCACGCGTTTGCGAATGGCCGTGAGCACATCGAAGGTAAAGCGCAGGCGGTTTTGCAGCGAGCCGCCATACGGCCCTTCCAGTTCGTTGGTCAGCGGCGACCAGAACTGGTCCATCAAGTGACCGTAGGCTTGCAGCTCGATGCCGTCCAGGCCGGCGGCTTTCATGCGTTCGGCGGCATCGGCGTAGTCGCGAATGATGCGGTCGATGTCCCACTGTTCGAGCTGCTTGGGGAAGGCGCGGTGTGCGGGCTCCTGATTGTGGGAGGGCGACACCACCGGTAGCCAGTCGCCTTTGTCCCAGCGGGTACGCCGGCCCAGGTGAGTGAGCTGGATCATCACCGCCGCACCATGTTCATGGCACTCGTCGGTCAGGTCTTTCATCCAGCCGACCACTTCGTCCTTGTAGGCCAAAATGTTGTTGAACACGGGCGGGCTGTCACGGGAGATCGCAGCGGAGCCTGCGGTCATGGTCATGGCTACACCGGCTTTGGCACGTTCGACGTGATAGGCCCGGTAGAGCTTTTTCGGCATCCCGTCTTCCGGGTAAGCCGGTTCATGGGAGGTGGTCATGATACGGTTGCGCAAGGTCAAATGCTTGAGGCGATAAGGCTGAAGTAGCGGATCGTTTTTCATATCGGTCTCGCAAACAGGTCATCAGGCACGCCGACAATATGCCCCTGTGTACATAGGTGTCAATACTCTTGACGCTGGTGTACAGTTGGCCACGAAAAGCACATTTCAACAGGGAAGAAATGCCCATGAAAGCAACCACCTCAATGGCGGAACCGGCAGGCCGAGGCTCACTGGAAGCCTGGCTCAATGCGGCCTACGAGAGCCTGACCGAGTCAGGCGTCGATGCCGTGCGAGTGATGCCGCTGGCGAAAAAACTGAATTTGTCGCGCACCAGCTTCTACTGGTTTTTCGAAGACCGCGATGCCTTGCTCGTCGCCTTGATCGAGCAATGGAAAAACAAGAACACCTTCAACCTGGTGACCAAATCCCAGGCCTATGCCGAGTCCATCACCGAGGCGATCCTCAACGTCTTCGACTGCTGGCTAAACAGCGATTTGTTCGACTCGCAGTTCGAGTTCGCCATGCGCAGTTGGGCGCTGCAATCACCGGAAGTGGCGCAGGAAATCGGCCAGGCTGACGAGCAGCGCGTCGAGGCATTGCGGCAGATGTTCGACCGTTTCGGCTTTGAACACGATGCGGCAATAACCCGCGCCCGTTCGATCTACCTCACGCAAATCGGCTACATCAGCATGAAAACCCGGGAGCCCCTGGCCCAGCGCATGCGCTACATCCCCGAGTACCTGAAGATTTTCACCGGCAGGGAGCCGGAAGCCCGTGAGCTGGAGCGCTTTTATCAGCGCAACGGTTTTAGCAGTGCCGATTTGAACGTCTGAATCATCGACTCCAAGTCGTTTCTTTGGAGAGCGTCCTGGTAGGCCCTCCCTTTGGCGCACCGCTGCCAGGCATTCCTTCAATCAGTGCCTGGCCCGAATCGCCGATAGCCCCGTCCGGGGTCGGTATCTGAACCATTGCGATAGGTCCGGTGTTCTCCACGAAACTGCAAATGGGGCTACCCTGAAAGTGTTTACCTCAAGGTCGCGTGTTACATCTGCCCACCCTTAACAGGCAGGTCGTCGATGTATCAGAACCTAGCGCTGCTTGCCGCCTTCCTCCTTACCTACAGCCTATTTGCGGGGCGCTTCGAGTCACGCCTGCTTAATGGCCCGCTTATGTTCATGCTTGCCGGCTTGCTGCTCGGCCCGGCATTTCTGGGCGTTCTGCAACTCCGGATTGACAGGGAGGGCCTCAAGTTCCTGGCTGAGCTGACGCTGGCGATTGTTCTGTTCAGCGATGCGGCCAACGCCGATTTGAAGGTCCTTCGGGCCAATGAAGGGCTTCCACTGCGCTTGCTGATGATAGGGCTACCGCTGACCATAGCGGGTGGTTGGCTAGTCGGCGTCTGGCTGTTCCCACAGGTCCCACCGTTGGAACTGGCAATACTGGCAACCCTTCTGGCACCCACCGATGCTGCGCTCGGCAAGGCGGTTGTGAGCAACCCTCAGGTTCCCGCGTCCGTGCGTGAAGGGTTAAACGTTGAGAGCGGGTTGAATGATGGAATCTGCGTTCCAGTGTTGCTTATGTTTTTGGCATTGCTGGTCGAAGAACAGACACGGTCCCCTATCTCACTGGCATTAGAGTTAGTGATCGAGGAACTGGGCATCGGTGCACTCATCGGTATTACCCTGACGCTCATCGCCTGGCGGTTGCAGCGCTACTCCGTAAAACACCAGTGGCAAACGCCAGTGTGGTCACAGTTGACCCTGCCCGGGCTCGCCATCCTGTGCTTTGCCACAGCGCAAACACTAGGCGGTAGCGGATTTATCGCCGCGTTCGTCGGTGGGTTGCTTGCAAGCTTTCTGTTTACCGAGCAAAAGCACCAGATGCTCAAGGCCAGCGAAGAGTTCGCCAGTCTGTTATCGGTCATTACCTGGGTCGTATTTGGCGCACTGGTGATCCCGTGGGCCTGGAGCAGCCTCACCCTGAACATCTGGCTTTACTCGGTGCTCAGCCTGACCATGATTCGCATACTGCCCGTGCTGATCAGCCTGGTCGGAACCCGCTTCGATTTCGAAACTCGCCTCTTCATCGGTTGGTTCGGCCCGCGAGGCCTGGCCAGTATTGTCTTTGCCGTCATGATATTGGCCTACCCCCTGCAAGCAAGCCGTACCTTGGTGGCTACTGCTGTCTGTACCGTTTTACTCAGTGTGCTATTACACGGCCTGAGTGCCAATCCATGGGTTGCACGGCTGGCCAGTCGTGATCATTGATGACCGTGTTTGTTCAGTAATCTCGAACTGCGCTGGCCGCTGCGGTTTCTGTTGCATCACCCTGTGTTCTCCTGCTCGAAAAGTGAGCAGAAGCAGTTGAATACCTGGGTCAGTTTTCAGTCGGCAGAACAGCCTTTACTGGGTCAGTTTGCGGTCAGCGGCAACAGTTTAGCTTCACGAGCAATCCCCTGGTGCTGGCGCACCCTGGCATGAACGTCTCCCGTGGACTGTGGATTCAACCGGCTGCCCGCTGCACAAAGGGGGGAACAGGGTCACTGGCAAACTCGTGAAGTGACCCTGTTCCCATGGGCGATGCCGGTCAAGCGCAGCGCCTATGACTTACGCCGCCTTGAAGCAGTATGCAGCCAGCTTGTTACCGTCCAGGTCCCGTGCGTAAGCCGCATAGGCGTTGGGTGCCCAGCCTCGCGGACCCGGTGCGCCTTCGTCGGTGCCACCGCTGGCCAGGGCTGCCGCGTGGAAGGCGTCGATAGCGGCGCGATCTGCTGCTTCAAAGCTGACAGTGACACCATTGCCGACGCTGGCAGGCGCGCCATTGGCGGGTTTGAGCACGAAGAACGACGGGGCGTTTTCACCCCAGATCGAGCCATTGTCATCCAGATCGGCGATGCGTTTCTGGCCGAGTGTGGCGAGCACGGTGTCGTAGAAACGGCGGGCCTGCTGCAAGTTGTTGGTACCAACGGTGACGTGGGTGAAGATGCTCATCTTGATGCTCTCTCTATGAAAAACAGGCTGTATGGGGCCCGTGCGCGCTCGACGCCAGGGCGCTTGAATCAGCGATCGAAATGGATGACGGTGCGAATGCTCTTGCCTTCATGCATCAAGTCGAAGGCCTTGTTGATGTCCTCGAGCCCCATGGTGTGGGTGATGAAGGTATCCAGCGGAATGTCACCGGCCTGGGCCTTTTCGACGTAAGTGGGCAGTTCGCTGCGGCCTTTTACGCCGCCAAATGCCGAACCGCGCCAGACACGACCGGTCACCAACTGGAACGGGCGAGTACTGATTTCCTGACCGGCGCCGGCGACGCCAATGATCACCGACTCGCCCCAGCCCTTGTGACAGCACTCAAGCGCTGCACGCATCAGCTGGACATTGCCGATGCACTCGAAGGAATAATCGACGCCGCCCTCGGTCATTTCGACGATCACGTCCTGGATCGGTCTGTCGTGATCCTTGGGGTTGATGAAATCGGTGGCGCCCAGTTGCCTGGCGATCTCGAACTTGGCCGGGTTGATATCGATGGCGATGATGCGACCGGCCTTGGCCATGGTGGCGCCGATGATCGCCGCCAGGCCGATACCGCCCAGGCCGAAGATCGCCACGCTGGCGCCCTCTTCCACCTTGGCGGTGTTGAGCACAGCACCGATGCCGGTGGTCACGCCGCAACCGAGCAGACAGACCTTGTCCAGTGGCGCTTCCCTGGGGATTTTCGCCAGGGAGATTTCCGGCAGCACGGTGTATTCGGAAAAGGTCGAAGTGCCCATGTAGTGGAAAATGGGTCGGCCCTGATAGGAAAAACGGCTGGTGCCGTCCGGCATCAGGCCCTTGCCCTGGGTCGCACGAATTTTCTGGCAGAGGTTGGTCTTGCCGGACATGCAGAACTTGCAGTCGCCACATTCCGGTGTGTACAGCGGGATCACGTGATCCCCCACCGCCACCGAGGTCACGCCTTCGCCGATGGCCTCGACGATGCCGCCGCCTTCATGCCCGAGGACGACTGGAAAGAGGCCTTCCGGATCCGCGCCGGACAGGGTAAACGCATCGGTATGGCAGACGCCGGTGGCGATGATTCGCACCAGCACCTCCCCGGCCTGCGGGGGTGCCACATCGATTTCGACGATTTGTAGAGGCTGGTTCGCCGCGAAGGCGACAGCGGCTCGTGATTTGATCATGGTGTTTTTCCTGGGCGCACAGAGGCGTCGCCGCTGTGCAGAAACGGTAAAAATCAGTAGTAGAAGAGTGTTACGCAGGGCGGGCATCCGTGCCCTCGTGACTGGTTAGAGCGACGCCTCGATCTTTTTTGCCGCGGTTTCATCGACCCAGGCGTGCCAGACTTCCGGGTGCTCCTTGAGGAACATCCTCGCCAGCTTCGGCGATTCGATGCGTTCCCGGGTCATCCGTGCCAGGTTCTGGTTCAACAGATCGATGGGAATGTTGACCTTCTCCAGCACCGCGACCAGTTCGGGTGCCTGCTCATGGAAAGTCCTGGAGAGCCCGACCATGGTGACGACGTCTTTGTTGGCCCCGGTTTCTTCCAGTCTTATCGCATCGATCTGCCCCATCAACGGCGTCGGTGACCAGTAGTAGAACAGCACCGGTTCACCGCGTTTATAACTGGAGAGCACGGCGGCATCCAATGCCGCTCCTGTCCCTGGGCGGAAGTTGGTGAAGGTGTTTTCCAGCCCATAGGCTTTCAACATCTCGGTATTGTCCTGTTCGCAGATCCAGCCCGCAGGGCAGTTGTAGAAACGGCCTTTGGACGGCTCCTCCGGATCCTTGAACACCGCCGGGTACTTGCTCAGATCGGCGACCGTCTTCAGCTCGGGCGCCTGCGCCGGTCGATTGCGCTTGGTGTCTCCCTCCACGACATAACGCGGCACATACCAGCCCTGGGTCGCCCCGATGATCGGCGCGCCCACCCCGACGACCTTGCCGGCCGCCGCGGCCTTTTTCCAGACCTCGCTGCGCTCCATCCACTCCTCGCCAAACACCTGGATGTCGTTGCCGGCCAACGCGGTCTCAAGAATGATGGTATTGCCCACCAGCTGATCCGTGGCACAGCCATAACCCTCCTTGAGCACCACCATCATGATGTCGGTGAGGAGCATCCCGCTCTCCCAGTTCAAGCCGGCAAATTTCACCGGCTTGCCCGAATCACACCAGCCCGAAGCCTGGCTTGAAGCACTGCCGACGAGCAAGCCAAGGGTGAGTAAAGAAGCCAGCAAACTCTTCCTGTTTTTCATGATCAGACGCTCCGAATCATTATTATTGGGGGCAGCGAACTGTTGTGGGCGACACAGGAACAAATGGGCCCATGAGATTTAACATGGCCAGGTGCGCGCGCAAACATGTGAAGCGAAGAAGTGAATCAGTTGCCTTTATGGTTATGGGCGACACTCAAACCAATGGATCAACGGTGGTACGTCCGTAGAACAACTGGCGTGCATAGGCGCTGAATTCGACATTGGGTTGGTCCACATACGCCAACACCGCGTTGAGCCTCAACCTGTCGCCTGCCACCGGCGTGACCCGGTGCAATGAATAGCGGCCACGGAACAGTGTCAGGGTGCCGGGCACCTGAGGCAGCACCTCTACCTGCTGTGTTTTCGGGTCATCGAGGAATTGCCTCACCGCCTCATGACAATCGTCGTGTTCATTGCGCAGCATGCGCACATACTCGAAATCCCCGCCCGCGTTCGCCGCCTGCAGTGACAGCGTGACGCTGAAGTCGGAACGATCAAAATGCCACCCCAATTCCTGCCCTGCCGTGAAGCCCTGCAGGTTGAGGGCGGCCAGTGGATCGGCGTGGCGATAGAGCGTTTCCAGGTTCAATACATCCTTGATGAACGCCAGGACTTCATCCGCTTCATAGATCGACCGGATCGCATGGTCGAGCGGAATATCGGCGTAGGCAACGGTGTCTTTGGCCGTGGTCATCAAGCGGCGCAGCGGATGTTGCGGATCGACGCTTTCGTCCTGGGGTTTGAAATAAACCGTGTGATTCTCCCTGAAACGAAACATGCGCGAGTGCAGTGCAAGGGTCTGCTGCGCCATGGCGACAACCGATGGCTCGCGGACAAAACCCGGGAAGATCGCCACGCCCTCTTCGCCGAGCAGCGACTGGCTTTGCGCAACCAGTGCCCGGTATGAGGAACTGGCGCGATCGGTGATGGGGTAACGCTCGAGGTCGATGATATCGCCAAGGGTGTGTGCAGCAGTGGTGGGCAGGTTGGTCATTGTTGTGGTCTCCGGTGGGCTCTGCTGGATTCAGATTGCATCGCCACCAAAAACAAGTCACGCTCATAATTTTACGCAATTTTGTGAATTATTTTCAGGTCGCTCGCCATGAGACTTACCCTCGATCACCTTGTGATGTTGCAAACCCTGGCGCAGGTCGACTCGGTCACGGCCGTTGCCGAGCGCTTATGGCTGACGCCCTCGGCGGTCAGCCACCGCCTGCGCGAAGCCGAACGGCGACTGGGTGTGGGCCTGACCGAAAGATCAGGCGGCAAGCTGCGGCTCAGCCCTGCCGGCGTGCGCCTGGAACGGGCCGCCAAGGACATCATCGCGATACTGAACGAGGCCGAGTCCGAAGCCCGGTCGATGGCCGGCGGCGTCACCGCGTTCGTGCGCATGGGGGTCACCTCCTATGGCCCGTTTCGCTGGATTCCAAAGTTCATCAAGCACTACTCGAGCCTGCGCCCGGACATCGAAATCACCCTGGTGACCGTGCCCCGCAACGACGTGTACGCCAGCCTGATGCAAGGCCGGATCGATGTGTCCATCATCGATGACGGCATGGTGCCCAGCGGTGTCGCCAAGCTGCCGCTGTTTCGCGACGACCTGATCGCGATCATGGCCACCGACCACCCCCTGGCGGACAGGAAAAATATCTACGCGCAGGACTTCAAGACCTACAACCTGGTGACCTACTCAACCGATCGCGCCAGCGGCTGGGAATACGACCGCTTCTTCGCCCCTGCCAGCATCTTGCCGCGCCGCATGATCACCGTGGAGCTGATCGAAGCCATCGTTGAACTGGTTCGCTCAGGCTACGGCATCAGCATCCTGCAACGGGACCTGGTGAGCCCCAGCCTCGAGCGCGGAGAGCTTGCGTGGGCGGCACTGAACGACGGCCTGGACATTGCCTGGAACGCCATCGTTCGCCCCTCTGAACGGCAGGACAGCGAGGTCAACAGGATGGTGATGGAGCTTGAGACCTGGATCAAAAAAGTTGAAAAAGGCTGATTGCTGGTAATGCTTCACGGCAGGCAGCAACCGGCCGATTCTGTTGAAAAAGTCGGATTTGCAGATCACCTGCGTCCATGCAACGACGCAGCACTTCATTGAACAGCCAGCGAAACAGACCGCTGCCCCGAAAACGGCCGTGTCGATTTTTTGGAAAAGGTCGAGTGATTGGGAATTTCATCCTGAGGCTTAACCGGCAGAACCAGCGATACGCCAGGTTTAAATGGGTCTCTTCGCACGACCGCCGCTCGGAGCGAATACCTTAGCAGTAGCCCACGTTCAACATGAATGCAGAGATTTTGCCGCAGGCCAGACAGGGGAGTTACTTTTTCAACAGAATCGGCCAAGGGCAGTCTTTCGTGCTTTCACACCCAAGCGCATTTTGTATTCAACGGTTCTTTTCCCATTGGTCATTACTCATTGCCAAGCGAAAGCCGAGATGCGACATGGAATTCATAGGATCAGCACCCTGCCTGGCGCTGGTGCGAAAACTTGTGCAGTAGCTGTCGCTACAAAGAAAAGATCCGCCTCGGATTACACGTTGCGGTGCATTGGCCGTCACCCCAAGTTCAGGGTCATAGCTGTCGGAGGGCCCCACTGGGTTTACCACTGCTTCACCCGCTGGTTGACGTTTGAGGCCAACTCTAAACGCATCGGCACGATACCAATCGGCGACCCATTGCCAAACATTCCCGGACATATCGTAGAGCCCGTAGCCGTTAGGTTGGTAACTGCCTACCGGCTTGGTGCCAACCTTGAATTTATTACTGGCTCCGGTCACTGGAAACGGCTGTATCTCATCCCAGGTATTCGCCATCTTTTCCCCACCGGGTGAGAAGTCACTCCCCCACGCATAATTCGCCTGTTCAAGACCACCTCTTGCGGCGTACTCCCATTCAGCCTCGGTCAGCAGACGTTTATGCGCCCACTTTGCGTACGCCTCTGCATCTTCATGTGAAACTTGCACGACCGGATGGTTTTCCTTGCCCTCAATGGTACTGTCCGGGCCCAGCGGGTGACGCCAGTCAGCCCCCGGGACAAACGCCCACCACTGGCTGAAGTCATTGAGCGGGATAGGTCTGTCCGTGCCGACAAAAACCATTGCGCCAGGCACCAGTTCGCTGTCATTGGGCTCAGGCGTCCCTGGTGGCAGCTGGACTTTAAGGTCTTCCCATTCGGGTTTGCGTTCGGCGGTGGTGACGTAATGAGTTTCAGAAATGAAACGGGCGAAATTGGCGTTGGTGACGTCGTAACGGTCGATCCAATACCCTTCAAGTCGGACCTTGTGCGCCGGCCCCTCATTGTGACGAGCCAGCTTATGATCGCTCCCCATCAAAAATTCGCCTGCAGGAAGCCAGACCATTTCCCGCGGGCCATTTTTCCCATCACCCAGCGTCAAAGGCTTAGGGCCGCGAATGTGCTGAGATACCGCAAACGCCAGGCAAATCGACACGATCCCGGCACAGACGATGGCGGTAGCAAAATGCGGTTTCCTGATAAGCATTTGCGCCCCTCTCGCATACAGTCTGCGGCCGATGCTGAACCTGCCTGATATCAAGATCAGGTATAGACAGCACTCCTCCAAAGTCAACGGCCACTCGGATCAATGTTGAGATGGACTGGCGAGAGAAAAAAACGGTTCTACACTCCGAGTCTGGGGTTCGGGGGTTTACAGGAGCTGGCCATGGCCATTGCACACTGGAATAAACCGTTATGGCTGAGCCAGCGCATCTGTTCAGGACTGGCCGTTACCTTGCTTGCGTTCTCTTGTGCCAATGCAACGACACAAGAAGTCAACGGCACGCCCGGCTCTCCCAGCGCGACCACGACCATCGATGGACGATACCTCCCTAACCCTCCAGCGGCATTCGGTGGCGTTATCAACCTCGACGCCGCGAACTCCACGCCCTACTGGACACCGACCGTCGTCCCGCCTAAAGACGCGCCCAATGTAGTGTTGATCATCACCGACGACGTCGGTTTTGGCGCGCCCAGTACCTTCGGCGGCCTCATCCCCACGCCCGCCCTGGATCGCGTCGCGGCAGCCGGATTACGCTTCACGCAATTCAATTCGACGGCACTGTGCTCACCGACACGCGCGGCCTTGATTACCGGGCGCAATCACCATTCCGTCGGCTTCGGCATGGTCACGGAAACATCAACCGGATATCCCGGCTACAACAGCGTCATCACCAAGGACAAGGTGACCATTGGCAGAATCCTCAAGGACAATGGCTATGCAACGTCGTGGTTTGGCAAAAACCACAACACGCCGTCATTCCAGGCCAGTCAGGCCGGTCCGTTTGATCAATGGCCCATTGGGATGGGCTTTGATTATTTTTACGGTTTCATGGGTGGAGAAACCAGCCAGTGGCAGCCGGGCAATCTGGTTCGCAACACCACGCCGATCCATCCTTACGTCGGCAAACCGGGGTGGAACCTCATCACCGCGATGGCGGATGACGCGGTCAGCTACGTCCATGAGTTGAACGCGCTCGATCCGAAGAAGCCTTTCTTTCTTTATTACGCCCCTGGCGGTACTCACGCGCCACATCATCCGCCCCCCGAATGGATTGACAAATTCAAGGGCAAATTTGACATGGGTTGGAATGCCGCGCGCGACCAGATTTTCGCCAATCAGAAGCGCCTTGGCGTGATCCCGGCGCAAGCCAAACTCACGCCGTGGCCTGACTCCCTGAAGAAATGGGATGAACTGTCGGCGGACGAGAAAAAATTGTATGCCCACCAGATGGAGGTCTACGCAGCCTATCTCGCGTACACCGATAACGAAATTGGCCGGGTGATCCAGGCAATCGATGACATGGGCAAACTCGATAACACGCTGATTATCTACATCAGTGGCGACAACGGCGGCAGTGCCGAAGGCACCCCTAACGGCACGCCAAACGAAATGACCACCTTCAACGGAATCGACGTATCGGTTGCCGACCAGTTGAAGTATCTAGACGCTTGGGGGTCGGACCAGACGTATCCGCACATGGCCGTGGGCTGGACCTGGGCCATGGATACCCCCTTCAAGTGGACCAAGCAAATTGCATCGCATTTTGGCGGCACTCGCCAAGGCATGGCCATCTCCTGGCCGAACCGGATCAAGGATGCCGGCGGGATCCGTAACCAGTTCCACCACGTCATTGACATCGAACCGACGATCCTGGAAGCCACAGGCATTGATGCGCCGCTGCAAGTTGACGGCATTGCGCAAAAACCTATCGAAGGCACGAGCATGGCTTACCTCTTCGACAAACAGAGTGCCGAAAAGCCTTCTACACGCACCACCCAGTATTTCGAGATGTTTGGTTTGCGTGCGCTTTATCACGAGGGCTGGATGGCTTCAACGACACCCTTCCGCGCACCTTGGGACCTCACCGCTCAGCCACCCAAGGACATCGTCAATGGCGTCAATTGGGAACTGTACGACATCACCAAGGACTGGACACAAAACGACGATGTTGCAGCCACCAATCCCGCAAAACTCAAGGAGCTACAGGACTTGTTCTGGGTGGAAGCAAACAAGTACCAAGTGTTGCCGCTCGACGCTTCCGGCTCGGCGCGCCTCCTTGCACAGAGGCCGAGCATCGTGGCCGGACGGAGCGAATTCGATTATCTGTCGCCAGTGACCGGCATTCTTCCCGGCAACGAACCCAGCATCTTGAACAAGTCCTACGTCATTACGGCTGACATTACTGTTCCGGAAAATGGCGGCGACGGTGCGCTGGTGACCGATGGTGGCCGCTTCGGTGGTTACGCCCTCTACCTTCTAAAAGGCAAGCCGATTTTCAATTACAACCTTGAAGGCGTTGCGCGCTTCCGCTGGGAAGGGACCGAGGCACTTACTCCCGGCAAGCACAGCATCAGCTTTGACTTCAAATATGCCGGGCCGGGATTCGGCAAAGGCGGCACCGGCGTACTCTCAGTGGATGGCAAGCAACTGGTCAGTCATACGATTCCCCACAGCGTCCCATTCGTCTTCGGTGTCGATGAAAGCTTCGATGTCGGCTCCGATACCGGCACCCCCGTGGATGACAAGGATTACCAAGTGCCGTTTGCGTTCACCGGCACACTGCACAGACTTACAGTCAAGCTCGAGCCTGCACAGTTGAATGCCACGAGCAAGGAAGTAGCTCAGAACAAGGTCGGCAACAAAGACTAGGAATGCGCGCAGATCATCTCTCACGGGATGATCTGCGACTATCAGCGAAAACCGCTGATTGCCAAAGTAAACAGAATCCGAAAATAGCTCACTCGGTCGAAGGGACGGATGCTTTGCTGCCCAAGCGAATGAGTTCATTGGAGAAACACAGACCGACGATGATCAGTGCCGCTCCCGCGTACAGGCTTTCGCGCGGTACTTCATTGAGCGCCACAAACGCCAGCAGCGCGGCGAACAATGGCTCGGTCAGCTCCAGCGCTTGCACTTGGGATGGCTTGAGGTACTCGATGGCCTTGGTGGTGCAGAAGAAGCCCAGGATTGTCGGCAGCGTGGCCAGCGCCAGCAGCGCGGCGATCGCCAACGGCGACAACTCGCCGATCGCGAAACCATCGGCCGCAGCCGGCATCAGCAGGTACAGGCTGCCAAAGAACAACAATTGTCGGGTGAAATGCAGCCCACCCGACACTCCCATACGCTTCATGGCAACCGAAAAGGCTCCATAGCCGGAGCCGGCCATGCAGGCGAGCGCAGCACCTTGCAGGGTAAAGCCCTGCTGCAGGTCACCGCCGAAGATCACCGAGATCCCGGCGATGGCCAGTGCGGCGCCAACGGTAGCGTTCGCGGTGATGGCATCCTTGAGGAAAATGCGCCCCAGAATGATCGAGGAAATTGAGGCGCTGGCCATCAGCACCACCACCACACCCGCCGCAGCGTAGTGTCGATAGGCGGACGTTTCGAAATGGAACAGCACGAAGATGCCAAGGAATGCGCAGATAGCCGCCTGAGTCCATTTGGTCGACGCCGCCGGGCGCTTGAGGAAAAACAGTAAGATCGAGAGAAGCACGCAACCCAGTACGGTCTTGATGACAGCGACACTGCTCGCGGTGAAACCATTACTCATGAGTACTTTGCTGAGTACACCGATCGTTGCGTTCAGCGCCGCAGCGCAGAGTGCAAATATGAGGCCTTTGCTGAAAGTAGATTGCATTGATGACGATCCCTGTCGCTGAATTGTCGTTGGATGGAATGGCGGGGCTAACGGCTTTGTCGCCCCCCAAGGTAGAAGTCAGAGGGCCTGGCCCTTGGCTATGCAATATGAGTTGACGAACATTGCAGTGTGCTGCAAAGACTGACGTATATCCGGTTTGGCTATTCCATGCCTGTTGGCAAACTGCTCGACCGGCGCAGTATCAAAACGAGTGGTTTGGATAAAGTCCAAGGCTTCGGGTTTTGTATTCAAAAACCGCGCGACCGGAGGAATACTCAGTAGCCACTTCAGCAATCGGAGTGAAACGTAGTGCTTGGGAGACTTTAAAGCCAAAGGTTGTGCCACCTGTACCAGGAGTTCTCGCAAGTTGGGCGTTTGGCCATCGAGCGCCAGCAGTTCCTGGCCCACCATGGCAGGATCAAAAGCACAAACCGCCACCAGCTCAACCAGGTAATCGACGGTGACCAGTGGCAGCCAGTGCTCGGCCGTACCGGGCACTGCCGTCAGCTTTCCCTGCACAAAGTTGCGTATCAGCTCTACCAGCGGCTGACCGTCCAGGATATGCCCCGTGCGGCTGTGACCACAAACCGTCGCAGGGTGGACAACGGTCATCTCCCCGCCCTTGGCGGACATGACCTCCAGGGTCGCAAAATGCGCCTCCAGCTTGCTCCCCTCGTAACCACCGACATGTCGGTAGACGGCAGGCCAATTCGTCAGCTGCGGATGACGAGGATCAATTCCGATGCGTTGCAGATGTTCATGATTTTTCAGCATGTAGCCGCCGATCATCACTAACCGGCTTTTTTGCTCAGCCGCCAACAGCGCCACGCGTTTTGCCCCTTCCACGTTCACCGCACGAGAATGCGCCACTGAAAGCCCCCATGCGAAGTGGGCGCCCAGGTGGAATATGACACTGGCGTGCCTTAGCACTTCTCGGTCGGCAAGACTCAACCCGAGGTTGTCCCGTTCCAGATCGCCAGCTACGGCAAATACCCGGGTTGCGCACCCTCCCAAATTGTCGACTTGCTCCCGCAGTGCAGCGAGTCGCTCCGGGCGACGCATTAACACCCGAATGGTGTGACCTTTTGCACTCAGGTGCGCCACCAAATGTTGACCGATGAAGCCAGTACCCCCCGTGACAAAGCACTCCACGCTCATTTCCCTGTTCCTTGTTTAAGGTGAGAAACCAAGCGTAAACTATCGACCCAACTCTACAGTCAAGCGGTGTTTCCATGAAAATCGGCGAGCTCGAGGCCCGCAGCGGTGCCAGCCGTCATACGCTGCGTTACTACGAGCAAATCGGCCTGATCTCACCGGTGCGGCAAACCAACAATTATCGCGTTTACACAGCGCAAACGCTTCAGGATCTGGATTTTATCCAGCGCGCGCAAAGCATGGGGTTTTCCCTGGGAGAAATAGGCGAGATTCTGGATGCGCAGCGCAACCAGCTGATCGATTGTGCTGATGGCGCTAAGCTAATTGAAAAGAAGATGGCGGAAATCAAACAGAAAATCGCCAACCTCCAAAGCATTTATCGGTATCTGGATGAAGAGCGTGCAAACCTCGAGGCCAGTGCTGCCAAGCAACTTGAGCTTCAGCAGCTGAACAACTCTTACTGAAGTACCTCCGGGCGCGAAAAGGGGACCGAAAGGGGCGGCTTTATTTCTTCACTCCAACCGTCCGCTTTGGCCGATAGCTGCCCTTGGCATCCGTCCACGTCGGATCAATCGCAACCTTCCCCACAGGCAACACCATCGCCCTACAGCGTCATGATCGGCCGCAACAAGGCCTGGCCTTCATACAAGGCGGACAGATAACGCTCGCGCATTTGCTCCACGGTCATTCGCGACGCATGGGTAGTGAGCGTCAAGGTGGCCTGCAGCTGCCCTTCGCGATCAATCAACGGCACGCTCAGCACCCGCATACCCACTTCGTATTCCTGATCCACAAGAACGTAGCCACGCTGCGCCGCCACGGCGATTTCGGCGCGGATCTGTTTTTCATCGGTGAGCGTGTAGGGGGTGATCGCCTGGGGCGGGTTGCGTGCGAAATACCCGTCCAGCGCTTCGCCAGACAAACTCGCCAGCCAGAGCCGGCCACTGCCGGTGCAATACATGGGCACCCGTGAGCCAGGCCGGATCGACATCGAGGTGATGTGGCTGTAGCGGCTGCGCACCACATGCACGATGTCATCCCCGTCGCGAATGCCCACCGACACATGCTCCTGGGTGGTTCGCGCCACCTGTTCGACGATCGGCCGCAGCATGCGCGGCAGCACGGCCGAATCGACATAGGCCTGGCCAATGCGCAGGGTCTTGGCGGTCAGCCAATAGAAACGACCATCGGTCTGCGCGAAGTCGTCATGCACCAGCGTCAGCAAAAAACGCCGGGCAGCGCTCTGCGTCATGTCGGCCATGCGCGCCACCTCCGGCACACTCAGGCGCGGATGTTCCTGGGAAAACAGTTGCAACAACGCCAGGCCTTTTTGCAGGCCGACGATCAGGTCCCGTTGATGGATGGTGGGCTGCTTCATCGCGACGACTCTAATTCAGGCAGATAATGCGATTATCGCACTGATGCTGCGATTATCAACTTAAACGCCTGGCAGCCTGATTGTCCGCTCCCCTCCCCGCTCGCACTATCGGCCCCACAACACAGCCAATAAGCGGGTACATCAAATGATTCAGGGTTCGACTGAACTGGTCGCCATCGTCGGCTCGCCTGTGACACAGGTCAAATCGCCGGAAAACTTCAACCACTGGTTCGCTGGGCACCGGCAAAACGTTGCCATGCTGGCCATCGACCTTGCGCCGAGCGCCCTGCAGAACTTCGTCGAGACCTTGCGTGGCTGGCAGAACCTGCGCGGCTGCGTGGTCACCGTACCCTACAAACAGCTACTGGCCGGCCGCCTGGACAGCGTCAGTGCGCGCTCGGCGGCGCTGGGTTCGGTCAACGTGATCCGGCGCGAGGCCGACGGCCGGCTGGTGGGCGATATCGTCGACGGCGAAGGTTTTCTCAGTGCGGCGCGCCAGCAGGGTTTCAATCCGCAAGACAAACAGGCGCTGGTGATCGGCACCGGCGGTGTCGGCAGTGCGATTGCTTATTCACTGTGCCAGGGCGGGATCCGTCATCTGGTCATCAGCGACTTGAGCGCGGAGCGCGTCGAGATGCTCGGCGAACTGTTGCGCGACACGTTTCCCGAGACAGTGATCAGCGCCAATCCCTCCTCGCTTGAGCACTTCGATCTGGTGGTCAACGCTTCGCCGGTCGGCATGGACGCCACCAGCGATGAAGGTCCGCTGCCATTGCCTCAAGGCCTGATGCAAAGCTTGCAAGCGTCGACGCTGGTTGCCGATGTCGTGACTTCGCCAGCGGTGACGCCGTTTCTCGCCTTCGCCCGAAGCCGCGGTTGCCCGATCCAGACCGGCCCGCAAATGGCCCTGGCGCAACTGGGCAACCTCGGCCACTTCATGGGCGTGACACCGCTGCAGATCTGATCTGCGGCCGTGTCCTTAACAGGCGATAGACAATGAACATGACGACTACCCAGCTCCCTGCCGGTGCCGACCGGGCCTACGACGTGATTGTCCTGGGCAGCGGCGCCGCCGGTTTCGCCGCGGCAGTGACCGCCAGTTGCCGCGGCCTCAAGGTCTTGCTGGTGGAAAAGACCGAAACCTTCGGCGGCACCTCGGCGATTTCCGGTGGCGCGGTCTGGCTGCACGACACCGATCAGGCCCGGGCCGCCGGGCATCACCTGGGCGCCGACGAAATGCGCCGCTACCTCAAGGAGGTGATCGGGGCTGGCTACAACCCGGCGCTGATCGACGCCTTCATCGACAATGGCCGCGAAGCCTTGAGTTTTCTGCAGGCCAACAGCGAACTCAAATACAGCCTGCGGCCACTGTCGCCCGACTATTACCCGGACTTGCCCGGTGGCACGCAAACCGGTCGCGCCCTGGAAATCGACGAGTACGACGGGCGCAAGCTCGGTGAGCACTTCAAAGACTTGAAGCGGCCACCGGACGGCATGCTGCTGTTCGGCGGCATGATGGTCAATCGTGTCGACATCCAGCACTTCCTCAGCTTCAAGCGCTCGCCGCAATCGCTCTGGCACTGCCTGAAACTGATGGGCCGATATGCTATCGATCGTCTCAGCCATCCACGCGGAACGCGCCTGACCGTAGGCAATGCCTTGATCGCCCGGCTGGCGACCACCGCCTTCTCCAACGGCGTCGACTTGTGGCTCGAGGCGACGCCCGACGCGCTGCTGATCGAACAGGGACGCGTGGAGGGCGTGCAGATCACCTGGCGCGGACAAACCCGCAAGGTATTGGCCAAGGGCGGTGTGGTACTGGCCATGGGTGGATTTGCCGCCGGCGCCCAAGCCGCGGGGCAGCGGCCAGCGACCGACTCGGAACACTGGAGCATGTCCCCTGCGGCCAATGTGGGGGACGGACAACGACTGGCCGCTGCGGTCAACGCGGCCATTGGCGACAACCTGTCGGCAAACTTCTTCTGGGCGCCGGTTTCGGTCCTGCGCAAGGCCGACGGCAGCCTCGAGCGTTTTCCCCACCTGGTGACCGATCGGGCCAAACCCGGTGTGATCGCAGTCAACCGCGCCGGACGACGTTTCGTCAACGAGTCGGACTCCTATCACTGCTTCGTCCAAGGCATGTTCGCCAACGGCGGCGCGAATGCGCCCTGCTGGCTGATCTGTGACAGCGAAGCCTTGAACCGATACGGCATGGGCCTGGCCCGTCCGCGGCCGGTCGACAACAGCGCATTGATCGAAGCCGGTTACCTGCTGCGCGCAGACAGCCTCGCCGAACTGGCCCTCATCGCGGGCATCGATGCCACGGCCCTGGAGCAGACCCTGACGCAGTTCAACGCCGATGCAGTGCTTGGCGTCGACCGGCAGTTCGGCAAAGGCAGCAGCGCTTACAACCGCTACATGGGCGATCCGCTCCATGGACCCAACCCGTGCCTGAAGCCGCTGCACAAGGCGCCGTTCTACGCCATTCGCCTGTTTACTGGCGACCTCGGCTCCGCCCGCGGACTGGTCACCAACGGCCAGGCCAACGTGCTCGACCGCAGCGGTGCACCGATCCCCGGTCTGTACGCCGCCGGCAATGAAATGAATTCGATCATGGACGGCACCTACCCAGGCCCTGGCATCACCCTCGGCCCGGGCATCACCTTCGGCTACCTCGCCGCCAGTGATATCGCCGCCCGTCTTGAGCACAACACACACCCACACGCCCAAACCGGAGCACCGCATGTACTACGAACTGCGCACCTACACGATTAAACCGACCCGCCTTGGCGACTGGCTGGCACTGTACAAAACCGCGGCACTGGCCGTGCAACAAGAGCACCTGGGCAACCTGGTCGGTTTCTTCACCACCGAAATCGGCGAGGTCAACCAGGTGGTGCACATCTGGGCCTATACCAGCCTCGACGATCGCATGAACCGCCGCAACGCCATGGCCGCCGATCCGCGCTGGCAGGACTTCGCCAGGCAGAACAAGGCGCTCGACGCCGTGGTGACGCTGGAGTCGCGCCTGCTGCGCCCGACCGACTTTTCACCGTTGCAATAACCGTCCCCAGTAGGAGCGAGCATGCTCGCGATGATCTCCAATGCGCCGCGTATATCCAGGTACTCCGCGTCATCGTTGACGTCCATCGTCGGAACGCCGCCCGGAGCATGCTCGCTCCTACAGTGAAAAGCCCAAATATGGAGGTCGCCATGAGCGTCTTGCCGTCGATGAATGTCGACGACCTTATCTGTGATGTCCTGGTCATCGGTTCCGGCGCCTCGGGCCTGGCGACTGCCGTCACCTGTGCCGAGCTCGGCCTCGACGTCATCGTGGTGGAAAAAGAGCCGGTGCTCGGCGGCACGAGTGCCTGGTCGGGCGGCTGGCTGTGGGTCCCACGCAACCCGTTGGCAGTCGCCGAAGGCGTCGTGGAAGAGCTCGAACAGGCGCGAATCTACCTGCGCAACGAGCTGCACAGCGATGTGCTCGACCCGCGCATGGAGATGTTCCTCGAGCAGGGCCCGAAGATGGTCGAATTTTTTCAGCGCCATACCGAAGTGCAGTTTTTCTCCGGCAGCAAGATGCCAGACTTTCATGCCAGCGAAGGTCATGCCCGAGGCGGCCGCTCGCTCTGCGCGCTGCCATTCGATGGTCGTCGACTGGGTCCGTGGATCGACAAGCTTCGGCGTCCGCTGGACCTCATCAGCCTTGCCGGAATGGGCATTGCCGGCGGCGCCGATCTCAACCACTTCCTCAATGCGACCCGCTCGGCAAGTTCACTGCTGTATGTCGGCAAACGCCTGTTGCGCCATGCCCGGGACCTGATGTGCCACGGCCGGGGCATGCACCTGGTGAACGGCAATGCCTTGGTCGCGCGGCTGTTGAAAAGTGCCCTGGATCGCAACGTCCGCCTGCTGACCGATACACAGGTAGGTGAGCTGCTGCGCGAGGACCAACGTGTGGTCGGCGCGCGTATCGACCGCGGCGCAGGCCTGCTCGAGATCCGTGCACGACGGGGAGTGGTGATGGCCTGCGGCGGCTTCCCCCACGACCGGCAACGAATTGCCCAGCAGTTCGCCCACGCCCCTGATGGCAGCGCACACTTGAGCGCTGCCCCCAAGGGCAATACCGGCGATGGCTTGCGCCTGGCTGAAAGCGTCGGCGCTCGCGTCGCCAGCGACCTGGCGCAGGCCGCTGCGTGGGCACCGGTGTCTCGCGTGCCGCGCGAGGACGGCGGCTTCAGTGGCTTTCCACATTTGATGGATCGGGCGAAACCGGGTTTTCTCGCCGTGCGCCGGGATGGTCGACGCTTCGTCAACGAAGCAGACTCCTACCATGACTACATGTGCGCACTGTTCGACGCCTGCGGACCGGGAGAAACCCCGGTGTCCTGGTTGATCTGCGACCATCGCGCCCAGCGGCGCTACGGTTTGGGCTGGTCCAGGCCCTTTCCCTTCCCCACAGCGTCCTATGTGCGCATGGGCTATCTGTTCAAGGACTCGACCCTGGCAGGACTGGCACGCCAGTGTGGGATCGATGCGCAACAACTGCAGGCCACGGTCGACACGTTCAATCAGTTTGCCGAGAAAGGCTGCGATCCGCAGTTTCGTCGCGGTGAGTCGCTGTACAACAAAAACCAGGGGGAAATCCTCCACGGTCCCAACCCGTCCCTTGGCAGCCTGCGCCAAGCCCCCTTCTACGCCGTGAAGCTGGTGCCTGGCAGCCTCGGCACCTTCGCCGGGCTGCACACCGACGCCTGTGCCCGGGTACTGGACGACAATCAAGCGCCGATTCCAGGACTGTTCGCCGTGGGCAATGACATGAACAGCATCATGAACGGTCATTACCCCAGCGGCGGCATTACCCTCGGGCCGGGCATGACGTTCGGCTACATTGCAGCAAGAACACTGGCAGGCTCAGCGGCGGGTCGATGAGTGCAACATCAAGCAGATGCCGGCCAGGGCGAGGGATCAACGCAACTTCAGCGGATCGACCATCTGCGCCGCGATGGCCATGCCCACCAAGTCCGGCAACGTATTGGCCTGCATGCGTTTCATGACGCGCGCGCGATACAGATCGACGGTTTTTGCACTCACGCCCAGTTGCTCGGCGATTTCGCGGGTGGTGTAACCCTGCACCAGCGGCAACAGGATATCGCGCTCGCGCGGGGTCAAGGTCAGCAAGCGCGCCTGCAAGGCTTCGTGGCCCTGGTTACCCGAACGGTGGGTGGCACAGTTGCTGAGCGCCTGTTGCACGCTGTCCAGCAACAGCTGTTCGTTGTAAGGCTTCTCGATAAAGTCATGGGCACCGGCCTTGAACGCGCGCACCACGATCGGCACATCCGCGTGCCCGCTGACAAAGATGATCGGCAGGTTCAGTTGGCGCATGCGCATTTCTTCCTGCACGTTCAAGCCGCCCATACCGGGCATGCGCACATCCAGCAGCACGCAGGCGTCGAGGCTCGCATCGCAGGCGTCGAGGAACGCGACACCACTGGTGAACGGCAGGGCCTTGAGCCCGACCGACTCCAGGAGCCAGACCGTCGACTCGAGCATGCCCTGGTCATCATCGACCACGTACACCACCTGCTCCGTTACACCTGCCATTACCTGATTCCTATTGTTGTTTTGTTGGGCCGGCCAGTGGCAAGCGGCAACACATCAGCAGCCCGACAGGCTGGCGCCGGGCATTCAATTCGCCACCGAAACCTTCGATGATGCTGCGGCTCATGGACAGACCGAGCCCCAGGCCATCGGCCTTGCTGGTGTAGAAGGGGGTAAAGATCTGCTGAAGTTGTGGTTCGCTGACGCCCGGCCCCTGATCTTGCACATGGATCTCCACGCACGTGCCACCGCCCTGCCCCACGGTCATCACGATCACCGAAGGCTGCCCGGGATGTTGCTCACGGTTGGCGTCGATGGCGTTACGCAACAGGTTGAGCAGCACCTGTTCCAGCAACACGCGGTCGGCATAAACGGGCGGCAGATTATCCGGCAGTCGATCCTCGATTGTCACTTGGCAATTGCTCGCCTCCCAGGCACATAAACGCACGGCTTCGCGGGCCACGTCAGTCAGGTTCAGCGCCTGCATGCGACGTTGTCCCTTGCGTAAAAAGGCGCGTAGCCGCCGAATCACTTCGGAGGCGTGGGTGGCGTGATGGGTAATGCGCTCCAGGCCCTGGGTCACTCTCGCTGCCGCTTGAGGATTGGAGCCCAGCGTCTGCAGGTAGCGCTGGCTCGCGTTCGCATAATTGACCACGGCCGCCAGCGGCTGGTTGATTTCGTGGGCGATTCCCGAAGCCAGTTCACCCAGGGTGACCAGGCGTGCGGTGTGCGCCAGTTCGTCCTGATGACGGCGCTGTTGCGCTTCACGCAGTTCGCGCTCGGTCATGTCACGCGCGACCAATGAGTAATAGCGCTCGCCGCTGGCCGAACGGTGCGCCAGCAACACCAGCGACACCGGCACCGATGTGCCGCCGTCCGGTGGTTGCAGGCGCGCATCGGTGCTCCAGACACCGTCGCGCTCGGCGCTGCGCCAACCGTCGCGCTGCAGGCGCGCAAGGTCAGCACTGGCGAACAACGTAGCCAGGGCCGGCATGGGTTGTTGCTCATCAATCCCGAGGATGCGGCGCGCGGCTGGATTGAGGTAAGTGACCAGGCCCCCGGGAGCGATGAACAACACCGGATCGATGTTGGCCTCGACCACTTCGGCCAGGCGTCGCTTGTTCTCCTCGGCCTGCACGCGGGCCGTAACGTCCCGGGACACGCAGACGATTTCAACCACCGCGCCGGTGTAGGTTTCCCGGATTGCCCGGCTGGCCGTTTCGAACCACAGGTAATGGCCGTCGCGATGGCGGATGCGGTACGTCATGGTGTGATAACCATCCTGCTCCAGCGCATCGCGTGCACGCTGCACGAGGCCGGCCAGGTCCTGGCCATGGAACAGGCCCTGGGCCATTTGCCCGCGCAGTGCTTCGGGCCAATAGCCGAGCAAGGTCCAGGAGGCCGGTGACGCATCGATCACACGCCCATCCGGTGTGTGGCGGGAAATCAGGTCGGTGGTGTTTTCGATGATCAGCCGGTAAAGCCGTCGTGCAGTGGCCGCCTCACGCTCTGCCAGCACCTGCGCCGTGGCGTCGCGGCAACGGGCGAGCACCCGGTTTTCCTGGGGGTCGGGGATAAACGTCCAGATCAGGACCTGTGACTTAAACTGAGCCTCGACGCCTTCGACAGCCCGTTGCTGGGTCAGGCAGGCACGCACCAGCTCTCGGTGATTGACCGGTAAAAAACCCAGCACATCGCCCAGCGATTTTTCCGCGAGCAACGCCATCAGTGCCGCGTTGAACTCCAACGGTCGACCTTGCGCGTCGAGCAACAGGCTCGGTTGCGGGTCGAGGCCCAGCAGCGGCGAACCGCGCAGCATGCCGTTGACACTGCTCAGCAGCGTCGTCAGCAAATCCTGGACCCATCCCAGCCAATCGAGACTCACGCCCTCGCGCACTTGCACCAGCAACAAGCCCGGCTGCCCGGGCGTCAAGGCCAGGTCGAACACCTGGCCATGGCTGATCGCGGCCCGGCGCAACCGGCCGGACAACCAGCAATCGAGTCGACGCACATCAGCCAGGGCCAGGCGCCCTGTGTCTGCCAGAAGATCGAAGAGCACCTGGTCGCTGGCCAGCGCAGGGTCGCCAAGTCCCGGCGGAAAATGCTGGGCCGTGCCCTCATGGCGGTAGATTCGCGAAGGGAGCTGCCAACTCAGGTACACCGCCCGCTGCACTTCGGGACACTCCTGCAGCGCCAGACACAACGCATCAGCCCGGGCGGCCAGGGACACACTCTCGCGCTGCAGGCGCAACCAACTGTGCAATCGAACGGGAGTCACGGTCATTACGCGCCCACTTTGTCAGGGAAACCAAGCCTATACCAACTTGGAAGGTCAGTGGCGTCGACTCAGAATCAGAAGAACCACATATAGTATATATACTATAGTGCTTAGGTTGTACTTCCATATAACCGGCGAAATATTATATAACGTCATCCGGACTTAGAAGGTGACCTCGGCGACTACGCCGCCCGGTCAGCCATAGAGCTAACAATCAGCCAACGAGTACCCGTACATGTCTATCTATGACCAGGGCCTGGCCCCTTCGGCTGTCAATCACATTGCCCTCTCGCCGCTCAGTTTCATCGAGCGCACCGCCAGTACCTACCCGAACCACCCCGCCGTTATCCACGGTTCGATTCGCCGTACCTGGGCCCAGACCTACACCCGTTGCCGCCGCCTGGCCTCGGCGCTGGCCGGTCGCGGCATCGGCAAGGACGACACGGTGGCGGTGATGCTGCCCAATATTCCCGAGATGCTGGAAGTGCATTTCGGCGTGCCGATGATCGGTGCCGTGCTCAACCCGCTCAACGTCCGGCTGGATGCCGAAGCGATCGCATTCATGCTCCAGCATGGCGAAGCCAAAGTGCTGATCACCGACCGCGAGTTCCATGACGTGATCAAGGCGGCGCTTGGCATGCTCGATCACCCACCCCTGGTGATCGACGTCAATGACCCGGAATACGGCGAAGGCCAGGCCGCGAGCGACCTGGATTACGAAGCGCTGTTGGCCGAAGGCGACCCGGCGTTTGACTGGAAATGGCCGCTCGACGAGTGGCAGGCCATTTCGCTGAACTACACGTCAGGCACCACCGGTAATCCCAAGGGGGTGGTCTACCACCATCGCGGCGCTTACCTGAGCGCGCTGGGCAACCAGATGACCTGGGCCATCGGCAATCATCCGGTGTACCTCTGGACGTTGCCGATGTTCCATTGCAACGGCTGGTGCTACCCGTGGACCATCACGGCCCTGGCAGGCGTGCACGTGTTCCTGCGCCGGGTCGACCCGCAGAGAATCCTCACGTTGATCCGCGAGCATCAGGTCACTCACCTGTGCGGTGCGCCGATCGTGCTCAATGCATTGGTCAACATGCCGGAGTCGGCGAAAGCGGCCATCGATCACCCGGTCAACGCCTTGGTCGCGGGCGCTGCGCCACCGGCCAAAGTGATCGGTGCCGTCGAAGAGATGGGCATCAAGGTCACGCACGTGTTCGGCCTGACCGAAACCTATGGCCCAGTGACGGTCTGCGCCTGGCACGCCGAATGGGATGAGTTACCCCTGGAGCAGCGGGCGCAAATCAAGTCGCGACAGGGTGTGCGCTTCCCGACACTGGAAGGCGTGATGGTCGGCGACTGCACAACGCTGGAACCAACCCCGCGCGATGGCCAGACGATCGGTGAGATTTTCCTGCGCGGCAACACGGTGATGAAAGGCTACCTGAAGAACCCGACCGCCACTGCCGAAGCGTTCGAAGGCGGCTGGTTCCACACCGGTGACCTGGCGGTCTGGCATCCCGACGGGTACGTCGAAATCAAGGACCGACTCAAGGACATCATCATTTCCGGCGGCGAGAACATTTCCACCATCGAGCTCGAAGGCGTGCTCTATCGCCATCCGGCTGTGATGGAAGCCGCCGTGGTCGCCCGTCCCGATGAGAAATGGGGCGAAACGCCCTGCGCCTTCATCACCTTGAAGGCGGATCACCAGGACGTTCGAGAGGCTGACATCATCGCTTTCTGCCGTGAGCATCTGGCCGGGTTCAAGGTCCCGCGCACCGTGATCTTCACGCTCTTGCCCAAGACGTCCACTGGCAAGATCCAGAAATACGTGCTGCGCGACCGGGCCAAGGCGCTCTAATCCCTTCTACCCTGCTTGCATCAAGCAGCAGGTCATGCACCTGCTGCTTGAGGGTCGTTCAGGCCACATTCGGCTGTGCCCGTAATACAACCGTCCCAACGAGGTTTACGTTATGCCAGAATTCAAAGCCCCCCTGCGTGACCTGCGCTTTGTGCTGCACGAAGTGTTCGAGGCACCGGCCCTGTGGGCGCGCCTGCCCGCCTTGGCCGACAGCATCGACGCTGACACCGCGGATGCCATTCTTGAGGAGGCGGCAAAAGTCACCGCGCACCTGATTGCGCCCCTCAATCGTAGCGGCGACGAAGAAGGCGCACAGTGGCATGAGGGGCGAGTCAGCACCCCCAGCGGTTTCAAACAGGCTTACGCAACCTACATCAAAGGCGGCTGGGTGGGACTGTCCGGCAACGCCGAGTTCGGTGGCATGGGCATGCCAAAAATGCTGGCCGTGCAATTCGAAGAGATGCTCTACGGTGCCAACTCAAGTTTTGCGCTGTATTCGGCCTTGAGCGCCGGCGCCTGCCTGGCACTGGATGCCCACGCCAGCGACACCCTGAAAAATCTCTATCTGCCACCGATGTACGAAGGCCGCTGGGCCGGCTCCATGTGCCTGACCGAAGCCCATGCCGGCACCGATCTTGGGCTGATCCGCACCCGCGCCGAACCTGAGGCCGACGGCAGCTACAAGATCACCGGCAGCAAGATCTTCATCACCGGGGGCGACCAGGACCTGACCGAAAACATCGTTCATCTGGTACTGGCCAAACTGCCGAATGCACCGGCGGGTCCGAAAGGCATTTCACTGTTCGTCGTGCCTAAAGTGTTGGTCAATGCCGACGGCTCGCTTGGCGCTGCCAACGCCGTGAGTTGCGGTTCGATCGAACACAAGATGGGCATCAAGGCCTCAGCCACCTGCGTGATGAACTTCGACGGTGCCAGTGGCTGGTTGATCGGTGAAGAGAACAAAGGCCTGGCGGCGATGTTCACCATGATGAATTACGAACGCCTGTCCATCGGCATTCAGGGCATCGGCTGCGCCGAGGCGTCCTACCAGAGTGCCGTCGCCTACGCGCGCGAACGCCTTCAGAGTCGAGCCCCCACGGGCGCCGTGGCGGCGGACAAACCGGCCGACCCGATCATCGTTCACCCGGATGTGCGGCGCATGCTGCTGGGCATGAAAGCCATGACCGAAGGCGGCCGCGCGTTCGCCAGCTATGTCGGGCAACAACTGGACCTGGCGAAGTTTTCCGCTGATGCCGGCGAGCGCGACAGTGCGCAGGTCCTGGTCGCGCTGCTGACGCCCGTGGCCAAGGCATTTTTTACCGACAGCGGCCTGGAGAGCTGCATCAATGGCCAGCAGGTTTTCGGCGGCCACGGCTACATTCGCGAATGGGGCCAGGAACAATTGGTCCGTGATGTGCGCATTGCGCAAATCTACGAAGGCACCAATGGCATCCAGGCACTGGATCTGCTCGGGCGCAAAGTGCTCGCCGACAAAGGCCACGCATTGCGCCAGTTCACCGGCGAGATCCGCCGCTTCGCGGCACAGCCTGACGCCCCCTATGCCACGCAACTGCTGGATGTCGTGCAGCGGCTGGAGGACATCAGCGACTGGCTCCAAGACAGAGCGGCAAGCAACCGCAACGAAGTCGGCGCGGCGTCGGTGGAGTATTTGCACCTGTTCGGTTACGTCGCCTACGCCTGGCTCTGGTCGCGCATGGCTCAGGTTGCGCGGCAAAAACGCAGCGAAGACGAAGATTTCTACGCCGCGAAAATCGCCACCGCCGACTTTTACTTCCAGCGCTTGCTTCCACGCACCTTGAGCCTTGAGCAATCCATTCTTGCCGGTAGCGACTCGTTGTATGGCCTGCGCGCTGAACAGTTCTGACGATTGAGCGACGCCATGGCGCTCTGGCAGGCGTTGCACTAATTGCAACGCCTGCCTAGAACTTTTCCTTGATTGTCGGTCTATTTGGATAGGCTCATCCGCTCGGTAGGCGCGAACCCGCAGGCTTCGCGCAGCCAGATGGCCACACGTCCAATTGCCAATCAGAGGTTGTCTTCGCTCATGAAATTCCATGTCCCACGGATGGTGCTCCTCGGCCTGTTCGCGTTCGCGGCAATGGGCTCGGCATCAGCAACACAGATGAAGACTTCAACCCCTGTTTCCGCCCCCCCAGCCATAGCCGTCCAGGCGCCCGTGCGGGCCGCCGACAACCCCTGGCCGACCTTGGCCAGTACGGCCACCAAGCAGTCAGGGCCGTTGCTTGCCCATGACGATCGATACTGGCACGACGATCGTTGGCACGATCGCCGGGACGAATGGCGTCGAGACGAATGGCGCAGAGCCCAGTGGCGCAGAGAGCAAGCCCGCCGGGAAGCCGAACGCCACCGCTACTGGGAGCGCCACCGCGACCGGGACGCACGGTACCGCTACGACGACGATCGCCGCTACTATCGTCGCTAGCGCCAAGCTACGCGACTTCGTTTAACAACAGGGAGCGAAGGACATGACCATCAAGCGCATGGACAACGTCCTGATCGTTGTCGACGATCTCGAAGCGGTGAAGGCATTCTTTATCGCGTTAGGTCTCACGCTCGAAGGCCAAACCACCGTTGAAGGGGCTGCTGTCGGCAGCCTCATTGGGCTGGGCAACGTGCGAGCCACCCTCGCGATGCTGCGCACCCCCGACGGACAGGGCATTGAACTGGACAAGTTCCACACCCCGGACGCCGTGCGGTACGGCCCCGTGGACACGCCAATGAACGCCCTGGGTCTTCGTCGCATCATGTTTGCCGTCGATGACATCGATGCGCTCGTGGCACGAATGCAGGCCCATGGCGCCGAATTGATTGGCCAGATGCAGTACGAAACATCGTACCGGCTCGCCTATGTTCGTGGGCCTGAGGGCATCATCGTCGGGCTTGCGGAGCAACTCGGCTAAATGCGTGTGCGGTTTTATCAGACCACTGCACAATGCCTGCGTTCGGCAATCGTGGTTAATGGGGTCTCGCGATCAAAAGCAGAGCGTGGCGGCCTGTCCGCGTTGTGATCGTTCCCATGCTCTGCGTGGGAACGATCACAACGCGGACATCCAGACAATCCCCCGATCGCTGCGCGCCCTCAGGCAGACTTCAACGCAAACCGCGAAACCGGGCGACTCAGACCGTAATGCTCGCGCAGCGTGGTACCCGTATAGTCCTCGCGAAACAGCCTGCGCTTGCGCAGGATCGGCAACACTTCATCGAGAAACACTTCAAAGCCCTCGGGGAATGCCGGCGGCATCACGTTGAAACCATCGGCGGCGCCGCTGCGGAACCACTGTTCGATCAGGTCGGCGATTTGCACCGGCGTGCCCACCGGCACCCAATGCCCGCGAGCACCGGCCAGGCGGTTGATCAGTTGGCGCAAGGTCGGTTGCTCGCGGTCGACTATATCGATGACCAGCTTGAAGCGACTGGCCTGGCTCTCACTGCCTTCAAAATTGACCAAATGACGAGGGAAAGGCGCATCCAGATCCTGACCGGACAGGTCGACACCCAGCAATCGGCGCAGCTGGCCCAGGGCAACGTGCGGCAGTACCAGGTCGTTGAGTTCATCGAACTTGCGCCGGGCTTCCGCTTCGGTGCTGCCGATGTAGGGGCTGATACCCGGGAGAATTTTCAGCTGGCGCGGGTCGCGCCCCACTGCCCTCGCCCGCGCGCGGATATCGTTGGCGAATTCGGTCGCGCTTTGCAGGGTCTGGTGCGCGGTGAAGATCGCTTCGGCATGCCTTGATGCGAAATCACGGCCATCCTCGGACGAGCCGGCCTGCACTTGCACCGGCCGTCCTTGCGGAGAGCGTGGTGAGTTAAATGGGCCCTTGACCTGGTAGTGCGTCCCCACGTGGTTGATCGAGTGCACTTTCGCACCGTTGGCGAATACCCCGGTGGCCTTGTCCAGCACCAGCGCATCGTCCTCCCAGCTGTCCCACAGGTCACCCACCACCTGCACGAATTCTTCGGCCTTGGCATAGCGGTCATGGGCCGACGGATGCTGGTCCAGGCCGAAATTGGCGGCGGCGGCCGCCAGGGACGTGGTGACAATGTTCCAGCCGGCGCGGCCCTTGCTCAGGTGGTCCAGCGCACTGAACGAACGCGCCAGGTTGTAAGGCTCGCTGTAGGTGGTGCTGGCCGTGGCGATCAGGCCGATGCGTTGGGTCACCGCCGCGATGGCCGCCAGCCAGGTCACTGGTTCGAAACGTATGCGCAAACCCTCGCGATCGCTTTCGGCCAGGGATGGCGAATCGGCAAAGAAGATCGCATCGAGCTTTTCCCGTTCCGCCCTCAGTGCAAGCTGTTGGTAGTGAGCGATGTCCATGGACGCTTCCGGCACCGACTGTGGGTGACGCCAGGCGGCTTCGTGATGACCATTGGGGTAGATGAAGAGGTTGAGGCTGAGCTGACGTTCGGACATTTCCTTTTTCCTACTATGAAAAGCCTGAGTAGATGAATCTGAAAAAACAGGACAGCACGCGACTCAATGCAACTCCGCAAAGTCGCTCAACACGTCATCGCGCAGGGCGATGAAACGGCTGTCACTGCGATTGCGCGGACGCGGCAGAGCGACGTCGACGACGCGCCGGATGCGCCCCGGGTTGGGCTGCATCACGACCACCCGGTCGCCGAGGAATACCGCCTCGTCCACATCGTGGGTGACCAGGATCATGGTGATTTTTTCCTTGGCCCAGATGTTCTGCAGCTCGCCCTGCAACCGCGCGCGGGTCAAGGCGTCGAGGGCGCCCAGAGGTTCATCCAGCAGCAGCACGCTCGGACGATTGACCAAGCCGCGGGCGATGGCCACGCGCTGGGCCATGCCGCCGGAAATCTGATGCGGGTAGGACTCGATGAAGTCTTGCAGGCCGACCAGTTCAATGTGCTCGCGCACGGTGTCGCGCTTCTGCCCGGCGCTCAGGGGTGAATTCTTGAGGCCCACGGCGACGTTCTGCTCGACGTTGAGCCAGGGGAACAATCGGTGGTCCTGAAACACGATGCCGCGCTCCAGGCCCGTGCCCTTGATGGGTGTGCCATCGAGCAGGATGCGCCCGTCGAATTCCTCGTCCAGGCCGAGGATCAGCCGCAGCAGCGTGGATTTGCCGCAACCGCTGGCGCCGACGATGCTGATGAACTCGCCAGGGGCGATGTCGAGGTGGATGTTGTCGAGTACCTGCAATTGCGTCGAACTGCCAGGTTTGGAGATGAACCGCTTGCTGATGTGTTCCAGGGTCAGGCCGTTGCTCATGTTGCGATCCTTTTCAATGTGGCAATCAGTTAGTCGTGATGCCATACAGGCGCTGCATCCGCCGCTCAAGTGTCCGGGCCAGGGCGTTGAGGCCCCATCCCACCAGGCCGATAACCACCATTCCAAACAGCACCAGGTCCATCATGAAATGCTCGCTACCATCGATCAGCGTGTTGCCGATCCCCTCCCCCGATACCAGCAGGTATTCGGCACCGATGGTTGCCAGCCAGCTGTAGACCAGCGCCAGGTAGAGCCCGGTGAAAATCGACGGCAAGGCAGCAGGCAGCATCACCCCGATAATAGTTTGCCAACGGGTGAAGCCGTACACCCGCGCCACTTCCAACAAGTTGGGCGGGACGTTGCGCAGCCCGTCGCAGGTGTTGACCACCACCGGCACCAGTGCGGCCAGTGACAGGAACACCACCTTGGCCACATCGCCCAGGCCGAACCACACCGAGATCAGCGGGATCCAGGCGAACAGGGAGATTTGCTTGAAGGTGTTGAAGCTTGGCCCCACCAAGCGCTCGAAACGCCGCGAAAGACCCAGCAGGCAACCCAGTACCAGGCCCAGCGCGGTGCCGATGAAAAAGCCACTGAGGTTGCGCGCAAGGCTCGCCGAAATCGCCCGCCAGAATTTGTCCGAGGTGATTTGATCCCAGGCTGTCGCCGCGACTTTTTCCGGCGAAACGAACAGCCCCGATTCACTCCAGCCCTGGTTCGAAACCAACCACCACAGGGCAATCACCGAGATTGGCAAGACCCAACCGCGATACCGGTGGCTACCGCTACCTGTCGACAACGTCGCACTCATGACTGGCGCCCTCCAACCGTTGGCCGACCGTGATCGAGGCGTTTCTGCGCGTAGTCGAAACTGCGATCGATCAGCAGGCCGAGCGCCCCCACTATCACGACGGCCGCCATCACCAGGTCCAGTTGAAACAGCTGGCGCCCATAGACGATCAGGTAGCCCAGCCCTTCACTCGAGGCCACCAATTCGACCACCACCAGCGATAGCCAGGCTTTGGTGAAGCCCAGGCGGAACCCGGTAAACAGTGTCGGGATTGCCGCCGGCAGGACAATGGAGGTGACGCTTTGCCGACGGCTGAAGCCGTAGGTCCGGCCGACTTCCAACAAGCCCTTGGGCGCCTGGCGGAACGCCTGCAAGGTACACAGGGTGATTGGCACCAGGGCGGCCTTGGCAATCAGCACATACTTGAGCGTCTCGCCGATGCCGAACAGCAACAAGGCGAACGGCAGCCAGCCCAATACCGGAATTTGCACCAGTGCGTTGAAAGTCGGCAGCAGGTAATCCTCCAGCGTCCGGGACAGTCCCATGGCCAGGCCCAGCGCCACTCCGAGCAAGGCGCCGAGGCTGAACCCGACGACAACCCGCTGCAGGCTGGCCAATGCGTTGAGCCACAGATCCCCGCTGACAAACAGGTCCGACAGCGCCTGGTAAACGTAGGCTGGCGGTGGCAGCACCTGCTCCGAAAGCCAGCCGCGTTCCACCCCCAGGTACCACAAACCCAGCAACAGCAACGGCAACAGCCAGGGCAAGGCCTTGTCACCCAGGTTCACGGACCAGGCTGAAGTGCGCGGTACCTCGACCTTGCGGACCGGGCGAGCGGGCGACGGTGGAAGACGTTTGACGTTGTCGCTCGGCAATGCCGGCGCCCCATACTTCTCGAGTCTTGCGGTCTGTGCCCTGGCCATTTCCCTAGCTCCCTTGCTTGCTGGTCGTGGTGGCCGCTACCGCGCTACCCGCCGGTTGCTTGCCATCCGGGCCGTAGGGCGTCCAGTAGTTTTCCAGTCCCTTGGCCTTGAGGGCTTTCTGCAGATAGCTGCTTTCGAACCAGCCATCGATACTGACCGGGCGACGGATGAGTTTTTCTTCCTTGGCCTGATCCGCCACGGCCTGATAGCGGCTGATCAGAAAATTGTCGACCAGAGGCGAGGCCCGGTCCCTGAGAGGAACCCCGGTGAAGTCGGCACGCAGTGAATCGGCGGGATCATTGCTCTTGGCCCATTCAGCGAAGACGTCATCGCGATGGCTCTCGTCCGATGTCCACTTCGCCGCGTCCACCAGCGTGTCGACGACCTTTTGCACCTTGTCCGGATGCTCTTTTTCATATTCACCGCGAACCACCAGCGCCGTCTGCCGGGTGTAGCGCACGTCCTGCTGAGGATTGTCGTAAATGATGTCGATCAGGCCCTTGTCACGCAGCTTGAACAACTCACGCCCACCGAATGCGGCATCCACGCCATTGGAAATCAATGCGGCCTGAGAGCTGCCGGTATCGAGGTTGATGGCCTTGATATCGCGCTCGGTCAGCCCGTGCTCCGCCAGCAGATTGATCATCACCAGATGACCGTTGGTACCGCGGAAGATCGCGACCTTCTTGCCTTTGAGGTCCTCGATGGTCTTGAGGGGGGAGCCCTTGGGCACCGCCAGGTAGAGGTTGGCGCGCACACCCAACGCCGCCAGCAACTTGGTGTCCAGTCCGTTGGAGCGCCCGACGACTGCAGGCAGATCGCCCTGGTAGGCGAAGTCCAGTTGCTGGTTGGAGAAGGCTTCGTTGACCGCCGGCCCTGCCCCCTTGAAGAAGAACCACTGCACTTCGGTCCCGGTTCCGGCGAAGGCTTTTTCCAGCAATTGCTGATTGCGCACGATGCCCAGAGGCGAGCCGCTGAAGGTCACCGGGTCACCGCCCCCGGCCGTGGCGACACCGATGCGCAAGACATCGGCCTCGGCCCCGGATACCGCAAGAACCGCAGCCAGCGCTGCAGCGATGCTGCCTTTTTTAAACAGGCGAATGCCATTGAGCTTCATGTCAGCCTTCCTTGTACCAATGAGAGTCGCTCGTCAGGCGGCGAGGTGTTTTTTGTCGGCTTCGGTTTTCGGCGAACGCGCCTCGGGGCTAGGCTTGAGCGCCTGGCTCAAGCGACCATCCACCCCGACCGGCACATCACCGTCGATGGTGGTGCGGCGCACGATGCGCGGGGCGTCGCCGTAATCGTTGATCGCGATGTGCTGGGTGGCGCGATTGTCCCAGATCACCACATCGCCCTCCTGCCAGCGCCAGCGAACGGTGTTGTCGACATGGGTGATACGGTCGTGAAACAGGCGAATCAGTTGTTTGGAATCGTTGCTACTGACACCTTGAATTTGTTTAACAAAGTGCCCCAACAACAAACTTCTTTCACCCGACTCCGGATGGACTCGCACTAACGGATGTTCGGTTTCGTAGACTTCAGCAGTGAACTGTTCACGATAACGCTTGAGTCCCGACTCGTCGGTATTACGCGGCGCTGCGTAGTCATACACGTTGGTGTGCAATACGCGAAGATTATCGGCCAATTGTTTTAACGGGTCGGGTAAATCAGCATAGGCTGCTGCAGTATTGGCCCATACCGTATCACCGCCAAAGGGCGGAATTACGACACCACGCAAGATGGAAATCTTCGGGTAGTTGGCCACGAAGGTCACATCGGTGTGCCAGGAATTGGCGCGGGTTTCCTTGGCGTCCAAATGCAGGATCGCAGCGCCTTGCTCAGCGGAACGCACGGTCGGGTGCGGGACCTGATCGCCGAAGCGGCGGGAAAAAGCCTCGTGCTCGGCGTCATCCAGATGTTGGTCGCGAAAGAACAGCACTTTATATTTCAACAGTGCCTGATTAATGAATTCGAATGCCTCGGCGCTGATGCCTCCCCCCAACTTCACGCCTTCCAGTTGTGCCCCAATTCGACCGGCGACCGGTTTGATTTGAATAGTCATCGAGCTACCTCCTGTCTCACGAGTTGTTGTGGGACAGATCATAAAGTCATAAAAGCAGCGATGACTAATCACAAATTATTCTAAAGATAGATTAAGCCCGATATACCTGTCCCGCTATTAAATCCGGATAAAAGCTATAAGCCTCTTGTTATTAGCTAATAACTTTTTAGTAGCAACATAAAGTTGATGGTGTGTTTGGGATTACGTTGGTGGGGTTGCTGAGGGGCTGGTTCCAGCCCGTACGTCAACGCAAGTCCCAACGCCGGCTACAAGGGGTATAACTGTCAGGACAGCAGGCGGGTCACCCCAGGCCCTCCAAAGGCAACGTTCGGGTCAGGCGCCCCTGATCGGCGCCTGCGGCGCGGAGCGATGTGATGTATTCCAGGGCATGGCGATGGGCTCGCAAGAGCCTTATTGGCGGCATCGAGCTGGCCTTGCTGGTCACGCCACTGTGCGCCAGCGCCATGTTCAAGTGCCAAGCCGGGGACGGAGCCATCAGCTACACCAGTCAAGCCATCGCCAGCGCCCGCTGCACTCGCGTGAATGGCATGGCTGGCGCTGCCGGCGCCAAGCCCATGGCCCTGCCACGGCTTGTGCAAGACAACGACTCCGGCGCGATGCGGATTCGGGTGTTCACTTTCCTCCACAAGGGTGTTCGTCAATATGTGAGCCGGCGCCCGGTAGGCATTTCCGCGCGGGTCGATGTCCTTGAAGTCTATTACATCAAGGGTTGCTATCTGTGCAGGGCGCCGAAGGATTTCAAGGTCGCCTCACTGCGCCTGGACACCCGTTCCTATCGGCGGGAAATCGAAGCCGCTTCGGGTCAATATGGGGTCGACAGAGCGCTGGTCCGCGCGGTCATACATGCCGAATCGGCGTTTCGCCCCAACGCCATTTCCGAAGCGGGCGCCCAGGGGCTGATGCAATTGATGCCCGCCACCGCCGAGCGCTTCGCCGTGGACGATCCATTCGACGCCCGGCAGAACATTCGTGGTGGCGTGCGCTACCTGGCCTGGCTGCTCAAGCGTTTCAACGGCAACCAGATGCTGGCGTTGGCCGGTTACAACGCTGGCGAAGCGTCCGTGGTCGAGCACAATGGGGTGCCTCCCTACGCCGAGACGCAATCCTACGTCACCCTCGTGCAGTCGTTGACCGAACGCTATCGTAACAATCGCTAGTTATTCCCGCCCCCCCGTTCGCTAATCCGTTAGATTCCTTCTACCTTAAAGAGGTGCACACGGAGCCAGCAGCGAATGAAGTCCTTGAAGTACTATGACAAAAATCGACACGCCACATGGTTAGAGTTGTTTTTTGACCTGATTTTTGTTGTGGCAATTGGCAAGGTTACGCACATTCTCGGTCATGTTCATCACGGGCACTTTGAGCCTGAGCAAGTATGGACGTTTTTACTGCTTTTTGTTCCATTATGGTGGATCTGGTCTAGTCACACGATTTACGCCAACAGGTTTGATACAGACAGTAACCCTCACCGCCTGGCAACATTGTTTATGATGTTGCTGCTCATTGTGCTCTCTGCACTGATTGAAAAAATACCGGAAGTAAACTATCCGCTTGTTATGGCCTGTTATTTTGGTATACGTGTCATCATCAGCATTATGTACATATCGTCCAGAAGAAAACACGATGACCGTGGCAAATTCTCCGCCAGGCTTGGCTTCGCCCTGCTAGTCAGCGCAGTTATTAGTCTTTCATCCATTCTTTTTGACCCACCCATGCGTTACCTTGTTGCTTACCTTGGAATTTTTCTTGACATTCTCTTGCCTGTAATTGTCGGAAGCAACCTAAAGCCATTGCCAACACATACAGAACACTTGGTTGAACGACTGGGCTTGCTCACCCTCATCTTATTGGGCGAGTCAGTCATTAGCCTTTCTGCAGGGTTATCCAACATTGACTGGGATCGTTATACCGTAATGACGGCAATCACCGGATTTATCATGGTTTGCAGTATCTGGTGGATCTATTTTGAAAGCTTTTACCTGCTGAGCAACAAAGAAAGCAGTATGAGTGGGCACTCCCTGATCTACTCGCACCTTTTTCTGTTTATGGGGCTAGCACTCCTCGCCAATTTGATCAGGCATGCGATCCTGAATGACATTGCGATACGCGATTTCCAGATTATGTCAATCATCGGCATGGCCTTGTTTTTCCTGGGCAAGCAATATGGCTATTTCGTAGCCGTGCCCAAAATAAGGAAATACATAATACAAAACACCTTGATCGTATTGTCTTTGGGTGGGTTGGTTATATTCCTGCCCCGCGTCCAGTACATATTGGTCGGCCTGACAGCCACCATGATCTGTTATGTTCTCCTGAATTTCAGATATCGTGGAATGTTTATCAGGCCATAGGTTGGGCCGGTACCTTCCGCAATCTGAGCGAACGACAGGTCTTTGGCTGGCTGGAGCTACCACGACAGGTGGTGGCAAACCCATAATGAGCATCGTGCCTTCATGGCCCGAGGAGTCTATGGCCAGGCACTGTATGTTGAGCCGAAGGCCGAGGTCGTGATAGCGCGGTTCGCCAGCCATCCCGCCGCCGCCAACGTGGCTAACGATGCGGCTTCCTTGCCGGCCCATGATGCCGTTGCCAAGTACTTGATGAGCCAGTAACGCCAAGTTGTTGGCTCTGATTTGATTCTGAACCCGGGCTGCCAGGCCGTCGTTATCGACTTGATCAGTACCTCCAAAAGACTGGTGTGAGCAGCACCAGCACCGTCAGAATTTCCAGCCTTCCCAAGAGCATGCCGACCGTCAGCAGCCATTTTGCCGCATCCGGCAAGGTCGAGAAGTTGCCTGCTGGACCGATGATCGTCCCCAGGCCGGGACCCACGTTGCACACTGCGGTGGCAGCACCACTTAAGGCTGTCGTCCAATCAAGACCGATCAGCGCCAATCCCAGGGCAATGCCACCGATGGTGATGGTGAAAAAGAATGAAAAGGTCAACAGCGAACGTGCGATGTCTTCGTCAATGGGATGGCCGTTGTATTTTTTTCGAATCACCGCACGAGGATGAATCAGTTGTTTCAGGCTGCCCATCAGCAAGGAGGAGGCAACCTGAAAGCGGAATATTTTAAGCCCTCCCGCCGTAGACCCGGAGCATCCGCCGACGAAGGTCAAATAGAAAAACAGCAAGACAGAAAAGCTGCCCCACAAGGTGTAATCCCCGAGGGCTAAACCCGTGGTCGTGACCACCGAGGTTACATTGACGGCCACGATACGAAACGCTTCCCACCAGCTGTAGTCGCTGTTAATGCACAACCACGTACCAAATAGCAGCCAGGTAATCACCAGAAATCCAATGAACCCTCGCACCTGATGGTCTTTAAATAATGCACTTTTGTTGCCCCGTAGCGTGGCGACATACAAGGTGAAAGGCAGGCTGCCTACGATCATGACGACCACGGATACCCAATGAATGGCCGGTTGAGGCCAGTGCGCCAGGGAGGCATCCGAGGTTGAGAAGCCACCCGTTGAAATAAATGACATCGCATGATTGATCGCTTCGAAAGGTGTCATTCCCGCGACCCATAGCGCCAGAGCGGACACCCCGGTCAGCCCGAGGTAGAGCACCAGGATATATTTCGCCGCGACGTGAGAGCGTGGTGTGACTTTCTCTGACCAGTCTGAAGATTCTGTCTGGAACAAACGCATGCCGCCGACTCGCAACAAAGGCAAGATCGCCACGGCCATGCCGATAAAACCAATTCCGCCGAGCCAGTGCAGCATCGAGCGCCAAATCAGCAATCCTGGTGACGCGGTATCCAGCCCCGTCAAAATCGTCGAGCCGGTGGTGGTGATGCCGGACATCGTTTCAAAAAATGCATCGGTATAGCTGATGTGATGGATGAGCACCATCGGCAAAGCCGCAAAGGCGCAGACGACAACCCAACTGGCCGTAGTCAACAGGTACATGTCTCGTGGACGAAGTTGGGCAACCTCTGGACGCCCGCGAATAATCAGCGCCAACCCACAGACGAACGTGATCAGGCTCGACCAGAGAAACGCCGATAGATCATCACTGCGGTCATAAACCACCAGTGTAAACATGGGAATCACCATGCTTACGGCCAGCGTGATCAAAAAAATACCCAGGATAAATCCGATAAGACGCAGCACTGCAATGGACATAAAAAACGCCTGGCTGATGAGCGCCGCACAGTATCAATTGAGTCAACAGGGCTAGCCGTAAAATTTACGTAAAATTCCCCGGCGGAGCTGAGTCTAGCTGATCGGCATCAGCCATTTGCGCGAACGCTGGGCAATTCAATGCCCCTCGGAAATGACTGCATAGGCCGACACGATCGCTGACATGTTTGCCGCGCACACGATCACGTCCAATTGACGCCGGGCCCATCAAGGAAGATGAAAACAGTGCTTGGCGCCCTACTCCTTTTTTGTCTGAATACATCTGCATTCGCTGGCGACAACCCTATCGGTTTCCGGGCCTCAAATGCATGAGAAGGCGTATTTTTCGATCGTTGGCGAGCCCCCCAGCCTCTTATGATGGAGCAAGCGGTAACCAGACGCAGACTTCGAACCCATCTTGTCGACCTGTTGCCGGGGAGAACAATTTCATTCTGGCGTCTACCCCCTGCACTATGGTTTTGGCAATCGCCAAGCCCAGTCCTGAACCACTGATCTCACTGTGACCGCGCACAAAACGCTCAGTCAGGTGCTGCAATATCGACTGCGGCACCGCCGGGCCGCCATTGACAACCCGTAGCTGTGCCTGTTCGGTGAGACTGACTTCGATCGGTTGTTCCGCTGCACCATACTTCAGCGCATTTTCAATCAGGTTGCGCAACAGGATACCAAAGGCGTCCGGGTCAATAGTCGAGTACACGCAGGACTGGTTTGGCAGCTGCAACTTGATCCGGTGCCCACTGCGGTTGTTCCACTCATCAACCACATGGGCAAGCAACGGGATGAGGTCCTGAGGCGTTTCGGACAACAGGCCACCGCCTTCGGCCTTGGCCAGTTGGATGAGTTTTTCCGAGAGCCGCGCCAGGTCGCGCAACGCGTTTTCGATTTTCGCCGCACGTACTCGCAACGGGCCCTCGGGCGCCTCATGGTGGAGTCGCTGGATTTGCGCCAGGGTCGCCGCCAGTGGCGTACGCAGTTCATGGGCGCTGTTGGCAGTAAAGCTGCGTTCGCTCTCCAAGGCCTTGCGCAAGCGCTCCAGCAGATGATTGACCGCCTCCGCCAGTGGTGCGATTTCCGCCGGCAATCGCGCCCCGCTGATCGGCGACAGATCACCCACCCCACGAGTCTCCACGGCACGACGATAGGCCAATACACTGCGCAAGCTGATGCGCACAAACAACCACGTTCCCAACAGACTGATGGGAATCAACGCCAATAATGGCAACAACAAGGCAAGCAACGCTTCACGTGCCGCTTCGCGGCGGTGTTCCAGAGGTTCGGCAATCTCGATAAACACTGTTTCACGTAGCGCACTGGCGCCGTACAGACGGTATTTTTTTGTGGTTGAAAAGCCTTCGGCCGGTCGTTGGTTGAAGATCTTCGGGTTGGCGTCGTGGGACTGCATCAGGATCTCGCCCTTGGCATCGCGCACCAGGTACGTCAGGTATTCCTTGTGCATTTTCAGGGTGGCGACGTGTTGGGCGTCACGAGGACTTTCACGGTTGCTGATTTCCAGCACGGCCAGAGGCAGGATGCGCTGTGCAGTCTCTTCCAGCGCACTGTCGAACGCCTCGTTCAATTCATGCTGCACCACCAGCCAGGCGCCAACGGTCGCCGCCAGCCACAGTAAGGTCGTGCCCAATGTCAGCCCCAGGCCGAGGCGTTTTTGCAGGCTCGAAGACGGCTTCATGCGGACATCAACCGGTAGCCCATGCCCCGCACGGTTTCAATCAGGTCGCGCCCGAGTTTTTTACGCAGACGGCTGATGTAGACCTCAATGGTATTGCTCTCGATTTCGGCGCCGAAGGCATACAGCCGTTCTTCAAGCTGCGACTTGGACAGCAGCGCGCTGGGGCGTTGCACAAACGCCTCGAACAGCGCCCACTCCCGCGCGGTCAGGTCCACCGTCGCACCGGCCCGCAACACCGTGCGGGCACTCATGTCGACCTGCAAGTCGCCGAGTCTGATCTGTGGATTGGGGTTGCCGCTGTAGCGCCGGGCCACCGCCGCCACACGGGCCGAGAGCTCGAACAGGTCGAACGGTTTGACCAGGTAGTCGTCGGCGCCCGCGTTGAGGCCAGCGATACGATCGGAAATCTGATCCTGGGCAGTCAGGATAATCACCGGGGTCACGTCCCCTGCCGAACGTTGCTGACGCAAAAAATCCAGCCCGCGACCGTCCGGGAGCATCAGGTCCAGCAGGATCAGGTCGTAAGGCGTGGTGCGCACGCTGTTGCGCGCGAGGTCCAGGCGCTGCACCCAATCGACGGCGTGGCCGTCATCGGCGATCTGCTCGCGCACCGCTTCCCCCAAGCCTGGAGCGTCCTCGACCAATAGAATCCGCATCGGGTACCTCCTGTGATGGTTGTCGTGTAGCACCTTAATTGCCTTACCTGACGTGAATCTGAAGATTCAGCTGGTTGTCAGGAATGCTCCTTAGGGTATGCCACAGGCGCCGACCTCGGCAGGAGACAGATCATGAAAACAGGTTTTATTGCCAATGCCACGCTGTTGAGCCTGCTGCTCAGTGGTTACGCCCTGGCCGATGACGATTGCAGCGACCCGGTGAGCGACTGGCAACCGCGCGAAACCTTGCGTCAGCAGGTCGAGCGGCAATACGGCTGGAGCGTGCAACGCATCAAGGTCGAGGACGGTTGTTATGAGCTCAAGGGGCTGGATCGAAAAGGCAACGCCATCGAAGCCAGCTACTCACCGGCCTCGCTGCGTTTGCGCACACTCGAGATCCATTTCCGCGACGACGGCGATGCCAGGGATTACCTCGGCAGCCCGCTCACCGAATGACGCCTCACCTGTCGATGAGTTTTTCCTGCGTTTCAGGTTGCTGTCAGCAAGCAGGTCCAGGCTCTCGACCTAACGATCAAAGGGACACCCTCATGAAAAAGATCATCGCAGCCACCTGCCTTGCCGGCGCCATTGCCCTGCCGGGGCTGGCCCAGGCCCGTGAAGTGACCTTGACCACGCAGCTCAAGGACTACAGCGGCAATGATGCCTACCTGGCGATCTACGTCACCGACACCAATGGCCAATACCAGAAAACCCTCTGGGTGGCCGGCAAGAAGGCCAAATACTACAAACACCTGGGCGACTGGGCCCGTGGCAGCGGGATGAACCCGAGTGAGTTTGACGGGATCAGCGGCGCCAGTGTCGGCAGTGGGCGCACGCTCAAAGTCAGCGTCGAACTGGCAGACACCCTGATTGATGCCGGGTATCAGATCCGCATCGACAGCGCCGTCGAGGACAAACGTGACGCACGCGGCGATGTCAGCGCGCCGCTCACCTCCAAGGGCGCTGGCCAGCCGGTGGCCGGTAGCACCTATGTCGAGTCCTTTACTTACGATCTGTAGCACCTGCCCTTTCTGGAGGCTGAACATGCTTCGCCAGTCCCATTCCCTGCCCGGCCTGATCGCGGCCCTGTTGGTCATGCTGTTGGCCATCAGTGGCGCGATCCTGTCGGTCGACCCGGCGCTGGAACACTTGCACAGCACCGCCACCGCCACCGGGCAACTCAACGTCGGCCAATTGGCCGGACGTGTGGCCAATCACTTCCCGGGCGTGGAGCAGATCCAGCGCACCGCGTCCGGGACAGTCATCGTCTACTACAACCAGAACGGTCAGGCCGGGGTTGAAACGGTCGATCCACTGACCGGCGAAGGCCTGGCACCCTATGCACCCTCCGCGTTCACGCGTTGGGTGAAAGAGCTGCACCGCTCGATGCTCCTCGGCTCGCCAGGCCATGGAGTATCGGGTGTCGGCGCGCTGTTCATGTTGATGTTGTCGGTGTCTGGCGCGCTATTGCTCGCCCGGCGCCTGGGTGGCTGGCGCAACCTGCTGCGGCCGCTACGGGGCACTTTCAGCCAGCGCTGGCATGCTGAAGTCGGGCGACTGGCCTTGCTCGGGCTGCTGCTGTCGGCATTGAGCGGGCTCTATATGTCCGCCACCACGTTTGGGTTTATCGCCGACGGCAGTCAAAGTGAACCCGCCTTCCCCGCCCACGTCAGCGCCGGCCCGGCCTTGCCGGTGGCGAAGCTGCAAGCCTTACAGGCCACCGACCTGAACGACCTGCGCGAACTGGTCTACCCGAGCCCCGGCAACCCGCGCGATGTGTTTTCCCTGCGCACGGCCCAGGGCGACGGCTACTTGGATCAGGCCAGCGGCGCCTTGCTGTCCTATCAAGCCCACGACTCGATGCACAACCTATATGAATTGATCTATCAGTTGCACACCGGCGAAGGCCTCTGGTGGCTGGGCCTGCCGCTCGGACTCTGCGCCCTCGGCGTACCGGTGATGAGCGTGACCGGCATTCTGTTGTGGTGGCGCCGCCGAAAGGCTGACCCGAACATCCGTCACAACAGCCCTGCCCACTGTGCCGACAGCGTGATTCTGGTGGGCAGTGAAAACAACAGCACCTGGGGTTTTGCCAAAACCTTGCACGACGCCTTGCACCAGAGTGGCCATCAGGTGCACAGCGCGGCGATGAATGAATGGACGGGCGATTACCGCAATGCCCAACGGGTGTTAATCCTCACCGCGACCCACGGTGACGGCGATGCGCCCGCCTCGGCTTCGCAATTCCTGGCGCGGCTGGCCAAAACCGGCCTCAAGCCCGGCCTGCCCTTTGCGGTGCTGGGCATGGGCGACCGCCAGTTTGCGCAGTTCTGTCAGTACGCCCTTCAAGTGCAGGACGCCATGTTGCGGGCCGGTGGTTCGCCACTGCTGGGGCTAGAAACCGTCAACCGTCAATCCCCTCAGGAGTTTGCGCGCTGGGGCCACGCATTGGGCGACGTGTTGGGGCAGGAGCTGGCGCTGGTTCACACCCCGCAGCAGCCGCGTACCCAGCCATTGGAGCTGACAGAGCGGATTGCCTATGGCGAACAGGTAAATGCGCCAACCCACATATTGCGCTTCAAAGCCTGCGGCGAGCTGCCGGCCTTTCTGGCCGGCGACCTGGTCGGGATTGTGCCCCCGGGCAGCCCGATCCCGCGTTTCTACTCGCTGGCCAGCGGTTCCCAGGACGGCGTGCTGGAGATCTGTGTGCGTAAACACAACGGTGGCATATGCTCGCAATTCCTTCATGACCTGGACATCGGCGCATCGATCGAAGCGTTTATCCAACCCAACCCGCAATTTCGCCCGGCGTCGGGCACGCACCCGGTGATCCTGATCGGTGCCGGCACCGGCATCGGTCCTCTGGCCGGGTTTATCCGCAACAACAAGGCCCGACACCCGATGCACTTGTATTGGGGCGGGCGCAACCCGGCCTCGGATTTTCTCTACGAGCCGCAGCTCAACCAATACTTGTCGGACCGCCGCCTCACGGCATTGCGCGCCGCCTTCTCTCAGGTTCAGGACCGCAGCTATGTGCAAGACCGGCTGATCAGCGATGCCCTGGCCTTGCGCCGGCTGATTGAAAAAGGTGCCCAAGTGCTGGTGTGTGGCAGTCGCGAAATGGCCAAAGGCGTGATGCAGGCCCTTGATGAAGTGTTGGCGCCTCTCAACCTGAGTGTGCTGACCCTAAAGGCACAAGGACGCTACCGTGAAGATGTCTACTGAGTTGCAGCGCTACAGCTTGAACGGCGAAACCATGGGCACCCGCTTCACCGCCCTGTTTTATGCCGGGGCCGGGATCGATACCGACCAAGCTCGCCAGCGCCTGGCCCACGCCGTGGCCCGGGTGGACCAGCAAATGTCCACCTGGAAACCCGACTCGGACCTCAACCGCCTCAACGCTGCCCCCGAGCAGGAATGGGTGTCGGTGCCCAAGGAACTGGCCACGGTGCTGTCTGCTGCACTGCGCGTCAGTCAGCAATCCGGCGGCGCCTTCGACATCGCTGTCGGTGACCTGGTGAACGCCTGGGGCTTCGGCCCCGGGGAGCAGACAGTCACTGAGCAGGCGATCGGCACGATTGCGCCGAGGGCCCGGCTGTTGGCCAGCGCCGCATTGGTGGTTGAGCCACAACGCAATCAAGTGCGCAAACGCGCGCCGCTGAACCTTGACTTGAGTGGCATCGCCAAAGGTTTTGGCGTGGATGAACTGGCCCGTTGCCTTGAGGGTTTGGGCATCACCCGCTATCTGGTCGGCATCGATGGCGAGATGCGCGCCCGGGGCGTCAAACCTGACGGCCAGTGCTGGACCGTGGCCCTGGAGAAGCCCAAGCGGGGCGTGCGTGAAGTCATGGGCGTGATGGAACTCAGCGATGCCGCAATCGCGACTTCCGGGGACTATCGACACTGGGTCGACGTGGCCGGTCAGTCCTACACTCACACCATGAACCCGGCCACTGGCGCGCCGCTGTGCAACCCGCTCGCCGCAGTCACCGTGGTGGCAGCCTCGTGCATGCTCGCCGATGCCTGGGCCACGGCGCTGATGGTCCTGGGCGAAACCGAGGGCCCACGTCTGGCTCAGGAACGCGGCATGGACGCGTTGTTCGTGCTGCGCGAGGGTGAACACTTCAAAGAAATATCCATTGTCGGCGGCCAGTTGCAGGCGCAAATTGAACCCCGCTGACGCCGATTGCCGGCCCGCTCGGAACCCGTCCGACGTGAACCGCCCAATGACAGGGAGTCCTGTTAAACAATGAAATTCATGCACCGGCACACCGAGGCGCACCGAAGCGATCGTATCGGCTGGCTGCGCGCCGCCGTCCTTGGGGCCAACGACGGGATTGTCTCTACCGCCAGCCTGCTGATCGGCGTCGCGGCCGCCAACGCCAGCCATGCCACATTGCTGGTCACCGCAATGGCGGGGCTGATGGCCGGGGCCATGTCCATGGCCGCTGGCGAGTACATTTCCGTGCACTCCCAGGCTGATACCGAGCGGGCAGACCTGTCCCGCGAACGGGCAGAACTGGCCAGCGACCCGAATGCCGAGCACATCGAACTCGCCAACATCTACATGCATCGCGGCGTATCACCCGAACTGGCCCGTCAAGTGGCCGATCAGTTGATGGCCCATGACGCACTGGGCTCTCACGCCCGGGACGAGTTGGGCATCAGCGCCACTCTCACCGCCAAACCCTTGCAGGCCGCCCTCGCCTCCGCCGCCAGTTTCGTGGTGGGTGCCGCATTGCCGCTGGCGGTGACGTTTGTCGCGCCGGAGCACAGTGTGGTGCCCTGGATATCGGGCATGTCATTGGTGTTTCTCGGGACATTGGGCGCCATCGCCGCCAAGGCTGGTGGAGCCAAGGTCATCACCGGGGCCTGGCGGGTGACCTTCTGGGGGGCGCTGGCCATGGGCATTACGGCCCTGGTGGGGCACTTGTTTGGCGCGGTGGTCTAGCTGGACATGCGCTCTGGTTTTACCCCGGGGGTGGTGGGGTTCGGCATTGACTCGCCGGGCCTGCTCGGCCAGGTTCAAGGAAAGGCTGGCGCTTGCCTCGAATTGAACATTGCGCAAACCCCATTCTCAACCAGCACGGCTCACGCGGATTAAAACCCGGTGAGCCAAGGGCTCAATGCCTCGTCTTGCGCTCCAGCAAACGCACCCCCAGCGACAGCGGGTAGCACAACGCGAAGTAGATGGCGCCAACGAGGATGTAGATCTCCAGCGGCATGAAGTACACCGAGCTCAAATCCTGAGCCCGCAGCATCAAATCCGGCGCCGCGATCAGCGAGGCCACCGACGTGTCTTTCAACAGCGAGATCGCCACGCTACCAATCGGTGCCAACACGATACGTATCGCCTGGGGCAGCACCACCCAGCGCAACACTTTCAGGTGTGGCATGCCAATCGCCTTGGCCGCTTCGACTTGTCCCTTGGGCACGGCTTCAAGGCCCGAGCGATAGATCTCCGAGAGGTAGGCGGCGGCGTTCAATCCCAAGCCGATCATCGCCGCTTGATCGAACTCACACTGCGGCATGGCACCACGCCAGGCAGCGGTTACGGTTTCGCATCCGCCTTGATGATGCTGGCGTCCACGGCAAAGCCTTCGCCCTTGACCAGACCGGCGTCCATGCAGCGACGCAACACTTCATTGAACAACCAGCGAAACAGATCGCTGTCCCGAAAGCGGCCGTGTCGATTCTTGGAAAAGGTCGAGTGATTAGGGACTTCATCTTCAAGGCTCAACCGGCAGAACCAGCGATAGGCTAGGTTCAAATGGGCCTCTTCACACAGCCGCCGCTCGGAGCGAATGCCGTAGCAATAACCGACGATCAGCATGCGGATCATCAGCTCAGGGTCAATCGAAGGACGCCCAATCGGGCTATAGAAGTCGGCGAGGTAATGGCGCAGGTCGTTCAGATCGAGACACCGTTCAATGCTGCGCAGAAGGTGATTGGCTGGGATGTGATCTTCAAGGTTGAACGAGTAAAACAGCCGCTCCTGCCCACTCGATAACTGTCCCATCATGCTGCGTGCTTCCCTGCTGGCCGATACGAGGATTTTGCCGCAGGCCAAACAGGGGAGCTACTTTTTCAACAGAATCGGCCGATAGCAGCCACCTCCGTCGAAGCAGCAGCCACCAAGTCAAGATATTCAACCCATCGAAATCAACTCAAATACTTGGCAAGAATCCCTTCTCTGCCAACCACTTCAACGCATCAACCATGATCTCTTCGTTGTTCACCACTTCCGTGAAGCCCGCACGACGGATCTTGTTCATGTCCGAAATCATGTCGAATCCGGTGTTGAAGATAAAGTCACCGAACGGCCAGCCAACCAGCTTGTCATAGGGCAATGTGCTGAGCTCATGCTCAGTTGCCAGTCGCTCCCAGTCCTTGGCTTTACCGGGCATGTGCTTGGCGAGAGAAAACGGCTGAGGCGTGGCGACCTCCATGTTTAGCGCTTCGGCGATCTTGATCCAGATGCGTTCCCAGCGAAACGGCTCTCCTACCAGGTTGAAGGCTTCGTTACGGGCCGTGGGTGCGAGTGCGGCCCATAGGCTCGCGCGTGCCAGCCAATGCGCGTCGGTGAGTTGAGCAACGACCTCTCGATACGTGCGCATGGAGCCAGGGAAACGCAGTGGCACACCTGCCTGTTTGCTCAGCGCTGCGAAGACACCAATCACCATTGCGATGTTCATCGGGTTGCCGGCAATGTCGCCTACCACCACATCTGGCCTGAGGATGCTCCAATCCAGGCCGTCGCTGACCTGTCTTTCTCTGAGCAAATCCTCTTGGGCATAGTAGAAATTGGCAGCCACGTGGCGTGGGTCATCTTCATAGAATGGTGCGACGCTTGCGCCCAGGTGAACGCCATACACTTTTGCCCCCTGATAATGCACAACCCGCTGTAGCGGAGCACCGTTGGCCTTTAACCCGTCCAGAACGTTTCTAAGCATCACGGTGTTGATTTCAGACTCGCGCGCCAATTCAGGATCGGTCTGCAACGCCGCATAGAACACATGAGTGGTATCTGATGCGGCTTCGAGCGCTAACCGGGTTGCCTTAGCATCGCTTAGATCACAATCGATGGCCTCGACGCCCGGCAGGTTCGTTTTACGCAAAGCCCGCACGGACCATTCAGGCGCACTGAACAGCGTGTCGACCAAAGCGCTGCCGATGATCCCGCTGGAACCAACGACAAGTGCTACGTGTTTATCGCTCATTTCAAAATCCTCATGGTGAAGTGGAAAGGCTTAGCGTCAGGCAATGCGACCACCACCATCGACGTGGAGCACGGTGCCTTTGATGAAGCCATTTCCCATCATTGACAGCGCAGCGTCTGCAAGATCATCAGCTTGGCCGACCCGACCTACCGGAAGGCTACCCGCGACGCTTTCGAGAAGACCTTGATGATCCTCGCGGCTCAGGAAGTCCCGAGTCGGGGTGTCGACGACACCTGGCGAGACGACGTTGACCCGTATCGGCTTGATCTCCAATGCTTCACTGGGTGCGTCGGACGCGCACCCTATAGAGCACCGGCTCACTAAAAAAGGCTCAGATCAAATATAAAAAACAGTATCAGATTGGCGCCGTTGGCTGACTTTGCCTTCTCGACTCGAGGCAATTTCTCGGCCAATTTCATCCACCACCACCACCACCACCACCACTGCATCGCGTTCGCCATACTGGAAATTGGCACGTCCTGCACTGAACCCTTCCTCGCGACTCCAAATTAGTTTCACCGGACGCCCCACTGCCTTGGACAAATTGATGGCCTGCGGGTACGGGCTGGCGGAATCGTACAGAAAATGCCGCCCGAAGAATCCACCCACCAGCGGCGAATGCAATGTGATGCGGGAAAGCTCCAGACCAGTGCGTTTGACTATGTCCGCACGGAACATGTCCGGCGCTTGATTCGGCAGCCAGACCTCCTGCGAACCGTCCGGATTGAATTTGGCCAGCGCAGAAGGCGGTTCCAACTGCCCGTGGTTCAGGTATTGGTTGTGGTAAGTGGCGTCGACCCGGGTCTTGGCATTGACAAGAATCGCAGCAACGCCCCTTGGTTTTCGTCAGGAAGGTATTCGCTGGTTTCTGCTAAACAACGTATCTTTTACGTGCGGGGTACCCTTTACCGTCCACCATGATCAGCACCAGCGCGGCTTTTTGGACTCGGTAACGACCAATTGCTCTGAATATCAATTATCTCGATGAAGTTTTTTATTAAGGGCGACTGCTGACTTTTTCGCCAGACGAAATAGATATCGCTCGAGTCCAGGCCAGGCACATGATCGGCCTGAAATGTATCCGCTTGGCTAGCGTAACGGTCGACATAACTTTCCGGCACACAGGCGAAGCCTAACCCTTCTGCTATACATGCAAAAATACTCGGATACGACTCGATTTCCAGAATCGCCCGAGGCTGGATGCCGTTGCTTTCAAGCCAGTTGTCAACCTGGTGTCTGTAGTGACAGGTGCGACCAAATACATACAGTTCAAGTCCAGCCAGGCCTTCGGGGGTGGGCGAGGAGAAAGCCTTCGGTACCACTCTCAGTAAGCGTTCACGAAAGGCTAAGCGGCTTTCAAGCAACGGATGCTCGATTGGGCCATCAGTGAGGATCAGATCAAGCTCGCCATCGATCAAAAGTCGCTCCAGGTGTAACGAGTGCTCCGGACGGATGTGGAGATCTACCCCCGGCGCCTCAAGACGGTACCGCACGAGACGCTGGGGTAGATGATTAGCCAGCGCTACATCCAGCGCCCCGACTCGAAGCACACCATTAATGGAATCGGTCGAAAAAAGCGAACGTGTTTCAGCCGCGAGATCGACGAGCAATTTTGCGTTGCGGTAGACCAGTCTACCTTCGGGTGTAACCAGCAACCGGTTTTTTTCTCGGTTGAACAGGACGACACCCAGCTGGTTTTCAAGCTCTCGTAGCCTTGTTGTGATGTTCGAGGGTACGCAATTCAGCTGTACGGCGGCGGCGGCTATTGTGCCGTGCTCTACGACGGCGCAAAAAAAACCGAGCTGTGAAAGCTTCAAGACATTTTCCTTTTGTGATGGCACTGCTCACTTTTTGTCACTTTTAGTGAATCCAGTGTAAGCTTAACATCGGCCTCGCAAAGGCATCCAATGACCTTAATCTTCTGGCCTCAAGGGCTCGCGATAGATAGGGCGTGGACGCACGGCTTTCGTCTCTGTTAGAGAAAGCCTTCTAAGAGATGTCGGCCTTGCGGGCCGATGCTGCAGCGGAGAAACTAATGCGCATCCTACATACCATGCTACGCGTAGTAGATCTGGATAAAACCATTCACTTCTACACCAAAGTGCTCGGCATGAGCCTTTTGAGACGGAAAGACTATCCGGAGGGCAAATTCACCCTTGCTTTCCTCGGGTATGGCCCGGAGACAGAATCTGCCGTCTTGGAACTGACGCGAAATTGGGGACAGGATAGCTATGAACTTGGCGATGCTTATGGGCATGTCGCTATCGAGGTTGAGGATGCAGAAGCGGTGTGCAACCGCGCAGCAATTCTGGGTTATCGCGTTCCTCGGCCAGCAGGTGTCATGAAACATGGACGCACGATAATCGCTTTCATTGAAGATCCCAACGGGTACAAAGTCGAGCTGATTCAAAAAGGCACACAATTCGACTAACCGGGTTTTGGCATGCCGGTTCGGTTCTAAATCGCTCCTTTTGGATCAAGATTTCACAACGAATCGAAGACGAGGGTGCAGCGTAACCGTCCGGCGAAGTCACCTACCCGACTTCAGCGCTAAAGGCGATGTTCTCCACTTAATGATCGGCTGTAATCGGCCGATTCTGTTGAAAAAGTAGCTCCCTGGCTGGCCTCCAGCAAAATTTCGGCATTGGCCAGCAGGGATGCACGCAGCATGATGGGACAGGTATCGAGTGGGCAGGCTTGACTGTTTTACTCGTTCAACCTTGAAGATCACATCCCCGCCAATCACCTTCTGCGTAGCATTGATCGGTGTCTCGATCTGAGCGACTTGCGCCATTACCTCGCCGATTTTTACAGCCCGATTGGGCGTCCGTCGATTGATCCCGAACTGATGATCCGCATGCTGATCGTGGGCTATTGCTACGGCATTCGCTCAGAGCGTCGGCTGTGCGAAGAGGCCCATTTGAACCTGGCGTATCGCTGGTTCTGCAGGTTGAGCCTTGAAGATGAAGTCCCCAACCACTCGACCTTTTCCAAAAATAGACACGGCCGTTTTCGGGACAGCGATCTGTTTCGCTGGCTGTTCAATGAAGTGCTGCGTCGTTGCATGGACGCCGGCCTGGTCAAGGGCGAAGGCTTTGCCGTGGACGCCAGCATCATCAAAGCGGATGCGAGTCGACAGCGCGGTGTACCGGGTGATGAACAGGTCAACTGGAGCGATCCAGCCCTGAGCACCCGCGCTGTGCGCGAGTACCTTGAAGCTCTCGATGAAGAAGCTCTGGCCGAAACGCTACCGAAGCGCCTATCGCTGACTGATCCTCAAGCCCGCTGGACCGCTGCTCCAGGTGGCCCAGCATTCTACGCTTACTCTACGAATTATCTGATCGATACCGAGCACGGCGTGATCATGGATGTGGAACCCACACCGGCTCATCGAACCGCAGAAGTCGAGAGCACCAAGACGATGATCGATCGGGTCGAAGCGCAGTTCGACATCAAGCCGGAACGCTTGATTGGCGACACCGCTTACGGTACCGCGCCGATGCTGGCCTGGATGGTAGAGGAAAAGGACATCGAGCCGCATGTGCCGGTGTGGGACAAAACCGAGCGTAAGAACGACAGTTTTTCGAGCAACGATTTCCACTGGAATGAAGAGGCTGAGGAATACCGCTGTCCGGCCGGCAATGCATTACGTAGCGAATGGCGAGCCTTCAAGAACGAGCGTTCGCACGTCACCAAAGCCAACACCATCATCTTCCGATCCAGGCAGACCGACTGCGCGACGTGTCCGATGAAAGCCAAGTGCTGCCCGAACACTGCGTTTCGCAAGATCGCCCGCAGCGTCCATGAAGCTGCTCGTGATGTGGCTCGGCGCATCGCAGCGACACCTGCGTACGTGCGCTCTCGCCACGAACGTAAGAAGGTCGAAATGTTGTTTGCCCACCTCAAGCGCATCCTGAAATTGGATCGCTTGCGACTACGTGGCATGAGTGGCGCGACCGATGAGTTTACGCTGGCGGCCGCGGTACAGAACCTGCGGCGTCTGGCCAAACTTGCATCTCAAGGGCCACCTGCTACGGGATAGGTGCGCCTGCACGAAGCAAAAAACCTCAAACTAACCCAATAACAGAGCAGCAAAGGTCAACGAAGGGCCGAGAAACCACTCAATGTGGTGAGTAGGTTCTCCGCTAAAGGCCGTGCCTGAGTTCAGGCGAGCTGAAAATCCGACTTTTTCAACAGAATCGGCCAGAAGCAGTCCTTCTAATGCGTCTACAGAATCAGGACCGATTCACCGTGTACCCATTTCTTTTTTCAATTCCCGTTGCCGTCACAGCGCATGCCCATAGGCTATGGTTTTAGTGGGCTGCGAAGAACAAAAAAGCCGATCTAACTGACCGGCTTTTCTGCTGACACTCGGAAGGTTTTTCTGAACGTCAGCCTGCACGCTGCCAATCCATATTCGGGCTTCGGTTACAACACCTCGAACAATCCCGCCGCTCCCATCCCGCCGCCCACACACATCGTCACCACCACGAACTTCACCCCGCGTCGCTTTCCCTCCAGCAATGCATGACCAACCATACGCGCCCCGCTCATGCCGTAGGGATGCCCGATGGAAATCGCACCGCCATTGACGTTCAGTTTCATTGGGTCGATGCCCAATCGCTCGGCGCAGTACAGCACCTGGCAGGCGAACGCTTCGTTGAGCTCCCACAAGCCGATGTCGTCCACCGTCAAACCGTGTTCACGCAGCAAACGAGGCACCGCCAGTACCGGTCCGATCCCCATTTCTTCCGGCGCCAGACCGACCACGGCGATGCCGCGATAAAGCCCTAACGGTGTGCTCCCCAGTCGAGCCGCCAAACTCCCTTCCAGCAATACACAGGCACTGGCGCCATCGGACAACTGGCTGGCGTTGCCCGCCGTGACACAGCCACCCTCCACCACCGGTTTCAGCGCTTGCAGATCCGCCAGTACGGTATTGGGGCGATTGCCTTCGTCCGCAGAAAGCCGGACGTCCTGATAGCTGACCGCGCCTCTTTCCTTATCGACGACCCGCTTGCGCGTAGAGACTGGAATGATTTCGTCGGCGAACAGTCCAGCCGCCTGAGCGGCAGCAGTACGTCGCTGTGATTGCAGCGCGTAGGTGTCCTGCGACTCACGGCTGATGCCATACCGTCGCGCCACGTACTCGGCCGTCTGCAGCATCGGCATGTAGGCGTGTTCGCTCATGCGCAGCACATTGGCGTCGTAGGCCTCGCTCGCCAATTGGTTGTGGGCATGCTGGACCAGACTGATCTGTTCCTGTCCGGCGCCAACGGTCGCCAGCATGCCGTCGACCATGATTTGCTTGGCGGCAATGGCAATGGCCATCAGACCCGATGCGCACTGGCGGTCGATGGTCTGTCCGCTCACTGAGACAGGCAGCCCGGCCGCCAACGCCGACAGGCGCGCCGGGTTGATTGCCGCCGTACCGCTTTGCATGGCGGTACCCAGCACAAGATCCTCGATCTGCGCAGGTTCGATGCCGGCGCGCTCGACGGCGGCGCGGATGGCAATGGCGGTCATGCTCGGCGTCTTCAAGTCGTTGAATGCACCGCGCATCGCCTTGGCGATCGGCGTGCGGGCAGTGGCTACGATGACGGCGTCCTTCATGTTTGCAATTCCTTGTTCGGGGAAGATAAGCCGTCACAAAGCCATTTATTCAAGGCCCCGCGCAGCTCTTCGGGAATGGGCACCGAGCGGCGATCATGCCGGTTGACGAAAACGTGTACGAAGCGTCCCAGCGCACTGGCCAGGTCGTGACCATCGGCAAATACCGCTAGCTGGTAGGACACCGAGCTGTTACCCAGCCGGGTCACCGACAGACCGACCTCGATGAGTTGTGGAAAGGCGACCGGCGCGAAGTAATCGCAGCTTGAGTTCACCACCAGGCCGATGACCGGTCCGTGGTGGATATCCAACCCGCCTCGTTCGATCAGCAGACGATTCACCGCAGTGTCGAAAAAGCTGTAGTAGACGACGTTGTTCACATGTCCATAAACGTCGTTGTCATGCCAGCGGGTAGCGATCGTCGTGAAGTGCCGGTAGCTGTCGCGTTGTCTCGGGTGGCTCATCAATATGCCGCCTCATAGATCGCCAGGGCGTCGGCTTCGCTGACTTCACGCGGATTGTTCACCAGCAGGCGTTGCTGTTGCATCGCGTCCGCCGCCAGTCGAGCCAGGCTTTCTTTGGTGACTGCGGTATCGCGCAGGCGGTCTGGCAGCCCGCAACGGGGACCCAGTTGCGCCAGTTCTGCAACGAACTGTTCGGCCTGGTCACGATGCCCCCCCGCCTTCAAGCGCTCGCCCAGAATCACCGGCGCCAACTCGGCATAGTCCGCCGTCGCGACGGGCAGGTTGAATCGCAGCACGTGGGGCAAAACCAGCGCATTCGCCAACCCATGGGGAATGTGGAAATGCCCGCCCAACGGATAGGCCAGCGCATGCACCGCCGCAACCGGCGCATTGGCAAACGCTTGGCCCGCAAGACAGGCGCCGAGCAGCATGTCCTGACGAGCAGCCAGATTGCTGCCCTCATGCACCGCCTGGTGCAGATTGCCGGACAACAGCCGCAGCGCCTCGCGAGCCAGCAGGCTCGACAGAGGATTGCGCTTGAGTTTGCTGGTGTAGGCCTCGATCGCATGCACCATGGCATCGATTCCCGTCGCGGCTGTCACGGCCGGCGGCAGACCCAATGTGCAGGCGGCATCCAGCACTGCCAGATCCGGCAGCAGCAATGGCGAGACCACGCCCAGCTTGCTGGTGTCGCCGGTGGTGACGATCGCGATCGGCGTGACCTCCGAACCGGTCCCCGCAGTTGTTGGCACCTGGATCAGCGGCAGACGTCGCCCGCGCACCTTGTCGACGCCGTACAACTCGGCGATAGACTGCGCGCAATCGGGACTGGCCAGCAACGCGACCAATTTGGCGACGTCCATCGAGCTGCCACCGCCGAAACCTACAATAAGGTCCGCGCCGATATGCTGCGCGCGTTGCGTGGCGGCCAGCACACACGCCTGACTCGGGTCGGCCGATACCTCGCTGAAAATCGCCACAGCGACCTGCGCCTCGGTAAAGCCGGGCAACACGTCATCCAACAGTCCCAGCCGGACGATCCCCGGATCGGTGACGATCAATACACGCTGCGCTCCACGCTCGCGGCAAAGGCCGGCCAGACGCCGGACCGAGCCGGCTTCGCAGAGAATCTGCGCGGTGGTAGCAAAGCTGAATGGCTGCATGGCAGCGCCTCCTTATTATTGTGGGTCTGCAATCAACACGCGAAGTCGCAGGCCGGCACGGCCATCAGGCAGTCAGCGCCGCCGAGCAACGCCTCGCGATGAGCCGTGGCGCGCGGCAATACGCGGCGCCAGTAAAAATCGGCAGCGTGCAGCTTGGCTTGGTAGAACGCTGTTTCGCTGCTGCCATTGGCCAACTCGGTGCTGGCTCGCAGCGCCGCCTGTAACCAGAAACCCGCCAGCAGGACGTAGGCCGAATAGGCGAGAAAATCCACCGAGACTGCGCCGATTTCCTGCGGCTCTCGCTGGCAGGCTTCGATGATGGAAGCGCCGAGTGCGCGCCATTCTTCGAGTCGTCGGGCGACTGCGACCGCCATCCCCTGCAGTTCGACGTGAGCGCCGGCCGCATCGACGTGCCGGCCAAACTCTTCGATCAGCGCGTTCAGCTCCGTACCACCGTCGCCAAGCAGTTTGCGGCGAACCAGGTCCAGCGCCTGAATGCCATTGGTTCCTTCATAGAGCTGGGTGATACGGCTGTCGCGCATCAGTTGCTCCATGCCCCACTCCCGGATGTAGCCATGGCCGCCATACAGCTGCACGCCAAGGCTCGCGACTTCCTGACCGACATCGGTGAAGAACGCCTTGACGATGGGGATCAGCAGCGCGGCGCGACGGGAGGCCGCGCGCCGGGTCTCAGGCTCCTGCGCTGCGTGTTCGAGGTCCAGTTGCCGCGCCGTGTAGATGCCCAGCATCCGACAGCCTTCGGTAAGGGTTTTCTGGGTGAGCAACATGCGTCGCACATCGGGGTGGACGATGATCGGATCAGCCGGCTTATCCGGCGCCACGGCACCGGTCAGCGAACGCGATTGCAAGCGTTCGCGGGCGTAGCTCAAACCACCCTGGAACGCAGCCTCGGCGATACCCAAGCCTTGCAGGCCGACCTGGAAACGCGCGTCGTTCATCATGGTGAACATGCAGGCCAGTCCTTGATTGGCCTCGCCGATCAGCCAGCCTCGCGCACCGTCGAAATTCATCACGCAGGTGGAAGCGCCCTTGATGCCCATCTTGTGCTCCAGCGCACCACAGCTCAGGGCATTTCGCCGACCATCTGGCAACACCTTGGGCACCAGGAACAGACTGATGCCCTTGACCCCTGCCGGTGCATCGGGCAAGCGGGCCAGTACCAGATGAATGATGTTGTCCGTCAGGTCCTGCTCGCCGCCGCTGATGAAAATCTTGCTGCCGGTAATCTCGAAGCTGCCATCGACATCGGGCTGGGCGCGAGTGCGCAACAAGGCAAGGTCGGTGCCGGCCTGGGGCTCGGTGAGACACATGGTTCCAGTCCACTGCCCGCTGACCATCTTGCCCAACCAGGCTTGCTTGAGCGCTTCGCTGCCATGGCGATGCAACGCCAGCACCGCACCTTCGGTGAGCCCCGAATAGATGCGAAAGGACAACGACGCCGCCATCAGCATTTCATGGAAACTGGCCGACGCCATTTGCGGCAGACCCTGCCCCCCGAACTCCATGGGGCCGGTCATGCTCGCCCAGCCGTTGTCGACGTACTGACCATAGGCCTCCTTGAAGCCGTCCGGGGTGCGGACATCGCCACCCGAAAGCTGACAACCCTGTTCATCGCTATTGCGGTTGAGCGGTGCGATCACTTCGCCGGCAAAACGCGCCGCTTCTTCCAGAATGCCATCGAGCGTGTCGCGGTCCAGGTCGATGCCCAGTTGTTCGCAGTGACCCGAGACGTCAAACAGTTCGTGCAGAACAAAACGCACCTCTCGCAACGGAGCCTGATAGTTCATGCCAGTTCCCCCGCCACTTCGCCGAAATGCTTGTTGCGGATGCTCAATTGGTCGATCAGCGCTGCGGGGCACCAGTGCTCGCCCAGCACCTGCTGCAAGCGTTCGAGGCGAGCGCCAATTGCGTTAATCCCTTGCGAATCTGCCCAAGTCATCGGCCCGCCGATCTCGGCGGGAAAACCGTAGCCATTGATCCAGACCTGATCGATGTCATGACTGTTGGCAGCGATGCCCTCTTCAAGAATTTTCGCGCCTTCGTTGACCAGCGCGAGCAGGCAACGTTCGAGAATTTCCTGCGGTTCTATGACGCGGCGGCGATAGCCCAGGCCCTGGGAAACCTTGAGCACAAGCGCATCGACCTGCGGATCATGCTCCGCCTTGCGACTTCCGGGAGCGTATCGGTAGTAACCCTCGCCGGTCTTCTGTCCCAGGCGACCGAGCTCACACAGAGCATTGTCGATTTGCACCAAGGGTGCCTCCATGCCCTGACCGGCCAGTTGACGGGCGCGCCACTCCAGATCGATGCCGACCACGTCATACATGCGAAACGGTCCCATGGCGAAACCGAATTGCTGCAACGCCTCATCCACTTCGTGCGGCAACGCGCCTTCAAGCAGGAGCTTGCGTGCTTCAGCGACGTAGCTGCGCAGCATGCGGTTGCCAATGAAGCCCGGGCAATTGCCGGCGATTACCGCCACCTTGCCGATGCGCTGGCCCAGGGCCTGCGCCACTTGCAGCACCGCGCTCTGGGTGTGCTTGCCGCGCACGATTTCCAGCAGTTTCATGATGTGAGCCGGGCTGAAAAAGTGCAGGCCCAAGACCTGCGATGCGCGGCCAGTCACGGCGGCGATGCTGTCGATATCCAGTGCAGAGGTATTGCTGGCCAGAATCGCCTGCGGCTTCAGATGAGCATCCAGTTCGCGGAAGATCGCCTGCTTGATTTCCAGGTTCTCATAAACCGCTTCGATCGCAATGTCGGCGTCGGCCAGGCTGGCGTAATCGGCCACCGCCCGCACACGGCGCAGATTGTCGTCAGCCTGGGCCTGGGTGATGCGTTGTTTATCGACTTGCTGCGCCCAGGTCTGCTGGATCATGGTCAGGCCCGCGTCGAGGGTGGCGGCATTGCTTTCCAGCCACAACACCGACAACCCGGCACTGGCGAGGCTGACAACAATGCCCCGGCCCATGGTGCCGGCACCAATGACGGCGACCTGCTGGATTTCAAAAGAGTTACTCACGCGCGGCGCTCCTGCTTTTGTGAAAAAAAGAACAGCCGTCACACTAAGCAGGCATCAAGTATTTTTGAAATTTCATTTTTACATGCCATATATTCCGTGCATGAATACATTGAACTTCGATCTGAATCTGCTGCGGGTCTTCGACATGCTCCTTCGCGAGCAGAACGTTTCCCGTGCAGCCGAGCGTCTGTCTCTGACTCAACCGACCGTCAGCAACGCCCTGGCGCGCTTGCGGGATCAACTGGGCGACCCGCTGCTGGTGCGCGTCGGACGTCGCATGCGCCCTACCCCCAGGGCGCTGGCGCTGGAAGGGCCAATCCGCGCAGCGTTGCAGCAGATCGAGCAGACCCTGGTCATCGGCGATGCCTTCGAACCGCAACACAGCCAACGCCAGCTACGCATTGCCGTCACCGACTTCGTCGAGCAGATGTGCATGCCGCCCTTGCTGGCACATCTTCAGCTACAAGCGCCATTGCTGCGTATCGATGTCGCGCACCTGACACCGGACCTGCCGGCCGAAGCACTGGATCGCGGCGAACTCGACCTGGTGCTAGGCCGTTTCGATGACGTGCCGGCACGCTTTGGCCGGCATCTGTGGCGCCGCGAGACGTTGCGGGTCGCGGTGCGCCAAGGCCACCCGGAAATGGGCAACGGCTTGACCCTGGACGCGTTTCTGCGGATGCGCCACCTGTGGGTGCATGGCGGTCAGACCCGAGGCATGGTCGATCAATGGCTGGCCGAGCAAAATCTCGCACGGCAGATCGTCTATACCACACCCAACTACCTGCAGGCCGCCCATCTAGTGGCGGCCACGGATCTGTGCGCCGTGCTGCCGATGACGCTGGCGCAACAGTTCGCCACGCTGCTGCCCCTTGAATTGTTTGAATTGCCTTTTGCGCTGGAGCCCTTCGAACTGGAACTGGTGCACCTGACGCATCGTCAGCATGACCCTGCGCTGGGGTGGCTGGTGGAGCAAATCATGACGATTGGAGCCACTTGAGCCATCGCGCAACGCGATAGCCACCATGCCGCTCTGGTATTGGATGCCGTCCGACGTGCTCCTTAGAGTGGATCGCCTCAACAATAACAAGGACCCTTCCATGCGCTTCAAACAGCCCTTGCTGGCACTTGCCCTGCTGGCCCCGATCGGCGCTTTCGCCGCGACGCCGGCCAAAGACGCAACCGACGTCACCCGTCACAACAACCAGGCGTGGCTGCAAAGGCTGCCCTTCTCCGATACGGCAGACTTCGAAGCGGCAAGGCGCGGCCTGATCGAACGCTACGACGGTGTCATTGCCAACGCAGACGGCAAGACAGTCTGGGACCTGAGTCAATACGCTTTCCTGAACCAGCAGAGCGCACCTGCCACTGTCAATCCCAGTCTGTGGCGCATGGCTCAGCTCAACACCATTGCCGGTTTGTTCCAGGTCACGGAGGGCATCTATCAGATTCGTGGCCTGGACCTGGCGAACATGACCATCGTCGAAGGTGACAGTGGGTTGATCATTCTCGACCCGTTGTTTTCGGTCGAAACCGCCAGGGCCGGTCTTGAGCTGTATTTCAAACACCGTCCACGCAAGCCCGTCACGACGGTGATCTACACGCATCCCCACGTCGATCATTTTGGTGGCGTGCGAGGGGTGATCGATGAGGCCGATGTCAAGGCCGGCAAGGTCCAGGTCATCGCGCCACAAGGCTTCTTCGAACACGCCATCGGCGAAAACGTGCTGGCGGGACCGGCGATGAAGCGTCGCGCGCAATACATGTACGGCGCGCCCCTGCCCCGCAGTGACCGCGGTCAGGTAGACGCCGGGCTGGGCAAGGGTGTGCCGGTAGACGCGACCGTCAGCCTCATCGCGCCAACTCGGGAAATTGCTCAGCCGCTGGAGCGCCTGACGCTGGACGGTATCGAGGTCGAGTTCCAGATGACCCCCGGTACCGAGGCGCCGGCAGAGATGAACATCTATTTTCCTCGTTTCAAGGCTCTGTGCATGGCGGAGAACGCCACTCATGTGCAGCACAACGTGCTCACTTTGCGCGGCGCTCTGGTGCGGGACCCGAAGATCTGGGCGCATTATCTGGACCAGTCACTGGTGCGCTACGGCGATCAGGCCGACGTGGTTTTCGCCCAGCATCACTGGCCCACCTGGGGCGGTGCGCAGATACGCGATTACCTCGCCGACCAGCGCGACATGTACGCCTTCATCGACAGCCAGACCCTGCGCCTAATCAATCAGGGCCTCACACCCATGGAAGTCGCCGATACCCTGACCTCCCTGCCGCCGCGACTGGCAAGCAAGTGGTACAACCGTGATTATTACGGTTCGCTGAGTCACAACGTGCGTGCGGTGTACCAGCGTTACATGGGCTTTTACGACGGCAACCCGGCGAACCTCGATCCGCTGACACCGCAGGCAGCCGGCAAGCGTTACGTCGCAGCCATGGGTGGCGCCGAAAAGGTGCTGAGCCAGGCGCGCAAGGCCTTCGGCGAGGGGGATTATCGCTGGGTGGCGCAACTGACCAATCACCTGGTATTCGCCGAACCGGACAACAGCGAGGCGCGCCACTTGCAGGCCGATGCGCTGGAGCAGATGGGCTACCAGAGCGAGAACGCCACTTGGCGCAACGCCTACCTCAGCGGCGCTCAGGAACTGCGCGACGGTGTGGCCGCGGCGACCGGCAGCGGCGGCAATGTCGATGACATGGTGCGCGCACTGACGCCGACGCTGTTCTTCGACTATCTGGGGGGGCGCGTAGATGCGCTCAAAGCCAGCGACAGCGACCTGACTATCAACTGGCGGTTTACCGACCTCGACCAGGACTACGCCCTGACCCTGCGAAATGGCGTGCTCACCCATCGAGATCTGACTCGGCATGAGCAGGCCGACGTCGAGATCAGCATGAGCAAGTCCACTCTGGACCGGATCGCGCTGAAGCAGACGGGTTTTCTGAAAGAAGCGACGGTGGGCGATATCACCATCAAGGGTGAAAAGGTGAAATTCCTACGCTTCATGGGTGGCCTTGAAGACGCTGATGCACGATTCAATATCGTGACGCCCTGAGTGGCTGCGGGCGGCGCTTCAGGCGCCGCTCAACAACGCGAGCATCGCGCTGACACTTAGCAGGCAAACCACCGCACCCAATGCGAAGATCGTCCAGGGTGCCGGAACCGCGCGTTCGACCTGCAACATAGCCAACCCCTGTCGATACCGACGCCCCTGCCTGGCAAGCAGTATCAACGCCGCGACGACCCCCATCCCCGTGGGCAGCGGATCGCCCAACCGTCCGGCAAGCATCACCACGGCAATCAGCGCCAGGAGAGTACGTCGCCAGGCCAGTTCCGTGCGCTCGGCCTGCAACCCCGGATCACCCATGCCAGTGCCGCCAGAGCACGCCGCTGACCAACACCGTGGCGACTACACAGCCCATTGCCAGTGACGGTGCCAGCGCCGGCAAAGGCAGTGCTCGACGCTGGCGCAGCGCACGCTCGACCCGCAGCCAGCGTACGCACGCACCCGCGCTGACCATCAGGCTCAGTATCAGCAGACTGACCGCCATGACCATTCGCAACCGCGCCTCGAACACCTGGGCCGTGAGGGCCTCGATGGCGATCCCGCCTCCGAGCAAGGCCAGCGACGTGCGAATCCAGGCGAGAAAGGTGCGCTCGTTGGCCAGTGTGAATCGCGGATCGGGCGACTCTCCCGGGCCAAGCAGAATGTCAGTCAAGCCACGGCGCTTTGGCGGCATCGCCATCAGCGCACTCCAAAGCTGCGCAAGGCGCCCGGCGAGAAATACGAGAGGCTCGTGGGCAGGTTGAAGACATAAGGCATGCGCTGTTCATTGATCAGGCCCGAAACGTGAAAACGACCGCTCTTCAAGTCATAGGTTGCCTCCATGGCATTGACCGCCGCCTCGCCACCGGGGTGATAAAAACTGTGCGCACCCGTGGTACGCCAAAGCGTTCCCTGTTGATCGTAAAGGTCGGCCTCGAGAATCGCCCAGGTGTCTTCGTCGATGTAATAACGGCGCTTGCCGTAAATGTGATGGGTGCCGGGTTTGAGGGTCGCGATCACCTCCCACACCCTGTGCAGTTCGTAGCGGGTAGGCACGGGGTCGACGTGTCCCGGGCGGATCAACTCGCTGTAACGCAGATCAGGTGATGCCAGGCGATAGCTGTTGTAGGGCACGTGCAGCAACTTCTTGCCCACCAACTGCCAGTCATAACGATCCGGCGCGCCATTGAACATGTCGCGACTATCCGCGGTGCGCAGCCCGCCCGTTCCGGGTCCGGTGGTGTCGTAGGCAATACCGGGCGCTCGCCTGACCCGACGCTGGCTCGAACTATAGATCCAGGACAGGCGCGGCTCGGCGACCTGGTCGAGTGTTTCATGCACCACCATCGCATCGCCGGCGAGCCGCGACGGCGCCGTCATGCGATAGGTGAAGTAGTAAAGAATATTGTCGGCCCCCGCCCCCGGCAGTCCGTCCGGGCGGGCCAATTCCTGACGTGCGCTCATCAGGGTGAAGCGGCCGTTGCCCACTGGTGTGACACTGTCGGAGACCAGGCTGTAACTGGCGTTGCGGTTACGCGTCAGATGGTTCCAGATCACTTCAAGACCATTATGCGGCACGGGGAAAGCGACGGCCCCGGCAAACCCGCGAAGCCCATTGCCCTGATCCGCCAACTGCGCATGTGCGGCATTGCGCGCGGCCGAAGCGGCGAGCGGCGCGGAGATCGGGACACTGCGATGGGTGGGATAGACCGGCAGTTTCATCGTCTGGGGAAAACGCTTGAGTAAAGCGATTTGCCCGGCCGTCAGTTGGCCCTCGTAATGTTGGTAATTTTGCGCGGTGATTTCGTACAGCGGGCGCTCCCCGGCATAAGGATCGACCGGCGTGCCGTTGCGTTCCAGTCGCTGCTGAGCGGAAGTGAGCCCGCCCTGCCAGGCCGGAATTCGCCCGTCAGGGGAAGCACCGCGTTCTGCGCCTATGGGCGTCAGATCCGGGGGCAATTGGCCCGTGGCCAGCGCGCCGGTGGCACACGTCATTGCAAACAGCAGACAGCAGGAGACGGGCCTCAGGGACGGACGGAATACACCTCGATTGCGGGTTGTCATCACTCTTAACCTCTTATTGTGTTTATCAGAGAGTGAACAGCTGGAGGTCCCGGCGGATACCGTTGAAAAGGCTGCCGGGACAGGTGGCAAATCATTCTTTTCGAGTGGTCGGATAGCCTCTGGATGTGTATCAATGGATACTAAGTAGGCCCCTGGGGCCCGACAAATAGCGTCTTCAGATAGTTGCCATAGCACTTCGGCATAGCCAGAGATTTGCCCATGACTTTGAAACAGCTGCGTTACCTGATCGCCATTGCCGAAGCTGGAAGCTTCTCCAATGCCGCACGCCGGGCGTTCATCGCCCAGCCTGCCCTGAGCCGCCAAATCGGTTTATTGGAAAGCGAACTGGATATGCAACTGCTGGCCCGTCAGCATGATGGCATTGAGTTGACCGATGCAGGACGGCAGCTGTACGAAGTGGCGCGGTCGGTGATCCAACAGATCGATTCGGTGAAGGACGAGCTCAAGTCGAGTCGCGGCAACCCGATGGGTCACGTTTCGATTTCCATTCCGGCCACCGCGTCCGCGCTGTTGTTGCCGCCCATCATCACCCAGGCACAGGCCAAGTTTCCGGGAATCAAACTCACGGTATGGGATGGCTTGAGTCGCGAAGGCGGTCAGGCGATTGAACTGGGCAAAGTGGATTTCGGCGTCGTGCCCAACGCCGAAGAGCTGGATCATGTCATTGCCGAGCCGGTCTTCACTGAAGACCTGTATTGGGTCGGCACCCCTGCCCTTGAGTCGGACGACTCGCCGATAACGCTTGCCGAAGCGGCGGCCACGCGGCTGGTGATGCCACCGCGTGCCCTGCACCTGCGTCGGCGGATCGAGCAATCGGCGATGGAGGCCGGAGTGACGCTCGATTCGAGCTATGAGCAGCAGTCGGCGCCGGGCATCAGCAGCCTGGTGCGTGCAGGCCTTGCGGCAACCATCAGCAACTGGCCACCGCTTACCGAACTGCTGCAACCGATCTCGGCACGACTGATCGTGGAACCACGGATCACCCGCACCATTTCCCTGGCCCATTCGCAGCACAAACCGCTGTCGTTCGCGGCTACCTGCATGCGCGACTTGGTGCGCGGGCTCTTGATCGAGGCGGTGCGCGATGACCGCTGGAAAGGCAGTCTGATCGAACGTACGCTGGAGGAAGAGCGGAACACGAGCGATCAGTAAGGGCGCCGCATCGCGCAGCGCCCGGCGTTTCAATTGACCCGAGGCTGCGCGACACCGACGACATTTCGCAGCCGCTCGCGGGTTTTCTGCGGATCCATCCACCACAACCCGATCAGCCCCGCCACCACCAGCACCGCGCCGCAGACCAGAAACCCCTCGCCATAACCGGCCGGATGCTCGGCACCGGCGCCCTGCACCAGGATTCCGGTGACCACCGGTGCCGACAGACCGGCCAGCGAGGCGATGCCATTGCCGATCGCCAGAATTCCCGCGCGCTGGCTGCCCGGCGTGAACTCGGCGAGCATGGCCGGCCCCACCGAGTACATCACCAGCGCCAGACCGCCGCTGAATGTCAGGCAGACGATCCGTTCAATGCTCGATAGCCCCGGTAGAAACAGCGCAGCGCTGAGCAGACCGCTGGCGATCAGACAAAACGAAACGAAAGCGCCTCGCGACCATCGCGTCGCCATGCCGCCGCGCATCAGGCGCTGCGAAAGCCAGGCCATGAATAGGCTCAGCGGCGTGGTGACGACCACAAACAACACGAACACACGGCCGGTCATGATCGGATCGATACCCAGGCCGTTTTCCAGATAACTCGGCACCCAGGTCAGGGTCAGCGCCAATGACCAGTTGGCCGCGAAATGGCACAGGTAATTACTCAGCACCGTGCTGTCAGTAAGCAACTTTCGATAAGGCACACGCTCGTCATCCTGCTTCAACTGGCCAGGGCGAATACGATCGAGCGTGCCTTCGCGTCCCAGCAGCCACCACAGCACGCACCACACCGCGCCGATGGCGGCCAGCACGATGAAGTTCATGCGCCAGCCGTAATGCACGCTGACCCAGGGGATCATCGCGCCGGCGACCAGCAGGCCGAAGGCACTGCCGGTATGCAATAGCGCCACCGGCAGGTTGCGTCGGTCATTGGGAAACCACTTGTACAGGGCGTGGGTCGCCACCGGCGACGCCGGCCCCTCGCCTATGCCCAGCAGCACGCGACAGGCCACGATGGCCCACAAGGATGTAACAAACAGCATCGGCAACTGGATCAACGCCCAAAACGCGCCCATGCCCAAGAGCAGCGTGCGGGTCGGCCGGCGATTGGCCATGAAGCCACCGACCACTGCGGAAATAGCGAAGAACCAGTGCAAGGCGCCGCCCACCAGGCCGAACTCGGTCGGTGACAGGCCAAGCTCTTTGGACATCGGCACTGCGACCAGGCCGATGACCACCTTGTCGAGGAAGTTGACCAGCATCAGCAGTGCCAGCAGTACCGCAACCATCCAGGCCGTGCCTGAACGTCCGGGGGTGTCAGAGTGAGTCATGGTTGTCTCTCGTTATTGTTTTTGTCTGAGCGTCCGGCCAGTTGCAACCGGACGTGCGGCGGCACTGCTAGCCAGGCATCAGAACGCCTTTGGCAATGGTATTGCGCTGAATTTCACTGGTACCGGTCAGGATGCGCATCATGCGGGTCGCGCGGAAGATCCACTCCACCGCATTGCCGCGCAGCAGCCCCGCACCACCGTGAATCTGCACCGCCCGGTCGGCGATACGGAATGCGGTCTCCGAGACGAACAGCTTGCACATCGGTGCCTGCGTACGGATATCGCCGCCTGCGTCGTTCACCGCTGCGGTCGCATAGACCATGCTGCGCGCAGCATGCAGTTCCGTCGCCATGTCGGCAATCATGTGGTTGATCGACTGGAACATTGCGATCGGCTGGCCGAACTGCTTGCGCGTGCGGGCGTAATCAATCGACAGGTTCAAAGCCAACCCTGCCAGGCCCAGCATCGTCGGGCAATGCAGCAGACGATTGAGCGTGATGCGTCCCATCGCCAGCTTGAACCCCAGCCCCTCCTCACCAATCCGGTTGGCCACCGGCACCCGGACGTCGTCCAGGAAAATATCGCCGTGAGCACCACCACCGGACATCACAGAGTAGTCGCTTTCGATCCGCACACCTGACGCCTTGAGATCTACGAAGAATGCCGAGATGCCCTGGGCGCCGCCACCCGGTCCGGTGACCGCCAGCAGCACCGCGATATCGGCATAGGGAGCACCCGAGATGAAGCGCTTGCTGCCGTTGAGGACGTAATCGTCGCCGTCGCGACGGGCATGGGTCTTGATCGCCGTGGCGTCGGAACCTGCCTCACTCTCGGTCAGCGCGAAACATACGGCTTTCTCAGCCCGGCATACCGGTTGCAGAAAAGCCTCTACCTGGAAAGGGCTCGCCACCTTGAACAGATGGCCAACGCGCGGCGGCCCGGATAACTCTCCGAGGATATGCGGCGCCAGCATGGAGCCAGTCAGCACGGTGGCTTCTTTCACCGCGCACAGATCCGAAACATTGAGCCCGGCGCCGCCAATGGCCTCGGGCAGCATGATGTTGTAGAAACCCTGCTCGCAGGAACGCTTCCAGACCTCCTTGAGCACTTCGTGCGGATGCGGCTCGGCCCAGCTCAGGCCTGCGCGCTGTTCCAGGGGCAGGACTTCGTCGCGAACGAAGCCACCGATGGCCTCGATGATCTGGCTGGCCTTTTCACTTGGCTGGTACATGGTGATCTCCTGTTCAGATGCGACGGTCGCTGTGTTGCCAGTAGGCATCGCGGATAAGACGGCGAACAACTTTGCCGTTGGGGTTCTTGGGCAGCTCGGTGACGAAATCCACGGCGCGGGGTTTCTTGAACCCGGCCAGGGTCTGCGCGCAATGCTCGATGACCTCGCTTTCACTGAGCTTGGTACCCGGCTTGAGCACGATCACGGCTCGCACCGCTTCGCCCCACTGTTCATCCGGCACACCGACGACGGCGGCCTCGTAAACTTGCGGCAGGTTGTAGAGCACCTGTTCGACTTCGGTCGGGTAGATGTTGAACCCGCCGGAAATGATCATTTCCTTCTTGCGATCCACGATGAACACGTAACCCTCATCGTCGACCGTCGCCAGATCGCCGCTGAGGTAGTACCCGTCGCGCATCACCTCGGCGGTCAACTCGGGCGCCCGCCAATAGCCCTGCATGATGTCCGGGCCCTTGACCACGATTTCGCCGATCTCGCCCGGCTTCACATCCTGGAATTCGTCATTGACCACCCGCAAGTCCGTCTCGAAATAACAGCGGCCGCAGGACGCCAGGCGTCGATAGTCGCCGTTCTCGCACAGATGGTCCTGCTCGGTGAGCACAGTGACCAGCGAACAGGTTTCACCGGCGCCATACCCTTGCGCCAGGATCGGCCCGAACACTTCGATGGCGCGCTTGACCAGCGAAGGCGCCATCGGTGCTGCGCCGTACATGACCAGGCGCAGGCTGCTCAGGTCGTAGCGTTCCACACCGGGGAAGTTCACCAGTCGATTGATCATCGCGGGCACCAGAAACAACCGGGTGACGCCTTCGCGTTGAATCGACTCAAGCAGCAATCGATCGTCGTAGCGTTCCAGCAGCAGGTTGCAGGCACCCACCGCCAGCAATGGCATCAACTGCATGCCACTGGCATGGGTGATCGGCCCGACGTGCGCCATGACATCGCCAGGCGCCGCGCGCCGGGTGGGGCTGGCGATGCTTTTGCGGATCAGCGCCTTGCGATTGCCGACACTGAGCATCGCCGCTTTCAACACACCGGAGCTGCCAGAGGTGTAGTGCAACACAGCCAGTGCATCGTCAGGCGGATCGCAACTAACCGGTTTGGTGTCACCCAGGTTCAGCAGCGTCGGGTAGGCGACGTCGCCGCCCGCCTCTGCCAACGCCACGATGAGACGCAGCGCAGGCACCTGCGCCCGTTGCGCGGCCAAAGCTTGGGCAAACACCGGTGTAGTGATCAGCGCAACGCTGCAGGAATCGTTAAGAATCTGGATGACTTCGTCCAGCGAGAGGCGCGCGTTGACCGGCACCTTGACCAGGCCGGCCTTGTAGAAAGCCACTTCGGCCTCGACCAGCTCGACCCGGTTCTCGGCAAGTATGGCGACGTGTTCGCCAGAGTCGATGCCCTGGGCCAGTAACGCCGAGGCCAGTTGATTGGTGCGCTGTTCCAGCTGTGCGAAGGTCACTCGGGTGTGACGATCGATGACGGCCGTTCGCTCTGGCCAGTACTTGGCACTTCGACTGATTAGGTTTCCAAGGTTCACGTTGTTGTTCTCGTCGACTGTTAGGACTGGGGCGATCCTAAACAGCGTCGCAACGGCGAACGTAATACCAGTTACTGATGCCGGGTATAGCTTTTTTAGCTGGCCGAACTGGGTGTACCGGTCACTCCGGAGCCCCATGCCGAAGTGTTATGGCAACGATCCAAAGACGCTATTTGTGAGCCAATCCGGCGCCTCCCTATCATCCCCTCGCCACCGAGACCAACCTGTTCGCTCGGTCTCGGTGCTTCATCCCCTCACTCTCTAATAAACACAATAAGAGGTTAAGAGTGAACGCTATCGTTCCCGACCGATTCCGGTCCTCGCTAGTTTTACTGTCGTGCAGCCTGCTCGCAGCCCCCGTCGGCGCCATGCAATTCGAACTGGGTGAGATAGAAGGCCAGTTCGATTCTGCTCTGGCACTGGGCGTCGGCGTCAGCACCGCGAATCCGGACAAACTGCAGGTGGCAGCCCCCAACGGTAATGACGGTCGGCGTAATTATCGATCCGGTGACGTGTTCTCGACGGTCTTCAAAGGTACCCACGACCTGGAACTCAAACACGACAACCTGGGCATTTTCGTGCGCGGTACTTATTGGTACGACACGGCGCAGCGCGATCACAGCCAACGCTTCAAGGACATCGACGACCACAACCGCAAAACCTCGGCGAAGACGGCCGGGTTCCAGTGGCTCGATGCTTTCGTCTATCGCCTCTACGACATCAGCGGTGAGCCAGGCTCGGCACGTCTTGGCAAACAAGTGGTGAACTGGGGCGAAAGCATTTTCATCCAGGGTGGCTTGAACGTCGTGAACCCCTTCAACCAGGCGGCGTTGCGTCGACCGGGTTCGGAGGTCAAGGACGCATTGGTGCCGGTCAACCTGCTGTACGTGACCCAAAACATCAATGAAGCGCTGTCCCTTGATGCGTTCTATCAGTTGGATTGGGAACAGACGCAACTGGACAACTGCGGCACATTTTTTTCGGGCAACGATTTCATTCCCGAGGGTTGCGAAAGCCTCGATGTCGGCGGTCGACAGGTCAACCTCGCAGCGGCAAACCGAGGGCTTGGACCTTTTGGCGTGGTCATGAACGAGGAAGGCGTACGCATCCCCCGAGCAGGCGATCAGGATGCTCGCAACAGTGGTCAGTGGGGCTTGTCGCTGCGCTGGTATGTCGCACTGCTGGACGCCGAATTCGGTGTGTATGCCGCCAACTACCACAGCCGCTCGCCTTATCTGGGCACCGTCAGCAGCCCGTACTTCAGCAACAACGCTTTCGCCCCGCAGTTGTGCAGCAATCTCGGTGTGCCTTCGGCCGGGTGCGGCGCGTTTCTGACGTCCAGCTCAGGCCAGTCCCTGGCGGGCGCGTTGCGCATGGGGACCTCCCAGTACCTCGCGCAGTACCCTGAGGACATTCGCTTGTACGGCCTGACTTTCTCCACCAACCTGCGCACCGGCACGGCGCTTCAGGGCGAGCTCAGCTATCGCCCGAACATGCCCGTGCAGCTCAACGGCACCGATGTGCTGCAGTCACTGCTCAACGTTGAAGGCCGCAGCCCGTTGTCCGAACCCGGCCTGCGCCCGACTACCGACTCGACCCTGTTCAACGGTTACCGGCGCAAGGAAGTCACCCAGGCGCAAGTCTCTGCGATGCATTCCCTTGGCCAGGTGATGGGGGCGAACCAGCTGCTGCTGGTGGGCGAAATCGGCGCGACCTATGTCGGCGGCCTGGAAGGAAAATACGGGCCCCGTTACGGCCGATCCGGTGCCTACAACAGTGGCGAACTGGCCAACAACAGCGTTTGCCTGAGCATTTCCAACAGCCCTGAGTACTGCAATAACGAAGGTTTCGTCACGCCCTTTTCCTGGGGTTATCGACTGCGTGCAACCTGGAGTTACTCAAGCGTGATGCAGGGACTGGACCTGCGCCCGAACCTGTCTTGGTCCCATGACGTCAAGGGTTACTCGCCAGGCGACGGTTCGGCGTTCAACGAAGGTTCGCGCTCGGTGAGCCTGGGCCTGGACGCGACATTCATGAGCAAGTATTCGCTGAGCCTCTCTTACACCGATTACATCGACGGCAGCTACGGGACCCGCGGTGATCGCGACTTCGCGGCGATCAGTGTCGGCGCCTCCTTCTAATCCTTACCAAAGGAATAACGCCCCATGCATAAACATTCCACACCAATTACGACAGGCAGCAATGGGTCGATTGCAGCCCATCGTGGCAGGCTGCAATCGGCCAGAAGCGGACCTATATGCTCCGACTATGATGGCCGTCTCTATACTTCTCCAGAGAGCCGGGACTGTTCAATCTCTGTCAATCGTCATTCCGACCTCAATTGCGGCCTCCCTTATTGAAATAACTTGCAACCCTTGAGTGATTGAGAAACCACACGCGCCTCTCTAAATTTTTCCTCACAACGCCGGGCCCCTCTGACAGCGAATCGCTGCCATGTCGGAGTTGCAGTTTGTACAACTTCGACATTAGAGGAGGGGCTCATGACTGCCCTGGAACCGTTCTTTTTTGCCGAGTTTCTCGGCACCGCCAGTTGGTTGTGGCTCGTTTTCGTCAGCATCGTCTTGGGCCTGTTGATCTTCGACCTCGGGGTGCTACACCGTGAGCATCGAGAAATCGGTGTTCGTGAAAGTCTGCTGCTGTCTGCTGGCTATATCACGGCTGGCTTGCTGTTCGGCCTCTGGGTCTGGCAGGTCAAGGGCGGTGATGCCGGGATGGATTTTTATACCGGCTTTCTTATCGAGAAATCGTTGTCGATGGACAACGTTTTCCTGATGGCGATGATCTTCAGTTTTCTCTCAATTCCGCGTAAGTATCAGCACGAGGTGCTGTTCTGGGGCATTCTCGGTGTAATAGTGCTGCGCGCTATCATGATTGGCCTCGGTGCAGCGCTGATCGCCGAGTTCAGTTGGATTCTCTATGTGTTCGGCATCTTCCTGCTGTTGACCGGGGTAAAGATGCTGTTCAGCAAGGTCGATGCCCACCCGAACCTTAGCGATAACTTGCTGGTGGAGTTCCTGCGCAAACACATGCGGGTGACCGATCACTTGCATGAAGGGCGCTTCTTCGTCCACCAGATGGATGCCAGTGGCAAGTCCGTGGTCTGGGCGACGCCGTTGTTCCTGGCCTTGGTGCTGATCGAGTGTGCCGACCTGGTATTCGCTGTGGACAGCGTGCCCGCGATCTTTGCCATCACCCAGGACCCCTTCATCGTCTACACCTCTAACATTTTCGCCATCCTCGGCCTACGTGCGCTGTATTTCGCTCTGGCGGCGATGATCCACCGCTTCGCCTACCTCAAGTACGCCGTGGCGCTGGTGCTGGTGTTTATCGGCGGCAAGATCTTCATGGTCGGCATAATCGGCAAGATTCCGGCAGTCCTTTCTCTGGGCGTGACGGTGGCTTTGCTGCTGGGCGGTGTGCTGCTATCGCTTTGGAAAACCCGCGACCAAACCTCCGCTGGCCCCCAGGTTTAGATCCAGAAAGATGTCGGCCGCCAAACGAAAACAGTAAACCCGGCGCGCGGGCCGGGATTGGAAAATATATGCCAGTTACGCTTGCAGCGGATATCGCCCGGGCTCCGTTCCCTTTTCGGGATACTTTCCGTGACCAGGAAGATCTGCGCTCCATGAAGGGCAGCTTCGGGTCGTTATCTGCCTGATGCCGCGCAGTTAACCATAGCGAAAAATTAGATTGAGAAGGATTGGTGGTACAGAATTGGTACGTTGGAGATGGAGCGTTGCTGTGAGCCTTTGTTTTAATGGCCTTTGTCGTTAGACGTTCCAATCCATCATGGGGATAATTCTATTGGGGGCAGGGGTCGATTTTGGCCGGAAGCAGATTGTCAAAATGCTTTAGATTGACCATCGATAGGATTGCTTGATCCCAGCTTGATTTCACCCGGCAGGACGGCCGATCTCGACTCGACCTGACGGATACGACAGGCAAAAATCGACGCAAAGCGGAAGCGGCAGGCTTGGGAAGCAGACATTCAAGGTCTGGCCTAGCCCACTGCTACGCAGCATCGTCGCTCGGCGTCCATGTTGATCGATACGTTAAGCCCCAGGCTTTAGATGCGCCTAAGTGGCAGTGAAACATCTTCCCTCGTTTTCGCAACCCCCAATACTCCAATCGGCAGCGCGGAGTCCTAAGCTGACGCGCCGATCAGGCCTCTCCGTGAGGATGCACGAGCAGTTAATTCAGTCGTTGCAGTGCTAGTGAAACCGGTGGTCCGAACGGTATAAATTTAATGAAAACTACCTAATCTGCCGCCCGAACATCCCGATGGAATTCGCGCGATTTCGCAACATGATTCAGTTCTTTGATCTGGCGCAAAGTTTTTACCGTCCCTGGGCGTACCTTTTTTATTTCCAATGACCTTTCTTAGCCACGCCGGAAATTTGAGCTCACCCTTTACGTTTGTCAGTGTGTTTTTGATAAGTTTTTGTCTTTTTCATGCTTTCAAGGGAGCCCTATGAAAACCTCATATTTCGTAGCAGCGACAATCCTCGCCGCAGGCTTGTCTGCCATCGCATCTCACGCCAATGCGCAGACACTCGAAAAAGTTGCCGACAGTAACAAAATTACCGTGTCTTACCGCGAGGCATCGGTACCTTTCAGCTACTTGATTAGCCCCACCAAAGCCGTGGGTTTCTCAGTCGATTTAACCGATGCCATCGTTGATGATGTGCGCAGGAAGCTCAAGAAGCCAAACTTGGAAGTGGTTTACATTCCCGTGTCTTCGCAAACCCGCATTCCGTTGCTGGTCAACGGCACATACGATCTGGAGTGTGGTTCCACCACTAACAACGCTGCGCGTGGGAAGGACGTCGCTTTTGCAATTAGCCATTTCTACACCGGCACGCGCTTATTGACTAAGAAGACCTCCGGCATAAAGAACTACGCCGATCTCGCAAAGAAGACTGTTGCCAGCACCGCCGGCAGCACGAACGAGAAGGTCCTCCGTCAATACAGTGCCGACAACAATCTAGACGTACAGGTCGTCTTGGGCAAAGACTATGACGACTCCTTGGCGCTGGTTGAGAATGATCGTGCCGTGGCGTTTGCCATGGACGATGTCCTGCTGTTTGGCCTCATGGCGAACTCCAAAAATCCCGACTCGCTCGAAGTCGTGGGTGATGCGCTGCAAGTAGAACCCTATGGCTGCATGCTTCGCAAAGATGATCCTGAATTCAAGGAATTGGTCGATGACACCATAACCCGCCTCATGAAGTCGGGCGAATTCGCAAGGCTATACACTAAGTGGTTTCAATCACCGATTCCTCCAAAAGGAATGAATTTGAACATGCCGATGAGCGAACAGCTCAAAGCCAATCTCGAGGCGCGGAGTGACAAACCAGTGCTGTAATGCTTGAGTGGGTGCGAACGTCTTCTTTGAAGCGAAAGCACCAAGGTCCGGAATTGGCCGATTTCTGCCTATCGTGAAGGGCGGAAATCGGCCAGTTCCGGTCGCTCGCCAGTCCCGTCGGGCAGGCATTCGAACGGATGGTCTTCTCCCAAACTTGTCCGATAGAGACAATGCAACTTCGCAGACCTTAGCCGGGGGGAAAATGCTCCGGAAGTAATGCGACCACCCTCACTTGCCTGTCGCCACTACATCTGTCTGCCGTTGCGCGCAGCGATCGCCACGGTGTTCGGCGAATCGGCAAGTGAAACGAATTGTCGTGTCGCGCCATCAAGCGCATCAATGCAACCAGCCTCAATGTCGTAGACCCAGCCGTGCAGATTCATTCGCCCCTGCTCGAGCGCGAGTGCCACCGATGGGTGGGTACGCAGATTCGCCAGTTGTGCGATTACGTTTTCTCGCACGAGGCCGTCGAGCTTCGCGCGGGGCGTGTCGAACTCATGCGCCGCGTTAATCGCTTTCGCGGCGTCGGAGTGACGTAGCCAGTTAGCGACCGCCGGGAGATGGTCCAGACACGTGCAGCGTGAAATCGCGCCCATCGCTCCGCAGTCTGAGTGACCGCAGATCACGATGTCCTGTACGCCGAGGACTGCGACCGCATATTCGACGGTGGCCGAGACGCCGCCGGGCTCGGGACCATACGACGGCACAATGTTGCCGGCGTTACGAATCACGAACAGTTCGCCCGGTTCTCGCTGTGTAAGGAGTTCGGGCACAACACGACTGTCCGAGCAGGTGACGAATAACGCCTTCGGATTTTGTGTCGTCGCGAGCTGCCTGAAAAGCTCGACGCGTTGCGGATAGACATCGCGCTGAAAACGCAGAAAGCCGTCAATAATGTCACGCATGGAGTTCTCCAAACCCGAATGCCGGATGAGGGCACGAGTTCGTGCCGCGGTGGCCGTCATTATTGCAGACCTTGCGCGCAATTGGCTGTATTCGATCAACGGTGGGCTCCGAGCCGAAGCCCCCTGGTAGCCGCCATTCATCTTTCGCTGGCCTGAACCAACATCAGCCTTGGAACAAGGGATAGCTTGTCAGGCAGAAAACTCGGCAATACGCTCGAATAGTCAAAGCGTGGATGACAGCCCATCGACCTTGATCCAACCCTGTACGGTACCTGGCCGAAAGCCATTCCGATTGCACCATTGGGGGCGGGCCTATGCCCCGTCTGGGAAAACTTGCAGGTGCTCCCGCAGAAAACCGATGAACGCCATTGCCCGTGCCGAATGTCGCCGCTCTCGACTGAACACTGCGCTGACTGGCAGTGCCGCGGCCAAGTAATTGTCGAGCACACTCTGCACGCTGCCTTGTTCAACGTCTGCTTCGAACAGCCATTGTGGAGAGAGGGAGATGCCCAAGCCGCAGAGCACCATTTCACGAATGGCCTCGCTGCTGTTGCTGGTGACGTTGCCTGTGATGGCGATATCGAACTCGTCCGCCTTTTGCGTGAAGCGCCAGCGGTCGTAGTGCTCCAGCAAGGTGAAGCCGATGCAGTTGTGGGCTGCCAGTTCACCCGGCTCGAGTGGCACGCCGTGGCGTTGCAGATATGTAGGCGAGGCGTATACCCGTCGGGGGCTGGTGCCCAGGGACACGGCCACCAGTCCCTCGCTCTTCACCACCCCGATCCGGATCGCCAGATCGATGTTCTCCATGAGTAGGTCTTCATTGTGATCGCTCAACCGCAAATCGATCCGCACATCAGGATAGCGCTGCAGAAAAATGCCGATAAGAGGTGCTATGCATAACCTCCCGTAGCTGACCGGTGCGGCGACGCGCAGCGGGCCAGCGATCTGCTCCTGACCGCTGGCAAAGCTGCGCGTGGCGCTTTCGAGGTGCCCGAGAATTTCCTGGCAGTGACCGTAGAAACGTTGCCCCTGGTCGGTCAGCGCCAGGTGCCGGGTGCTGCGGGCGAACACTGGCCCGCCCAGGTACTTCTCCAGAGCACGGACCTGCTTGCTCACTGCCGGTTGCCCGATGTTCAGCTCCCGAGCCACTGCCGAAAAAGACCCACGCTCCACGACACGTACGAAGATGCGCATGCTGTCGAACAAATCCATCGTCACCAGGTCTCTTTTGGGAATAACTGATATGCAAAGTTAGCTTCTTATCGGAATGGAGGAGTCAGAGCAACCTGTGAGCATCCACTCAACTGAGGTTCACATCATGAGTCAGACCATGCTTGCCGCTGTCGCCGAGTCCGCCCAGGCCCCACTGGTCGTGCGCCGCATTGCCCGCCCGGTTCCCGGTAAGGGGCAGGTCCTCGTAAGGGTTCACGCCGCCGGGGTCAACCCGCTCGATACCAAGATCGCCACCGGTGCAGGGGCGCACGCCCGTCAGGCACTGCCGGCGGTGCTCGGCCTGGATCTGGCCGGCACGGTCGTCGAGCTGGGCGAGGCGGCCGAGGGCTTCACGCCTGGCCAGGAGGTCTTCGGCATGGCCGGGGGTATCGGTGGGGCCCAGGGCACCATGGCCGAGTACATCGCCGTGGATGCCCGGCTGATTGCGCCAAAGCCAAAAGCACTCGGCATGCGCGAAGCGGCTGCCCTGCCTTTGGTGTTCATCACTGCCTGGGAAGGTTTGGTGGATCGCGCGAACGTCCACGCTGGCCACAAAGTGCTGATTCATGGCGGCGCAGGCGGGGTCGGCCAAATGGCTGTCCAACTGGCCAAGGCGCGTGGTGCCAAAGTCTACGCCACCGGTTCGGCGGGCAGTCTCGACTTCATTCGCTCGCTGGGGGCCACCGCGATCGACTATCAGGAGCAGAGTGTCGAGGCCTATGTCGAGCAGTATACGGCCGGGGAAGGTTTCGACATCGTCTATGACACCGTGGGCGGCAGCACGCTGGATGCATCATTCAAGGCCGTGAAGCCCTATACCGGGCACGTACTGAGTTGCCTCGGTTGGGGCCAGCACAGCCTCGCACCGCTATCGTTCAAAAGCGCCACCTATTCGGGTGTGTTCACCCTGACGCCGTTGCTTACTGGCAAGGGCCGCGAACACCATGGCGCCATCCTGCACGAGGCGGCTGTGCTGGCAGATGCAGGGGAACTGACGATCCGTGTGGATCAGCAATGGTTTGCACTGGATAAGGTCAACGACGCCTTCCGCCAGGTCGCGCAAGGCCGCGCCAAGGGCAAGACGATAATCCAGTTGGTGAGTGAATAGAGCCGAGACTGCCAACGTATCCGGCCAGCATGGACCGCGCCTGGCCGAAGGCAGTCCTTGCCAACTCTCTATATTGGGTCGATTGCCGTCCTTCACGACAGGCAATCATCGGCCAGAAGCTGACGTGGGCAAGGCGCTTCTTCGCAAAAGCGGTCCAATCAACCGCCGATGTTCCGCTCATGGTTTAACGGTCAGCGCAGCGCCCTCGGTCACCCGAACCAGAGCGCTGAAGCCATCCGTATCCAAGGGGCGGCTAAGAAAGTAGCCTTGGCCCTCATCGCATAGCACAGACCTCAACAATGACAGATGCTCCTGGGTCTCGATCCCCTCGGCGGTCACGGTTAGAGAAAGAGCGTGACCCAGGCCTACGATCGCTTCGATAACGGACCTGTCGTCGTCGGTAGCTCCCAATCGAGATAAAAAGCTTCGGTCAATCTTCAGTCCGTCGAACGGGAACGTGCGCAGGTAGCTGAGTGATGAATACCCTGTGCCAAAGTCATCCATGGCGATGCGGATGCCCAGGCGTTTGAGCGTTCGCATGATCTCCAGAGCGCCCTGGGGATCTTCCAACATAACGCTTTCAGTGATCTCAAGCTCCACCCGCCCTGGCTCAATTCCCGACTGGTGCAATGCCCGCTGTACGCGCTCGACCAGACTGCCGCGCTTGAACTCGGTGGGAGAAAGGTTGACAGAAACAAACAGCTGATCAGGCCAGCTGGAGGCGTACCGCAAAGCGGTCTCCAGGACCCAGTTGCTCAAGGCCAGAATCAACCCTGTTTCTTCAGCAATCGGAATGAACGTATCAGGCGCAATCAAGCCACGTTCCGGGTGCTGCCAGCGTACCAGCGCTTCAGCGCCCACCATTTTGCCATCCGCAATACGAAAGCGCGGCTGGAAATGCAAGCGCAACTCGCCGTGCTTGATGGCGAAACGCAGGTCGCTCTCCAGGCGGCGGCGCTCGACGATCTTCGAGTTCATGTCGCCAGCATAGAATCGCCAGGTATTGCGACCACCCGACTTAGCCTCATACAGCGCGATATCCGCGTAGCGAAGCAACTCGGTGGCTTCGGTGGCATCAGTGGGCGCCATTGCGATACCGATGCTCGCGCTGACGAACACCTCCTGGTCGCCGACCTGAATCGGTCTTTCGATCGATTCGATCAGGCGCTGGCACAACGCTTCTACTTCGTCCTGTCCTTTGAGATCCGTCAAAATCAGCACGAACTCATCGCCGCCGATACGCGCTACCAGATCCCCATGGCGAACGCGGTTGGCAAGACGGCGAGAGATTTCGCTCAACACCGCATCGCCCGCCGCGTGGCCCAGCAGGTCATTGACCGGCTTGAATCGATCAAGGTCGAGGCTGAGCATAACCAACGGCCGCTCGGCTGTGGGCTGCGTCTTGAGCTTGCCATCGAGAAACTCTCTGAGCCGAGTCCTGTTCGGCAGCCCGGTAAGCGAATCATGTTGGGAGAGAAATTCAATGCGTCGACGCGACTCGACTTCTTCAGTGACATCTGTCGCCGTGCCCCGAAATCCCTTGTCACCCATCGCTCTGGCGGACAGGCGGGTGATGCGGTGCTGGCCCTTGGGATCGACATAGCGGCACTGGACGCTGATATCCGGGCGACGATTGGGGATGCAAAGCCACTGGGTCACCGTGCCAAGTTCAGTGCACAGCAGTTGATCCATGGGTGCGCCCAGCCAGTCATGCCTGGACAGACCCGAGACACATTCAAATCGCTCGGACAAATAGGTAAAGCGCCCCTGCCTGTCAATCTCCCAGATCCAATCGGTACTGGCCTCTGCTACGTCTCGAAAGCGCGCCTCGCTGATGGCCAACGCAGACTGACTGCGCTGCAATGAGTCGTAACTGGCATCGAGCGCCTGAGCACTGGCAGTCGTGCGGCGAAGTATCGCCCAGGCCATCAGGCACACCAGCAGCGCAGCAATGCCGACCAAGGGCAAGCCCAGGCCAAGCAGGCGTTCGCTCGGTTTTGGCGGCTCCCAGTGCAAGCTTCCGGCAACGCCGTTTTCACCGAGCGCCAGGACTGAACGCCCCTGAAGTTCGGCGGCCGTAGCGATGCGTAGTTCATCCACCCCGTAGTCTTTGCCCAGTGTTTCCAGCCTGTCGTCTTCGAGGATGTCAACGAAGATCAAAACCGAAGGCGGCTCGTCATCGGGTGTCACCGTCGGATCCGTGCCGGGGGTAATCGCGGCCGCGCCCACCAGCGCGGGTCGACCACCGATATTGATGAAAAGGGTCGTCGGCGTTTCCGCTTCGGCACCCGCACGGGCTTTAAGCAATATGCCAGGGAGCGCTTGCTTGAGCCAACCGCAAGCGTCGTCCGACGTCAGTTGCCCATCGACTACGGAATACGCCGTCTGGTCGGCGGCGTTGACGACAAATATGCCTTGGAATCCGAAGTCGGTATAAAGCGTGGGCCCGACATTCTGCCGTACGTAGGCCCAATCGGTGTCGACCCTCGCGTGCAGATGCTTATAGGCATCGCCCCAGAACGCGTAATCCTTGACCGTGGCGCTTATGGACTTCTCCAGGCCTTGCACGGCTTTCCTGGTATAGAACGCGCTTTCGGTTTCCTCGTTGCGATCCAGGTCGTGCGCCAGGTAGAGAATCAAATAACCGGCGAGGAAAAACACCCCCGTCAGCAAGCCAACGAATTTGAACAGTGAAACACGAATGATGCTCACACTTGAGCGACGGTGCGCTAAGCCAAGGACAGAAGGTGGGTGTTCAGGCATGGGGTGACATCGCTAGGCATTGAGGCAGAAGGGGTATCAGGCTATCGGCCGCGCGGTGACAAGTTTGAGGGGATTGAATGGATCACCCTCAAGTAGGTCAGGTAGACCTGGATGGCAGCTTCGGGTCGACTTTTGCCGGTACTGATCACAGTCAACCCGTTGCAGGCAGGCGGCCAGCTCAGAATAAATCCGCACTCTTGCTCGCGGACGGGAGTTATCCATCTTGAGTCAACGCAGATCCGCTTCCTCATCCACTGTAGGCACCAATTCCTTTCCAGTGTGTTAAGTCGAGGCACGGAACAACCCACCGCCGCAACAGTGACAGCACCGGACAAGGCAATTACAATTTGATTAACATCCAGCGACTTGAGCGATTGAATACCCCATGGAAAGCAAGACTGCGCGCCTCACTGTGCTCATTGATCCCGTCAAGAAAAAAGCTTTCGAGGACCTCTGTGCAGCACAAGACCTGACGTCTTCGCAGGTGGTCCGCCAACTGATTCGTGACTACCTGGACGCTCACGGCGCCAGCTATTCGACCAAGAGCAAGCATGCCACCAGCACCAAGTCATAACTAAGACGGGCAGTAGTCTCTAGAGAGTCGACGGACCCTCTACGTGACTGACGGCTTTAGCCAACGCAGTGATGAAGTCGGCGTGGTAATGCTCCGGACCAATTTCTTGCAGGATACCCACCCTATCGAGCTTGTTGAGCACCTTCGTGTTCGCTTCGCAGAGCTTCACCACGATATGCCGCTTGTGCAGCTGCTGAATAACCTCCTCCAACACTTGCAAGCCCGTGATATCCATAAACGGTACGCGCTTCAGACGGATAATCAGCAGTTTTGGGTCAGTGTGGGTCTGAGCTATCACACGCTCGAAGGTCTCGGCCGCAGCAAAAAACAATGGCCCTTCAATCGTATAAATCAAAAGCCCTGGCGGTAGGCGAGTATGGCCATTGGTCCTCAGCTCTTCTTCAAGCTCGTGCTCCACGACCTGTTGCACTTCCACCGATGAGGCCATGCGGCGCATGAAGTGCAGCATCGCAAGAATGACGCCGATATTCACGGCGATCACCAAGTCACTGAACACCGTGAGGCTGAAAGTGATGAGCAGGATGGATACATCTGCGCGTGGGGCTCGTTGGACCATGCGTTTGAAGTGATTCAACTCGCTCATGTTGTATGCGACCACGAATAGAATGGCAGCCAGGGCGCACAGTGGGATGTTTGAGGCTAGAGGTGCCAGGAACAGAACAATAAGCACCAAGGTGACCGCATGCGTAATGCCGGCCAGCGGGCTCGTACCGCCGTTACGGATATTGGTTGCAGTACGGGCAATGGCCCCGGTAGCTGCAAAGCCTCCAAACAATGGTGTGACCAGGTTGGCGACCCCCTGACCGATCAGCTCCTGATTGGAATCGTGCTTGGTGCCCGCCATGCCATCGGCCACCATCGCGGACAGCAGCGATTCGATTGCTCCAAGCATGGCGATAGTGAACGCCGGACCAATCAAATCGATGACGCGGGACGGCGTAATTTCAGGCAGGCTCAACGCTGGCAAGCCTTGAGGTATACCACCGAATGCACTGCCAATCGTGGCTACCCCCTCGAAATGAAAGGTTGACTGTATTGCTGTAGCGACCGCCATTGCGACCAGCGGCCCAGGCACGCGTTTGAGACCGGGAATTCTGGACGCGGTGATGACCAGGAAAAGGCTAAGTAGCGCCAGCAGGGTGGTGACCATGTGAAGATCCGGCAGGGCCTGTAGCAGATGCCAGAGCTTTTCATGAAAATGCTCTCCACTGATCGTCGGTAATCCAAAAAAGTCTTTCAACTGCCCGACCCAGATGATCACACCGATGCCCGCGGTGAATCCGACAATCACCGGGTCGGGGATAAACTTGATGATTGCACCGAGCCGTGCCATCCCCAGCAATAACAAGATGGCCCCCGCCATCATCGTGGCGATTTGCAGACCGTCAACGCCATGCTTGGCCGTGACCCCCGCCAGAATCACGATGAACGCACCTGTCGGTCCGGCAATCTGCAAGCGGCTTCCTCCAAAGAGTGAAACCAGCAGACCACCGATGATTGCGGTGTAAATGCCTTGCTCAGGTTTGACGCCAGATGCAATGGCAAACGCCATTGCCAGAGGGAGCGCCACGACCCCGACGATCACGCCAGACACCATATTGCGAAGCCAGTGTCCTCGACCCAACAACCCCGCCTTCCATGCCTCACCTATCGCAATCATGGCTAGCCCCTCAGTGGATGCATGTGCATAATATTAACATGCAGTGATAATTGAAATGCCCTAGATCCACTGCTTCGAGCGGCTGGAGATGTTTATAGTGAAAGCTCAGACGGAGCTGGGCGGGCATGCACTGCAAATAGAGAATTTTGAGAGCGCGCGTAGCGTGGTGACAGACATGAATCGTAAAACTGTACAAACCAAACATGCCGAAGGCGTGACCTTCGACACCCATGTGATCGCAAACCCGACCAACCCCAAGGAGTGGATAGTGTTCTTCAAGAAGGACGCTGGCAGAAGTTATTTCTTGGTTGATGACAACGAGGAGGTTGAGTCTTTTGGGCATCTGGATGACTTGATCGCCGAGCTTCGAGACCTGGGCCTCAAGACCGCTGAGATCCACTTTTAACCCTTGGATCACGCCTTGGAGACATGATCATGTCAGTGATAGTTGACTGGGCACAGGCGGGTCGAACCAGATCCTGCATGGCTATTTGATACCGCGCTTGGCGGGTGGCATCCCGTCCGTTAGTGCCCAGCATGATCTCCCAAACATCATGACCAGGCACAATTGTCGCCAAGCGCAAGCGGGCCGTGGCATGAGCTAAGGCCCGCTCGTACTGGGCGACGAGCTTAAGGCGCCGTGCACACTGGCTAGACGGCGCGCTTTTTTCACTAGAGGTCGAATGTCGTAGCTGACCACTAGTTCGCCGTACTGTCACCTTGATATCTCAGACCAGGACGAGTGGGCCATTACTGCCCCTTCAGCCACACCGTCGGACCGACTAGGTGGCAGGGGAATCGCCCCTGCTTTCCTTAAAGCATCCACGCCTTATCGGTCTGGCGATTGGCATGCTCAGCGTACTGGCCGCCATTGCGCCGCTGGATCTGCCGGGATGGATATGGGTACTGTTGCTTTTCAACGGCTTGGTTTGGCCGCATCTGGCCTATCAATTGGCCATCCGTGCGAGTGAGCCGTATCAGGCGGAGCGGCGCAACTTACTCTACGACTCAGTGATGGGCGGGTTCTGGACCGCGACCATGCAGTTCAATCCGTTGCCTGCCGTTACCATCCTTTCGATGATGACGATGAACAACGTCGCTGCAGGCGGCCAGCGTTTGTTCGTGCATGGCGCGCTAGCCCAGGTTGTCGGAATTCTGCTTGCGATAACACTGTTCGGTCCGCAGGTGCAGCTTAATGTAACCGCCCTAAAGATTTACGCCTGCTTGCCGATGCTGACGCTCTACCCGTTAGCGCTGGGCTGGGTCTGTTATCGCCTGGCCATTAAGCTCGCCGACCACAAGCGCCGTCTTAGCGCCCTGAGCTGTACCGATAGTCTCACCGGCCTGTTCAATCATGGGGCGTGGAAGGATTTGCTTAACGTGCAGTTTTTCACCTGCCGGCAGGAGAGCTTCGAAACGGTGATCGCAGTGGGCGCGATAAGGTCCATTCACCTCAGGCGACATCGTCAACGCACCTTGAATCACAGTGGATTCGCTAGCCCGTTGTAAACCAATTTTTACAGCAACTAGATGGTTTCGTCGCGGGTAATGCCCAAGATGCAACCTAGATCATTTTTTGCAGGGGTAGCCAGCATTGAAGGTGAGCATCGTTAAAAAGCTACTGTCGATGGCGCGTGTGCCTGGATACGACTTCAGTAAGCCAACCACATTTCGTACTCGTTGGCCTATCTTGATATCCCACACTGGGAAGCAAAGTCACATGTGGTCCTGACGAGATACGCTTGAGCTTTTCATCTGCATGATAACGGGGTCTTTAAGTGACAAGCCGCGTGACTAAACAACCAGCCGTTCTTCTGTCATCGAGATAATCGTGTCCAGCCCACGTCAAACGATAAAAAATATTGTCCGGAGTATCGTAGTGTTCTGAGTATCTCTTCACGAATCCAGCATCTTCGAGGATCTCCATCTGATACTCCAAGCTTCTTTGGAAATCTCCAAGATGCTCACTATCATCAGAGATGCCATAGTCGTGTTCAAGCTGATGCGTAATTTCCGAATATGAAGACCCAACGGATATCAGGCTGGATTCAATGCACGACAAAACTCCAAAAATCAGCGTGTTGTCTCGTTTCACATTGCACCCCACAGAAATTAACTACTTTGGTTCGATTCTATTCTTATCGAATTGCCATAGAAACAAAAAATCCGGCTTGGCTCCTGAGTCTTAAGACCTGCGACGACCAACCCACTGTTGAAAAAAATCGCCCCTGCGAACGGGATTTCTCCCGCTCGCTGGCGATCTGTCAGCTGGAGGTATCGACTGCACGCTTTTCGATTGCCGGGGGTGTCCAGAGGCCCTTCGTAATTGCATCATCCGGCCAATAAGCTCGCAGGAAGAGGGAGAAGTCCGCCCCTTTCGGTGCCGGTAGCCAATTACTTTCCTTGTCCGCGCCTGGCGACTCGGCCTGTACGTAGAATGTCAGCGAGCCGTCAGCATTGGTCTTCAGATCCTGGTTTTTCGTGCCGAGCGAATAACGGTTGAGCGGGTTGGGCACAAAAAAGTGTGCAGAGTCATACGCAGTGAGCGACCAGAAGCCCTTCACGGGCGGCAATTGTCCCTTCGCGAAGGTGACCGTGTAAGCAGTCGCACCGTTGAGACGCATGCCGGCTGCATCGAGGTCTTGATAGAAGTACCGTGTCTCGTTGGGTGCATTCACCAGGATGTTCGACTTCGCCACGGCGGTGCGTGTGAAATAGTCGGTGCCAAAGTGTGCCCCATTGGTGATGGTGGACCAGTGATGGGGTAGCTCAATGCCCCAGTTGCGGAACTGTAGCAATGGGTCGATCAGTTCCCGATCGGCTTTTTCCGCCTCGTCGATCATGGCCTGCTTCAATTCCGGATTTTTCTGCGCAGCGGCGATCACGGCCAATACTTGCGCATAACGCGCCGCCTCGCCAGCCACCGCCGGTACCAGGTCCAATACGGCCGGCAACTGATCGAAAAAGACGTCGGGACGCACCCAGCGGGTTTCGCCCCTGGCGTCATCGCGCTTCGGGAAGACAGGCAGCTTTCGCCAGTCCTGGCGTTTCAGGGTGCCGTCGTATTCGGCGACTGGATAGACGTTGATGCCTTGGATGACCTCTTGCACCGCTTGCCTGTCCTGCGGCGTGTCATCTTGAAAAACGCGTGGGCCGACGAAGGCGGCATTGGATTGAGTCCGGATCACTCGGGTAATGCCCTTGGGCACCGTACCCTGCCAATTCGGCCCCACGACCAGATAAAAACCGGGTTTGGTTCCGTACATTACGCCCAGGCCATTAATGCTTTCAGTGCGCAGATCGGAGAGTTGAATGACCCAGAATCGTTTGCCGAAGTCAGGTATCTGGATGACCACCGGGCTGTCATTGAGCGCCAGGTAACCAGCGCCGTAAACGACGTCCTGGTTGGGACAGGCGATGGAGCGCTGATCCGGCTTGATGTAATCGCTGAGCATGGTCAGGCGATTGTGAGGGGCGATTGGCAGCGTGCCGCCAATGAGCCCTTGCTCGGGGGCTTTGGCGTACGCCAGGCGCCGATTGTACATGTTGACCATCGGCCAGGCCCAGAACCAGGCATCACGCGCCACCAGGCGGGCGTATGCTTCGGTGATACGGGTATTTTCGGCTGGTCCTGACGGCAGTACCAGAGCTTGCGAGGGCACGGCTTCTGCCTGGGCGAGCACAACGGGTGCGGCGGTGCCGAGCAGCGCCGCCATTGCGATCGGCAGCATCTGTCCCAGTGCCCTGGATGTTCCTGACATCTCTCTCTCCTTCGATTATCCAAGCGATCATCGATCGTCTTGTTGCGAATCAGGCTGCGCCATGCACCGACCTCACTCGATTGCAACCGCTCAACGACACGCAACCCGGGTCGGTCTGTTGCATCCCGGGTGCCTTTACTCGCTGCCGTTGAGCAAACACTGTGTCCCCTGCTCTCCGGTTTCTCCCCCCCCAATTGGAGAGGGTCGTCGATTTCGAAGCAAAGGAAATCCGCTGCGGCCTCAGCGCTTTCGAAGTCATCCGACAAGAAAGACAAGGCAGACAAGCCGGCGAAAAAGAAACCGTGACATCCGCTATCCGCCAGGGCGTTACGCCCTAGCTTGCTCGGGCCCTGCTGCGCTCAACAGCAATCAGCAAGAACAGGGCTGTCGCGGCCAGTAATGCCCCCGCGAGGAACGTATTGACTGAGCCCATGCCTTGCCATATCGCACCCGCCAGAACGCTGGCGATCAGCATGCATACACCACTGACCAGATTGAAAATACCGAAGGCGGTTCCCTTCAGGTCCATGGGCGCGGTATCCGCTACCAGCGAGGCAAGAATGCCCTGGCTGAATCCCATATGAAGTCCCCACAACGCGACACCCAGCATCATCGTGATGAACGAACCGGATCCAGCGAGCACCAGGTCCGCCAGGATGAGTAATCCCATGCCCATGCACAGCAGCTTCGTACGGCTGATGCGATCAGACAGCCAGCCGGCGGGATAAGCGGACAACGCATAAAAAATGGCCATGACGACCATCACCAGCGGAACCCAGGCGACCGACAGGCCTGTCTGCTGCGCCCGTAAAACCAGGAATGCCTCACTGAAACGGGCAAGTGTAAAGACGCCGCCAATCACGACGACCCACCAATAGCCACGGGAGAAGCCGGGAAGGACTCGCCAATGAATGGGAGATCGGAACGTTCGCTCCCGGGAGACTGGCGTGGGCTCCTTGACCCCCACGAAGATGAGCGCCACCGCCACTATTGCCGGGATCACTGCAAACCACAGCACAAGCTGGATATCGGCAAGCCATAACATCAGTACGATGGCCATGGCCGGGCCAAGAACAGCGCCTACGGTGTCCATCGACTGGCGCAGCCCAAAACAGGCACCACGGATTGACGGCGGCGACACATCTGCGACCAGGGCATCTCGCGGTGCCCCCCGAATGCCTTTGCCGATTCGATCCAGAAAACGTGCGGTGAAGACTACTTCCACCGAATGTGCCAGGGGAAACAGTGGCTTGCTCAGTGCCGCTACGCCATACCCAAGCAGTAACAATCCTTTGCGCCGCCCCATGAAGTCACTGATCGCCCCGGAGAACACCTTGATGAGCATCGAGGTCGACTCGGCAACCCCCTCGATCACCCCGACGGTCAATGCACTGGCCCCCAATGTAGTGACCATGAACACGGGCAGCAGACTGTGGACCAACTCCGACGATAGATCCATGAACAGGCTGACAAAGCCTAACGTCCAGATCGTGCGGGGAATGCCAGAGCGCTCAGCGCCGGTGCGCGGACTTTCGCTACTCATTTTTTCATCCTGTACTCATGGGTACGAAGGAAAGACTGAGAACGACAGTGTGCCACCGTTAGCCATGACCACCGAACCGACGATTACGCTAACGCAATCCCACCCCCCCAGAGCGTCGCCGACTCCATCGGCGACAGGGCTCCTTCAAGCCCGGGGCGCGGGAGCACGGCGCATACATGGTAAGGCCGGGCTCCCTCGCGGTTCATGGCTTGAGCACCGCTTGCGGGCCGTTGCCGTCGCCAGTGCGGAAGGTTGGCAGCGCGGCGGAATTCACGTAGCGCACACCGTCCCAACTGGGCAGCGGTGTCGGCATCAGCTGGAATTGCCCGGGTTTCTCAACGTCCCAGCGCAGCAGCATGGAGTTGTCCTCGTGCTGGGTGTTGTGACAGTGCTCCATGTAGGTCCCGGCAAACTCGCGGAAGCTGATCGCTATTTCTACGTTGTCCAGGCCGTCCTTTTCCGGGCCTATACGGTACACGTCCTTGCGTGCCCATTTTTCCCATTCCGGTGGCGCCTTGCCCCCGCGATTGAGGATGATCCCCTCCTCGAAGTGCACATGCACCGGGTGGCTCCAGCCTTCGCCGCCGAGCTTGATGTTCCAGACTTCCAGGGTGCCGAAACCGGTCGCACCGGCATCGGTGGGGCCACTGGCCAACTGAGTCGACGCGTTTAGGCGCCGTGGGTCCATCTGGAAACCGAAGCCGCCATCGGTCTTGACCGTCCAGGGTGCTTCATCAGTGCCGTCGGAGCGGCCGAAGGTGAAGGTGCGGTGACGGGCCTTGGCCAGCAGCGCCTTATCGGCAAGATTGTCGCGGTGAATCTTCAGCGGGATCATCACCAGGCCTTCAGCCTTACCGGGTTTGGCCGGTTCATAAGCGGCCGGGTCCATGGCCAGGTCCTGCCCGGTATAGGCCTTGACGTTAAGTTGCAGCACCTTGCCCACCGTCGGATCACCCTCCTCCCACTTCGGCCCCTTGCTGGTTTGCTTGAGGATCGCCCGGTATTTCTCGGACAACACGTCAGCCAGGGAGGCGGGTTCTTCCGGGCCCTTGCCGTCTTCATGCACCTGCAGGTTGACGAAGAACAGCTTGTCGCCCGGTTTGATCCCGTTTTTCGCGAAGTTGACGATGATGTCGAAACGCTCGGCGATGCCCAGGGTGGGCAGGATCGCGTTGTGGTTCTGTTTGTCGCCGTCGGCGTCCAGGTCCATGCTGCCGTCGAATGGCACGCTGTGTTCCATGATGTTGCCGTCGTTGGCAATCATGTGGAACGGCACGCGGGCATAGGACACTCCTGACCCGACGGGCCCTTGGAATTCACCCGTGGTGCCCTTGATTTCACGCACCAGCGCCAGCTTGAAGTAGCGCGATACCGAGCCGTTGAGCATACGGAAGCGATAGCTGCGGGCGCGCACGTCCAGGGTCGGTTTCCACTTCCAGTTGACCAGCACCTGGTCACCGAGGAAGCCGGCCGTGTTGAAGGGGTTGAACCACAGTTGACCGTTCTTGTCCCACGCCTTGTCGGCAAACAGCAGGTTGACGTCGTAGTCGCGGTTACCCCAAGGCAAGGCGCTGCCACTGGGAAAACGCAGATTGACACCGTCGTTCACCGATTCATTGCCACGGTCCAGGGCGCTGTAGTAGTTCATCATCGCCGCGTTGCCCTTGTAGACGTTCTGCGCGGTGAAATCGAGCATGTGGTCGTGGAACCAGTGGGTGCTCATGGTTTCGCGCCAGTCGCCGCGGATCTTGATCGTGCCGTTCTCGCACGTCTTGCGGCCCGGGCTCATGTCATTGGTCCACAGGGTCTCGCCGGGCGAGCACGGAAACGCTGCACGCGGATCCTCGGCCTTGGTGTTCATGCTGTCGTAGCCGGCCAACTGGATCGGCCAGCGATAGTCGTAAAACTGCCCGGGAAAGAAAAACGCGTTGGCATAACCGTCGCTTTCCGCTGGCACGTGGCCGTTGTGTTCGTGGGTACTGATGGTGTGCAGGCCAAAACCCATGTTCGCCGACGGATCGATTGGCAAGCCGTTGTAATGGCGCATCAACACGGGTTGCCCGTAGCGCACCATCAGCAATTTGGGCGGCAAGGTGCCGTCGAAGGTCCACAGCGAGTTGTGTTTCTGCACGGGCATTTTCGGATGAAACCGCGGTTCAGCGCCTTTGGAGGTACCCGCGGTCGCTGGCACGCCAGCCACATTGTAATAGAGGCCACCAGGGCCAAACTCGCCCATGGCATAGCGGTGCATCTGCCGACTATCACGCAAACCGGTATTCAACCGTGCACCGGTTTGCACGGTCTTGTAGGCAACCTGCGGGTAGAACTCGTTCCAGCGCTGGTGCGACCAGCCTTTTCCTGGCGGACGGCCTTCAGCCGACGAGCCGATTCGGCGGTTGAGGAAAAACTCAATCTGCTTCTGCCAAGGGTTACGGTCGACCACGTTCGAATACTGGCTGGGGTACGGAGTCAAGCCCGGTTGACGCAGGAACGCATCGAGCGCTGCACTCGGCGGCGCGCTGCGTGCCACGCTGGTGGGATCCTGTTGCGGCAGCGGGCCGATGGTAGCCGGTGGAAAAGGCAACAGTGCAGCCGGGGTAGTAGGGTCGAGTTTTTCCAGGCCGAACTCCTCGAACAGTACCAGTGGCTGAGTGAACGGCAGCGCACCGTACAGCGGGCTGGGCTTGCCGTTGGTGGGGTAGTTGAAACTGGTCTGCAGCGTTGGCGGCAGGATATTTTCCACCCGCGTGGTGTCTTTGCTGCCTTTGACGCCACCGGGCAGATCGAAGGAATCCATGTTGGCATCGGGCATGGTCAAAATGGCGTTCAGCGCCGCCGCTTTGTCAGCCGCTTCATCGTGGTAGGCAGAGGGGTCGGTTGGCTCCGGCTGTCGCTCATCGTCGACGGGGCTGGCGCGCAGGTTCCCTGTGCTGAGTGTCATCGACAAAGCGATGCTTAATGGCGTCAACAGGCCAGACCATTTGAAGGGATACCGCGCTTTTGTGTCCATCACCAGCCGCCTCGAATGTGTGAAGGGGGTAGTGGGGACAGTGCAAGGAGCCAGCCAAGCGCAACGGCTTTATATAAACATTAAACCCTTTAAAAACAATAAATTATAAACACAAATATGTAGCTATAGAAAAAGCGACTGGGGATTGACACCCATTCCCGGGGAAAGTTCACACCCAATTCGGGGGGGCACCTTTACAACCTCACTCCAGCGCGATTTGCCGTCCCCACATTGGGAGCAATTCCACATAAATGGGCAGTATTGCCCACACCCCCCATCAACTTTTCAGCTAGAGAAATTGTCCACGCAATCAGGCCGCTTTCGCGCCGGGGGTACAGCGGGTTACCGGAGCTTTGGCACAGAGAATGCTCTGGGTAAACTAACGGCTCCAGGAGCACTACCATGCGGAACGATTCCATAATCCTCACGCTAGCACTCATATTTTTCATTTTTTCGACAGGGGTCGCCTGGAGTCACATCTTCCTGTTCTGCAGTTGAGAATCAGGGAAAAGCCTTCATCACCTTGACCGCCCATGACCCGTGAAGCTGAACTCTTCGAGGCCGGGTGCCCTTATTTCCTCGCTTGACCAACGACCCGTTTTTCAAAAGAAAAGGGAGGGCTTCCATGCCCTCCCCTGCGCTTTACACGCGTCTGCGAACGTACTGATCAGGACCTCAAGGGGCGAGAATGAAGTCTGCGGCCGTGATGGTTGTCGCATCGGCCACACCGACCAGGCGGATGGATTCAGCGCCTGCGGAGCTGATCAAGGTATCCGCACCGACATCGGTGATGATGACGTTGCCGGCAAAGGTCGCAGCATTGACGCCGAACGAGGAAATATCGAGCCGATCCTGGCCTCCTGCCGCGTCGGCATCGAAGCCGATGATCTGATCGGCCCCGAAGCCCGCTGCGAACACGAAGATATCGTTGCCGCTGCTGGCAACCAGGGTGTCGTTGCCGGCACCACCTGTGACCCTGTTATTGCCAGTACCGCCATCGATAAAGTCATCACCGATCCCTCCCAACAAGGTGTCGTTAGCGTCACCACCGAACAGCGTGTCGTTGCCTGCTCCACCATTCAAGACATCCACCCCGTTGCCGCCGTTGAGGATGTCGTTGCCGCCATTACCATTGAGGGTGTCGTTACCCACCCCGCCGGTGATGACGTTATCCAACCCGTTACCGTTGCCGACGAAGTTGCCGACTCCGGTGTAGGTCAGATTCTCGACCTCAGCGCCCAGCGTGTAGCTGGCCAGCGACGTCTGCACGGTGTCCGTACCGCCACCGGCGACCTCGACCACGACGTCTGCGGCTGCATCGACAACATAGGTATCGTTGCCGGCGCCCCCCACCAACCGGTCGGCACCTGCACCGCCGTTGAGGGTGTCGTTGCCCACCCCGCCGGTGATGGTGTTGGCCAGCGCGTTACCGGTACCGGTGAAGTTACCGGCTCCCGTATAGGTCAGGTTCTCGACGTTGGCGCCGAGCAGGTAGGTGGTCAGGCTGGTTTGCACCAGATCGGTACCAGCACCCAGCGCCTCGGTGACAAGGTCACCGACGTTGTCGACCACAAAGGTGTCGTTGCCTAGACCGCCGCTCATGGCATCCGCGCCGAGCCCGCCGTTGAGGGTGTCGTTGCCGTCCTCGCCATTGAGGACGTCATTGTCGTCGCCGCCGTTGAGGATGTCGTTGCCAGTGCCGCCCAACAACTGGTCGATACCGGCGAGGCCATTGAGCGTATCGTTCCCCCCCAGGCCAAGCAGCACATCGTTAGCCGCGGTGCCGGTGAGGATGTTTGCCAAGGCATCGCCCTGCAGTACCACGCCTTGTGCCACAACCACCGCCGCCGTCGCCGCAGAAGTCACCGACTCCAGCGTCCCAAAGGCATCGGTGTAGCGCACGATCACCCGCAGTTGCAGATTGGCCTGCGCCGCACCAGGGGTGAAGGTCGCAGCAGTCGCGCCGTTGATGTCAGTGAAGGATGTGCCGACCCCTTGCTGCCACTGGAAGCTGAAGGTGCCCAGTCCGTCCGGATCGGCAATCCCACCCGTCAGCGCGGTCAGCACCTGCCCTTGATCCGGAGTCGTATCGCTGATCAGCAACGCGCCTGTCGGTGCATCGTTGACGTTGGCCACCGGCCCGAGGATGTTGGACGCAACGCTTTCAGCCGCACCGAAGTCATCCACATAACCGATCACCACGCGCACTGCCTGGCCGACCTGAGCCTGGCCAAGCGCGAACGTACTGGCGGTTGCGCCGACAATGTTGACGAAGCCGGGCCCGCTGTTCGCCTGCCATTGGTAGGTGAACTGCGGATTGCTCAGGCCATCGACGTCGATGATGCTCGCCGGATTGGCGGTCAACACCTGGTTCTGCACTGCAAGCCCGGTGACGGTCGGCCCTTGGGTCGGTGCATCGTTGACGTTGTCTACTGGCCCCAGGATGTTCGACGCAACGCTTTCGGCCACACCGAAGTTGTCCACGTAACCGATGACCACGCGTACTTCCTGGCCGACCTGGGCCTGGCCAAGCGCAAACGTGCCGGCGGTAGCACCGGCGATGTTGACGAAGCCGAGCCCGTCGTTCGCCTGCCACTGGTAGGTGAACTGCGTCGTGCTCACGCCATCGGCATCGATGATGCTCGCCGGGTCAGCGGTCAACAGCTGGTTCTGTACTGCAAGCCCGGTTACGGTCGGCCCTTCGGTCGGCGTACTGTTCCCGGACGAATCGACGATCTCCAGCGTGCCCTTGGCATCCTGATACACCGCACGGACACGGATGTTCAGGCCCGCCACATCGTCCGTCACCCGGTAGGTGCTGCCGGTCGCCCGCGATGCCTCACCAGCGGCGACAACGGTGATGTCTTCATAGATGCCTGAACCCGCGATGTTCTCGACCTGCCAGTAGTAAGCCACCGCCCCGGTAATCGCACCGGTCGGGTTGGCCACACTCTGGCTGTCCGCGTCCCGTACCGCCTGACCGCTGACCCGCAGCAACTGGCCGGCAACCGGCGTTTCGTCACGCAGGCCGGTGCCAGCATCGAGGATTGCCAGATGACCCGACGGGTCGCTGTTTTGCGCGGTGCCCACGCCGGACGCCTGCGCCCCGTCAGCGAACTGCAGACGCTCGATACCCGTCAAGCGATCGACACCATCACGCCCCGCTACCGAGTCGGTCACAATGACCGTGTCGCCATCGATCTCGATTCCGTATTCCCCCAGGTTACCGGAGAAAAACGCGGTGTCGAAGCTGTCATCGCCACTCAGGATCTCCCGCACGATGACCAACTGGCCCGGGTTGTAAGTACCGTTCAGCATAAACGGCACCAAGGGTTCCATGCTGTCGAACGTGGCGATTTCCTCGCCGGTGCCATCGGCATTTGCCCGTACGCTGATGCGCACGTTCAGCCACTTGTCACCATCGATGATGTCGTCACCACCGCGACCTTCGATCAGGTCGCTGCCGCTGCCGCCGAGGATGATGTTGCCGCCGTCGAAGTACGTCGCCCCGTCTGCCAGCAAGTCAGCCAGCCCGTTGATCAGGTTGATGTTGGTCAGCACACTGCCGGTTGCACCCGCAGTGGGCAGCGATGTGGCATCTTCGTTATCACCGCGCAGGAAGTCACCGTGCGAGGAACCCGACAAACCTTCCATGATGTCGAAACGCACCAGCGCTGAAGCCCCCGAACCCGGCATCGGTGGAACATCGAAGAAGCGGTCGGTGTAGTCGATGGTCACGCCTTGGGCGAGCCCCTTGAAGGTCGCCCAGTCATAGCCGGAGCCGCCGATATAGCGGTCACCCAGGCCGAGACTGCCGACCATGATGTCGTCACCGCCTTCACCGTTGAACTTATCGTTCTCGTTACCGCCGATGAAAACATCGTGACCGATCACCGGATCATTGCCAGCCGGGTCGAAGTTGTCGCCAGGTGCACCGTCCGACGTACCCTTCTCGATCCAGTCGTCGCCTTCGTTGCCCATGTCCTGTTCGTTGGCTTTGCTGCCCAGGATGAAGTCGTTGCCCTGGCCACCAATGGCTTCGGAAGCGTCCTCGCCGGTCACGATGAAGTCATTGCCGAACCCGCCAATGATCAGGTTGACGCCGTTGCCGCCGTGCAACACGTCGTTGCCGTCGCCACCCTGGATGTTATCGTCGCCACCGGCATCAGTGATGATGTCGTCGCCGGCGCCACCGCGCAGTTGGTCGTTGCCGTCACCACCTTCGATGCGGTCGTTGCCGCCGTCCCCCCAGACCGTGTCGTCCCCTTCACTCGAGACGAGGATGTCGGCGCTGTTGGTGCCGCCCAGCACGATGTGCTCTGCACCGGTGTACTTGATGTAGTGAGTGTCCGGCCCGTCGGTCAGCGGGTTGTCGCGGAACACCACCTGCTCGCCGTTTTCGCCAAGCGGATCGGCATTGCCCAGGCCATCGTTGTACTGCTTGGTCTTGTCCACTTCCAGATAGAACCCGGGGTCCGAGAACACCAGGCCCGGCAAGTGCGTCGCCGAGGTGTTGGCCATGATCAACTTGGCGAACGAGTTGCTTTCCAGTTCGGCGTTCATCGACAGGCCAGAAGTACGTTCCAGGTAGTAGAAGCGGTCGCCGTCCTGGAGTTTTTCCATCTGGTTCTCGAACACGAAGTTGAACGTCGAGCCGAGCATGCCACCGAACGGGGTTTTCGCTTCGGCCAGGCCGCCGATCCACAGGTCGATCGCATCGACGCCCGTGATCGTCACCCCCTTCAGATCGTCAGCGGTCCCCAGCACCCCATCCTTGCCGGCGCGCGTCACGTTGGCCCAGGTACCGCTGCTGTTGAGGAAGTCCAGGCGGTCGGACGGCGCATCATCACCCCCCAATACCAGCGCCAAGGCTGCAGCGCGTTTGCCTTCCAGCGTGGTCGCCGCCAGGACGGTGCCATGGGTGCCATAGGCCGCGATGAAGTTGATCAGCGACTCCGGATGCTTGAGGTGCTGCACCAGGTCGACCCAACTGCTGTACGGCTTGAGTTGGGTATCACCGGTCTGGCTGTAGATGTCGCGGCGAATCGCGTTGAGCGAGGGAATCCCCACGTCGCGGCCACGGGCGATGTTGATCGCCGGCAGGTCCAGCGGCAGGCCGAGCAAGTTATTGCGCAGCGCCTCGGTGACGAACTCATCGATTTCGTTACCGGCCTGGCGCGTCACCCCACGCACGATCGCACTGGTCGCATCCTCTGGCGTCACCCCGCTGGCGGCATACGCCAACGGATTGAGGAACGCCGCGATCAAGCCCAGTTGCTGATTGGGATCAGCGCTGTTCGGATCGCCAATCACGTTGAAGTCGACGTCGTATCGATCGACCGTCTCGGTCAGCATCGAGTGGCCGAACCGGTAAACGGTGTGGGCGAACTCGGCGACGATCGAGGCATCGAGGTCGACGTCATAGACCTGGGTCGGCGCGAAGAACAGGTCGACCCTGGGTTGGATGGTGCGCGCAAACTCCTCGAACACCAGGTGCTGATACTGCATCTCGGTGCCAAACTTGGCAGCCTGGAACAGCCGTTCGCCATTCCACACCAGTGCATCGATCTCGGCCTGGCTGGCTGGCAACGCATCCACCGGAGTGAGCAACCACTCGTTGAGGAAGGCCACGTCAGCCGAATCGAGTACGGTGTCCTTGGTCTGCGCCACCAGCCGATTGTGCTCGGCGTGGAAGATCGCATGCACCGCGGTCAGGCCGATGTTCTCGTTGACCCGGCCGTCGCCGGCGATGTAGTGCGCATCCAGCAACTCGTTGTCGTAAGCCAGGTTGGCCCCGGTCTGCGGATTGGATGGCACCACGTTGCCAATGTCGTCATCGACATCGGGAACCAGCACACCAGCGCTGAACACCGGCGCTGCATTGTGGGCAATGTCGGCGAGGAACTGGTGACCGGTGCGCACTGCATTGACCAGGCTGATAGGGGCTAGCGGATTGCCTTCGACGAGGACGTCATCAGCGGTGCCGCCAAGCCCGTCAGCCCCTTTCATCACGACCATCGGGAAGCCGTTCGGCCCCTTGATGAAATTGCCATAGGCGTCGGTCGCCAACAGCGGGCCGTTCTCGACGTCGGCATCGGTCAGGCGGATACCCAGGACATCGTTGGCTTGCGCCTTGACCACTTTCCAGGTCGCCATGCCACCGATTTCGGTGTCGTCAGCGGTACCGTACTTGCCATCCGCCCCCAGGTCACGGTTGGTGATCAGCCGGCCGGTCGCGATGGGGCCGTCTTCGGTCAGTACATACCCGCGCAGGAACACCTGGTGCGACGGATGCGAGCTGTAGGTCTGGTTCTGGTCCACGAACGGCGTGGTGGTGTTGGTGTGCTCATGGATGTCGTCGGCCGTGCCGAGAACGCCATCCGCCCCTGGCTGGTTGGTCGCGCGGGTCATCACCATGAAATTGGTGTTGCCGCCTGGCACGTACAGCGGATCATCCGGTTGCAGCGGGATGAAGACGGTGCCCGAGCCCCCCTTGGTGACAAGGTCCAGCCCATGATCGAAGAACTGCCCGAAGAAGGTCATCCAGGCATTGAACGGCGCGGACAACCCCGCATCCGCCGCGGTGTTCTCGAACAGGTACACATCGTGGTCGTCGCCAGTACCGAACTGACCGTCCATGCCCGGGCTGGCGACAATCCGTACGCCATCCTTGAGTACGTCGTCGTTGCCATCCGCGCCGAAGTTGAGCACGCCGTCGGCACCCGGGTCGTAAGCCGTGGCATAGGCCGCCGGGTTGTTCGATGTCTGGTCGACGATCAGGTTGCTGATGGTGCGCGGCTGCGAGTCAATCACCAAGCCGCTGTTCTGCGCATAAGACGTTCCCGATTGCGCCGGATTGAAGACCGGATCGCTCACGCGCGGAAAGGTGTTATCGGCGGCACCAAACTCGGTGTTGTTGATGCCGTTGAGGTTCATCAGGTTATTGTTCGACCCGTCGACCGCACGCAGGCCCAAAGGCGCGCGGATGTTCGGGATCAGCGAGAGGATGTCCTGCCCGGACGCGTCAGCCTCGGCAATCTTGATCTGATCAAGGATGAAATTGAGGTCGGAGCGGACCATGTGAAGGCCTTCGCCACCGGCCGTGGCATCGACGACAGGTACCTGTGCAGTCGGCACAACCGGCGCCCCGGCAACCACCGCGGCAGTCGGCTGCGAGAACACCACTTCAGTCGTGCCGTGACCATCCTGGTAGATCGCCTTGACTCGCAACGACAACCCGGCGAGGTCAGGCGAAACCTTGAAGGCGGTGCCATCGGCACTCTGGAACGCCAGGTCGCCGGCCGGCAACAGGATGATGTCCTCGAATACACCGCTCCCCGGATCCGCCTCGAACTGCCAGAAGTAGGACACCGAAGCGTTGTTGATAAACCCCTGGAGATTGCCCACCGAGACGTTGTTGGCATCGCGCACCCCGGCCATGCTGACACTCAGCGTATCGCCCACCGTTATCGCGCCGCCATTGCCATCGCTGAGGGTCGGTCTGCCAACCGGTTGAGCGTTGAGTCCTTGCACCAGCACTCGCTGGGTATCGGCAAACTGCAGGCGCTCGATATGCAGCAGTGTATCGGTGCCGTCACGTCCGGCTACGGTATCTGTCACCGTCCAGACATCGTCTGCCAGACTGGCCGTGCCGCGGGTGTCCTGGGTCACCACATATTCAGACTGGACCCCGGAAAATATGGCGGTGTCGAAGGCCGACCCGCCCGTCGAGGTACCGGGCAGGATTTCCCGCACGGCCTTGAGCTGCCCCGGGTTATAGGTGCGGTCGAGCATGAACGGGATCATATCGACCATGCTGTCGAAGCTGGCGATCTCGGGCCCGGTATGGTTGACGTCGTCAGCGCTGTAGACGGCAATCCTGACGTTGATCCATTTGTCGCCGTCGATCAGATCATCGCCTCCGCGGCCTTCGATCAGGTCACTGCCATTGCCACCGAGGATGATGTTGCCCGTGGCAAAACCGGTGGTTGGCAAACCGGCATCGGCCAGAAACTGCTCCAGGCCGCGAATCAACGCCACATTGGTCAGCGCACCACCCGTGGCACCGCCGTGGTTGATGATAGTGACCGCATCCACATCATCGCCTTTGAGCACGTCGGCAAATTTCGAACCGGACAAGCCTTCGACTTCGGCAAAACGGTCGAGAATCGAGGCCGGCGAGGCGCCGACCGGATTGAACACCCCGGCGTTTTGATTTGGCGCGTTACCGTGTGGCTGCGCCAGCGCGGCCAAGGACAGGTCAACGGTCACGCCGACCCTGTCATTCTTGTAGGTCACCCAGTCGAAACCGGACATGCCGTCCATCTTGTCCTGGGCATCGCTGCCGACAAAGATGTCATCGCCACCCTCGCCGATCATTTCGTCGAAGCCACCGCCACCGACAAAGATGTCGTTGCCGATCGTATCGTCAGTGAGCAACGGCGCGAAATTATCGCCAGGCGCACCGTCCTGGGTGCCCTTCTCGATCCAGTCGTCACCTTCGTTGCCAGTAGGTGGCAGATTGGTCTTGGCGCCGAGGATGAAATCGTCACCCTGACCGCCAAAGGTAGTGGTGATGTCTTCGGTGGTGACAATGAAGTCCTGGCCATCGCCCCCCAGGATCAGGTTGCCTCCAACCAGCATGCTACCGGCCACGATCACATCGTTCCCGGCATTACCTTCCAGGCGGTTGTCGCCGAACGAGTCCGTGATGATGTCATCACCCGCGCCGCCCAGCACCGCATCGTTGCCGGCACCGCCTTCGAGGCGGTCGTTGCCGCCGTCGCCGTACAGAGTGTCATCGCCTTCGCCGGAGATCATGATGTCATTGCCGGCGGTGCCGCCCAGGACCACATGGTCTTCACCGGTATAGTGCAGATAGTTGCTGTCCAGCCCTTCGGTGTCGGGGTTGTCGCGGATCACCAGCGGCACGATTTCCACACCGTTGATCATGATGCCGCCAGTTGGATCGGCTTTGCCGTCCACGCCCAGGTTGGTGAACTGATTGGCCTGATTGACTTCGAGGGTGAACGTCGGCGTCAGGAACACGGTGTTCGACAGGTGGGTGACATTGCTGTTGAGCATGATCAGCTTGGCAAAGGAGTTGTTCTCAAGCTCAGTGCCAAAGTGCAGGCCGGCGGTACGCGACAGGTAGTAGAAACGGTCGCCGTTCTGCAACGCTTCCATCTGGGTTTCAAAGACGAAGTTGAACGTCGAGCCGAGCATGCCGCCGAACGGCATCTTCTGCTCGGCGAGGCCACCGACCCAGAAGTCGATGTCGTCCACACCGGTGGTGGTGACGCCATTGGCCATGGCGTAGATGCCCGTACTGTTAAGGAATGCCAGGCGATCGGCCAGATTGGCGGTAAAGGTACGCTCTTGGGCAGTACCGGCGTTGATCACCGCGCTGCCACCAAACACCAGGGCCGCGGCGACCGCACGCATCTCGACCAGCGTATCCACGTCGGCCGCGATCAATGCGCTGTGGGTGCCGAAAGCGGCGATGAAGTTGACCAGGGATTCGGGGTGCTTGAGGTGGTCCGCAAAGTCAGACCAACTGATGTACGGCGTGAGTTGGCTGTCGCCGGTGGCTGCGTACATCTCACGGCGCGCTTCATTCAACGTGGGAATGCCAGTGTCGCGACCGCGCGCCAGGTTCAGGGCCGGCAAATCGAGCGGCAGACCGAGCAGGTTGTTGCGCAACGCTTCGGTGACGAATTCGTCGATCTCGTTGCCCAGCTGGCGGGTCGCACCGCGAATGATCGCCCCTGCCGCTTCGTCCGAGGTCGCTCCGCTGCCGGCGAACGCCAGCGGGTTGAGGAAGGCCGCGATCAGCCCCATTTGCGAGTCAGGATTGTTCGGGTCAGTGAGGAGCGGATTGAACTCAGGGTCGAAGCGATCGACGGTTTCGGTCAGCATCGAGTGACCGAAGCGGTACACCACGTGGGCGAACTCGGCGAGGATGGCCGGGTTGATCGAGGTGTCATAGCCGTTAGGGGCTAGAAATTCGTCGACCTGTGGCTGAATGGTCCGCGCGAACTCCTCGAACACCAGGTGCTGATACTGCATCTCGGTACCGAACTTGGCGGCCTGGAACAGGCGTTCGCCGTCCCATACCAACGCTGCGATACCGGCTGGGGTAGTCGGTATCGCGGTCACATCGTCCGCCAGCCACTCATTGAGGAAAGCCAGGTCGCCGGCGGCAAGAATGGTGTCCTTGGATTGCTGGACCAGGCGGTTGTGCTCGGCGTGGAACACATGGTGCACAGCGGTCAGGCCGATGTTCTCGTTCACCCGGCCGTCGCCGGCAATGTAGTGGGCGTCGAGCAGTTCGTTGTCATAGGTCAGGTTGTTGCCGCCGGGGCCAACGTCCTGCGCATTGCCGATAGCGGAGTCGGCATCTGCCTGCAGCACCCCGTTGACCACGACCGGCGCGGCATTGTGGGCAATGTCATCGAGGAAGCCATGCCCGGTGCTCACGGCATTGGCCAGGCTGATCGGCGCATCCCGGTTGCCTTCGACCAATTGCGTGACGTCATCGGCCGTTCCGCCGATACCATCGGCACCGTTACTGACGCGCATCACCACCTGCGGCATGCCGCTCGGTCCGCGGAGGAAGTTGCCATAAGCATCGGTTGCCAGCAGCGGCACGCTGTGCACATCGGCATCGGTCAGGTTGATCCCGAGAATGTCGCGGGCCTGGGCCTTGACCACTGCCCAGGTCGCCATGCCGCCATTTTCGCCATCGCCATCATCGGCCGTGCCGAACTTGCCATCGGCGCCGAGATCACGGTTGGTAATCAAGCGGCCCGTTGCAATAGGGTTGCCTGCCGCGTTGAGGGCGTACTCGCGCAGGAACACCTGATGCGAGGGGTGCGAGCTATAGGTCTGACTCTGGTCCACGAACGGCGAGGTGGTGTTGGTCTGGCCATCATCGGCAGTGCCGACTATTCCGTCCGCGCCAGCGGAATGCACGGCACGTGACAGCACCATGAAGTTGGTCGGGCTGCCCGGTACGAACAACGGATCGTCCGGCTGCAGCGGAACAAACACGAAGTCGGTACTGCTCTTGGTGACCAGGTCGAGGCCGTGGTCGAAGAACTGGCCAAAGAAGGTCATCCACGAGTTGAAGCCTGCGGTCAGGCCAGCGTCAGGTGACACGTTGGGGATAAAGAACACTTCCTTGTCGTCGGCCGTGCCGAACACCCCATCCAGACCGGGGCTGATCACCGGGTCGGCACCGCCATTCGCCGCCACCGCGGCCGGGTTGTTGGCGGTCTGGTCGACGATCAGGTTACTGATGATGCGTGGCTGCGGGTCGACCACATTCCCTGACGCGGCATAGGCCGCCCGATACTGGGCATCCAGCAGGCGCAGGAAGGAGTTGTCCGCGGCGCCAAACTCGCTTTGCCCGGCGACCAGGTTGTTGTAGCTGCCATCGACGGTGCGCAGGCCGAATGGCACTTGGCTGTTGGGCAGCAAATCACTGAGGCTGGCGCCGTCGGCATGCGCCTCTGCGATGAAGATTTGCTTGAGTATGAATTCCAGGTCCGACTTGTTGAAATTGGCCATTTTTATTGTCCTCGATCTCTCTGGGGGAAAGGCACGGGACGAAACAATCCTCCCACGCCCAGTCAGTGCTGGCTTGCGAAGTTCGTTGGTTCAGTTGTAGGGCGAGAGCAGGCGTGGGTTAGGCAAAGCCGTCCCCCGGCGCCCGTGAAATGCGCGCCTGGAATTCGCGAAATGGATGGGTCGCCGAGCGATCAGGCAAAGCGATCCCGAGCTGTGGGTGGGCCATGGAATTGGGAAGTCGACGTGAACTTCCTGAACAACTGCGTCACTGCGCAAAAGATCAAATGGATCGACATGTTTGCTCCCTCGGGAAAATCACCGCCTTGCAATGCCAAAGTTTTGGCTGGCTTCCGGGGGGCGATCTTTGAACATGACTAAAGTTCCATAGCAAAAAACTGTCAATATTACGCCGCAAAAACAGACGACCGGCATTGGATCTGCCAACCTACTGTTATTAAAGGATATATAGAAAATTCAAAGCAATATTAGAGCGAAATGTTATTTAAAACTGTATCGCTAGAGAAACAAACGCCACCTACGCTGCTGCATGTGAATTACCGAAAGAACGACTGCTCAAGCCGACGAGTTATCTGGAGATCTACATCTATCTGATAGTCAATCACATTTACCGGTAGCGGGTGCGGCGCATGGCCAACCTGGCTTTTCGGTGGGGAGGACGCAAATGCAAAAGCAGTCGAGCGCTCGCTCAGAACTGTCCGACGCGATATTTCGCCTGCGCCGCAGTTTTTACTCGCTGGCAGCGTTCAGTGGCGTTATAAACGTCATGATGTTGACGCCAGCGGTGTACATGCTGCAGGTCTACGATCGGGCCCTGGTCAGTCGCAATGTCACAACATTGACGATGTTGACCTTGCTGGTGATAGGGCTGTTCCTGCTGATGTCCACACTGGAAATGGTCCGCACCCGTGTACTGATCCGGGTCGGCAACTGCCTCGACATGGACCTCAACCGGCGCATCTTCACCGCTGCTTTCGAGCGTAACCTGAGCCGCGCCGGCGGCAATCCGGCCCAGGCCCTGCAGGATCTCTCGCAAGTTCGCCAGTTTCTCACCGGCAATGGCCTGTTCGCTTTCTTCGATGCGCCATGGACGCCGATCTACCTGCTGGTCGCCTACCTGATCCACCCGCTGCTCGGACTGGTCACGCTGATCGGCTCGCTGATTTTGGTGGGCCTGGCTTATCTCACCGAGAAGGCGACGCAAAAGCCACTGGCCGAAGCCAACCAGGCCGCCCTCTCCTCCGCCACTTACGCCAACAATAACCTGCGCAATGCCGAAGTCATCGAGGCCATGGGCATGCTGCCCTCGATCAGCAAGCGCTGGTACCAAAGCCATTTGCGCATACTGGAAATGCAGACCCTGGCCTCCGACCGCGCCGCCCTCATCAGCAGCACCGGGCGCTTCGTGCGTATCACGTTGCAGTCGCTGATCCTCGGCGCCGGCGCGCTGCTGGCGATCGAAGGCAAGATCACCCCGGGGATGATGATTGCCTGTTCGATCCTTACCGGCCGCGCACTGGGCCCGGTGGAACAGGTTATCGGGTCATGGAAGCAACTGCTCGGTTGCCGTTCGGCCTGGGGCCGGCTCAACGAGATGCTGCATGACTATCCGCGCCGACCACCGAGCATGCCCTTGCAGCGTCCGCTGGGCATGCTGGCGGTGGAGAATGTGTATGCCGGTGCCCCCGCCACCAACAACACAATCCTGCGCGGAGTGAGTTTCAGCCTTGCCCACGGCGAAAGCCTTGGCGTGATCGGCCCATCCGCCTCGGGCAAATCCACCCTCGCCCGCCTGCTGGTTGGCGTCTGGCCGGCGCAGGCCGGCAAAGTGCGCCTGGATGGCGCGGACATATTCAGTTGGAACAAGGGGGAACTTGGCCCCTGGCTCGGCTACCTGCCACAGGACGTAGAGCTGTTCGAAGGCACCATCGCCGACAATATCGCGCGCTTTGGCGAAGTGGACAGCGACGCGGTTATTCGCGCTGCCAAAAGCACTGGCGTGCACGAGATGATCCTGCGCTTTGCCCAGGGTTATGACACTCGACTGGGCACCGATGGCAGCCCGCTGTCGGGTGGCCAGAAGCAACGCATCGCCTTGGCCCGCGCGCTGTATGGCGAGCCCAACCTGATCGTGCTGGATGAGCCTAACGCCAACCTCGACGACGTCGGCGAAAAGGCCCTGGTCGATGCCCTGGCCGAACTCAAGGCCCGCGGTGCCACCGTCATTCTGATTTCCCACCGTCCCAACGTACTGTGCGCCGTCGACAAGGTCCTGATGCTGCGTGACGGCGGCGTGCAGATGCTCGGCACGCGTGACGAAGTATTCGCAGCGCTGCGCAAGGCCAGTGTGATGCCTGCAGGCGCGCCGACCCCGCTGGCCTCCGTCAAAGCACGGGAGTGACCGATCATGCAAATGAGCCAACACACCGAGATGATTCAAGCCGATCCCAGGAGCGTGGTAGACCTGGACGTCGGTAAGCCTGCGCGCTGGGGCGTGTGGCTGGTGCTCGCCGGCTTCGGCGGCTTCCTCCTGTGGTCCTGGCTGGCGCCGCTGGATGCCGGCGTGGTGGCGACAGGCACGGTCAAAGTCACCAGCAACCGCAAGGCCGTGCAGCATTTGAGTGGCGGCACCGTGGAGGCCATTCTCGTTCGCGAAGGCGATGTGGTGACCAAGGGCCAGGAGCTGGTGCGCCTCGACTCATTACGAGCCGCTGCCGAACAGGGTGCGGTTGGCGCCCAGTACATCGTCAGCAAGACAGTGGAAAACCGGCTGGAAGCGGAACGTGACGCGCGCAATGTGGTGACCTTCGATCCCGATCTGCTCAAGCGCTTCGGCAATGACCACCGCCTGGTAGCCGCCATGGACCTGCAACAGCGTCTGCTGGACACCCGGCGTGCCGGCCTGGCAGGTGAAATCAGCATCCTGGAGGAAAACCTGGCGGCGTCGCAGGTGCAGCTCAAGGGCCTGCAGCAGGTCTATGGCGCCCGCACCTCGCAAATCAACTTCCTCAACCAGGAACTGCAAGGCACCCGAGTTCTGGCGGCCGAAGGCTACGTGCCGCGCAACCGCTTGCTTGAGCTGGAACGCAGCAACGCCGACCTTTCGGCCGGCCAGGCCGAGAACCTCAACAACATCGCTCGCGTGCGTAGCGAGGCTACCGAAATCAAGTTGCGCATCCTGCAGCGCCAGCACGATTACTTGAAGGAAGTCGAATCACAGCTGACTGAAACCGCCAAGGAAAATACCACCCTGGCCGACCGTTTGCGCGCCCTGGACTATGAAGTGACCCACACGGTGATACGGTCGCCCATCGACGGCATGGTCCAGTCCCTGAGCATTGCCACCGTCGGGGGTGTCATTCAGCCCGGCTTCAAGATCATGGAAATCGTTCCGGTCAACGAGCCGCTGCAGGTCGACGCGATGATTCCCGTGCAGGCCATCGACAAGATGGTCCCCGGCCTGCCCGTGGATATTGCCTTCCCGGCCTTCAACCATGCCCAGACGCCAAACATTCCCGGCCGCGTGAAGACCATCTCCGCCGACCGCCTGCTCGACGAGGAAAGCAAGCAACCGTTCTATCTGGCTCAGGTGGACGTCACTCCCGATGGCATGAGGCTGCTTGGCAGCAATCACATTCGCCCCGGTATGCCCGCCAGCGTCACCATCAAGACCGGCGAGCGCAACTTGATGAGCTATCTGCTCAAACCGATGCTCGAACGCGTGGACAGCTCCTTTAAGGAACAATGAAATGGACCGTCATTGCATAGTCTTCTGCCTGCTGGGGCTGTCCCTGCCGGCCAGCGCCATGGACCTCAAACAAGCCTGGGATCTGTTGCAGTACCAAGGCCCCATCTACCGTGCCGCCGTGCATGAAAAAGCTGCCGGCGAGGAAAACCGCGCCATCGGCAAGGCCGGCCTGCTGCCGCAGGTCAATGCCTCGGCCTACGACAACAAGGTCAATGGCACCCAACGCCAGAACGGCCTCGACAGGGATCTGGACTACGACTCCAAGGGCGCCAACGTGCGCCTGCGCCAGCCGCTGTTCAACAAACAGAAGATGGCCGAGTACCGCCAGGGCAAGCAGCGTGCCGACTACAGCGTCGCGGTGTTCGATGCCAAGAGTCAGGACGCCGCCGTGCGCTTGGCCGAGAGCTATTTCGACGTGCTCCTGGCAAGCGAAACCATCCTCCTGGCCAAATCCAAGCTGAACGCCTTCGAAGAGCAACTCGCCTCGGCGAAACGCCGCATGGAGCTGGGTGCCGGCACCATTACCGACATCGACGAGTCGGTCGCTCGCCGCGATCTCGCCGAGGCTGAACTGATCGAAGCGCAGGACAACCTGGTCAATGCGCGCCGCAAGCTGGAAGAATACATAGGTGAACCCCCCGAATCGCTGACCACCCTGCAGCCGACTTTCGCCACACCGCCGCTGCTACCGAGCAATCTGCAGGACTGGCTGGTCAAAGCCCAGGCCGATAGCCCGCTAATTCATGCGCGCCGTCACAGCAGCGCCCTTGCCGAAGAAGAAGTGAAGCGCGCCAAGGCCGGCCACTGGCCCACACTGGATTTCGTCGCCGGCTATACCGCAGGCGACAGCCAGTCAATCTCCGAGTTGAATCAACGCAACCGCTACAGTTCAATCGGCCTGGAAGTCAACTTCCCGTTGTACAGCGGTGGCGGCACCAGCGCTCTGGCACGCCAGGCCAGTGCCAATAGCTACAAGGCCATGGACGAGCTCGACGCCACGCGCCAGGAAGTCATCACTGGTACCACCCGCGAGTATCAAGGCGTACAAAGCGGCGCTCAACGTATCCACGCACTGGAGAAGGCAGTGGCGTCAAACGAACGCTCACTGGCTTCGACGCGCAAGGGCTTCAAGGAAGGAGGCACCAGCACCAACTCGGACGTGCTCAATGCCGAAGAGCTGCTCTTCGTGGCGCGCCACGATCTGTTCGAAGCAAAACTGCGCTACTTGATGTCGCGCCTGCGCCTGGCCTCTTCGGTGGGTAGCCTGGGCGACGACGATATCGACCACATCAACAACTACCTGGGCCCGGAACTGTTAGTCACCAACTGAGTTTTACCTGCGAGCTGATGGAGTGATATCGACGGCAATCCGTTGACGAGCAACATACCGCGGGCGTTTATCAGGAAATCCGTGGGTGGGATTCAAGGACCCATAAGAAAAAGTTGCTCCTGAATGCAATGCGACGTTATTGAGCTATACCCAATAGTCCCACCACCGCACTTCTTCCATTGTTGGAGGTTGGCAATGAAACCCTCTCTCCCCCTGTCCGCACTGTTGATCACGGCAACGCTCTTGGGCTGTTCCAGTTCATCACACCCGTCAATGAATCTGCCCTTGGCAGCGACCCACCGCAACCCTGGTCATACGGCCACGACCACATTGACTGGCGAAGGCAATCAAACCAACTTTGATTTCTACGTCACCGGCGTTCCAAACGGAACCATCTTGCCGCCGCGCCTCTACACTTTCATCAACAAGGGCAGTTGCCAGCAACCCGGGCCAGCCGCGTTCGCCATGAACGATAAGGTCAACACTGAACCCAACGCTGGCACCGGTGGCTGGACCTTTTACAGGAGCGCGCCGATAGCCATGCCAGACCTGCTCTCCGGCAAGTACTCGGTTGTCGTGCGTACATCACCTGAAGATGGCAGCGCCGATATTTTCTGCGGCGATATTGCACACGCGACTCGATGAACCACCCGTAGTCATTTTCAGTCGGCACACGTCGGATGTGGCGATTTTGTCCAGCGTGTCCACGTGGGTGTTTAACTTGCGCACCCCATCTCGATATTCCTTCGTGCGCTGAAAAAAATCCTTCAAGGCGCCTTGAGCCGTACCTTGCTCAGTCGCCCAGCGAGCCAAGGAGCCACTGGCGAAAAATCTCGGCACAGGCAGAGCGCTTGCGGTGCTTGAGCGACACCAGGAATTCGCCATTGCCGGTCACACATTCGAACGGCGTAACCCGCTGCAATTCGCCCTTGGCCAGCGCCTCATCCGCCATGAACGTCCACGCAAGGCCAATACCCATGCCTTGCTGGACGGCACGATAGGCCAATGTCAGCTGGTTGAAGACCGGGGCTTTGTCCCGCGCCACGTAGTCGATGCCAAAGTGGCCGAACCACTGGCGCCAGTCCAGGCATTGCCAGGCGCAGGTGTCGATCTGCACCAGGTTGGCTCGCGCCAAGTGTTCCAGCGTCTTGATTCCCGAGACATCCAGTGAGGGATGCGCCACGGCATAGACGATTTCCGGCAGCAGGAAATCGCTGTCCAGCGAGGGCCATTGGCCAGAACCGTAGAGAATGCCCACGTCGAAATCATTGAGACTGGCTTCGTCGAACTCGTTGATCGCGTGCACGTGCACGGCGATGTCGGGGTACGCCTTGTTGAATTCGATCAACTTGGGAAACAACCAGAACTGGGCCAGGGCATGGGTCGCCAGCACCGAGACAGCGTTGGACTGATGGACATTGCGAATACGCGTGACGCTCTGGTACATCGTGGTGAGCAGCATGTTGACCGTCATCAGAAGCTCCTCGCCTGCGCCGGTCAACGCGACACCCCGTGGCTTGCGCTCGAAAAGCGCCACGCCCATGCCGTCCTCGAGCTGGCGCATCTGTTTGCTCACGGCGCTCTGGGTCAGGAACAGTTCGCCAGCGGCACCGGTGAAGCTGGCATGCCGTCCCACGGCCTCGAACGTGATCAGGGTCTCCAGTGGGGGCAAGGTACGCAGGTAACGGTTGATGAGGATTCTCCTGGCTGACGACTGCGACCCGACATTCCCCTGCGGAATGGGTGGCCGAATATTTATCGCAGGTGGCGCTTATATACCATGGCTAGAATGCCGCTAAACAGCCTGCCAGAGCCGAGATGATGAACAGTGGGATTGTATTTGCGATATTGGCAGGCGCTATCTGGGGCGGGGTGATTATCGGCCCATCGTTGCTGCCCGAATTCAATGCCGTGCTGATCAGCAGTGTGCGGTTTTCCCTCTATGGGCTGATCTCGCTTCTGCTGGCTTTGCCAATTGCATCAAGCCTGCTGGCCCGATTGACGCGCAACGATGTGTTTGTGCTGTTGCGCTTGTCATTGACTGGCAACGTCCTGAACTACGCGCTGCTGGGTGCTTCCGTACAACTGAGCGGGGTGACGGCGGCGGCCCTTATCAATGGCATGATGCCGGTTGCCATTACCTTCCTGGGGCGTGGTGATCCAGGGTCCCTGCCCCTGTCAAAGCTCAAGCTGCCTTTGTTACTGGTATTCCTGGGCATCGTATCGGTCAGCCTGGAACACTCAGGGGCACGGGCGGCGGGTACCTCACTGTCTTCCCAATTACTCGGCCTGGCCTGCGGATTCAGCGGTGTGGTCTGCTGGTCATGGTACGCCACCCACAATGCCCGCTATCTCAAGCAGAGCCATTTCAACAGCAGCGAATGGTCCACGCTGGTGGGCATCGTGACGGGTATCGTGGCGGTCGTGTTCGGCATCGCCGCCTTGATGTTATTCCCCAACCTGGTCCCCGCTCGGGTTGAAAGCAGTCGCTGGATGGCTTTGCTGTGGGTTTGCCTGTTCCTGGCACTGTGTGGTTCGTGGCTTGCCAATGGGCTATGGAATGCCTGCTCGCGTCGAATGGCCACGTCGTTGAGTGGCCAGATGATCGTGTTCGAAACGCTGTTTGCATGTGTCTACGGTTTTCTGTTCAGCCAGCGGGTGCCTGGCCTGATGGAAGTGATCTCGATCGTGTTGCTCGTTGGGGGTGTGGTCTGGGCGGCGAAGCGTCACCGCGTGGTCCCGGTGAAACATGCCGAGCCGTAGAATCCAACAGTCGTTACCAGCCTGCCCTGATGTGCAAAAACAAGCCGGTAGCGATAAAAACTAAAAAACCATCAGCAGCATTGAGGTACCTCGCCGCGCGCAAGGCGAGCGTTGATGTCTTCAATGACCGCCGGCAAATCGACGATGGTGTCGATCAGGTAGTGCGGGCGCGAACCTTCGAACATCCGGGTAATGCGTGATCGCGCTTCGCTCAGTTCTTCGGCTGACAGGTTTTTGTATTGGTCATAGGTCAGGCCCAATGCATTGCCGGAGCAAGTCAGCGCCACCGTCCACATGCCCGCGCTTCGGCCTTCGAGAATGCCCGGCCAGGTGTCATCGACCTTGACGCAAGCGGCGACGTCGCTGACCCCCAGGGCAATGACGTTGGCCAGGGCTTGCGCCGGGTGCGGGCGTCCGTTGGGTACTTCGTCGGTGGCCACCACGTGGTCGGTGACATAGCCGTTCTCGCGCGCCAGCTCCACGACTTTTTCCATGACCACCGCCGGGTAGCCGGAGCAGGAGCCGATTTTCAGGCCCTTGTCGCGCAGGCCGTTGATGGTCTCGAGCGCACCGGGAATCAGCGCCGAGTGCAAGGCGATTTTCTCGATCTGCAGCGGCATGAAACGCTCGTAGAGGGCGGTGACATCATCGTCGGTTGGCAGGCGGCCGAACACGGCGTGGTAGCGCGCGGCGATTTGCGGCTCGTTGCACAGCGTGCGGATGTGGTCCCACTTGCCCATGCCCATCGGCCCGCGGGCTTCTTGCAGGGACACCGCGACGCCGAACTCGGCAAAGGCTTCGACGAAAATCTGCGTCGGTGCGAAGGAACCGAAATCCACGACGGTGCCCGCCCAGTCCAGAACCACGGCTTGCAATTGGGAAGGTTGTTGGTAATGCATGGTGAGTCTCCATTTTTGGCTAAGGGATGCCCGTCCCTCCTGTCGCCAGGAGGTAAGGTTATTGAGGCTTGATACGGATCAGGCGATCAGGTGGCCGGGATCGGACTGGAATCGAACAGCTCGGCAATCATCGGCCGGTTTCTGCGAATACCCAGGCAACACAGGTGGTAATCAATGAAGAACGGATGATCGACAAAGGTAATGGGCTTTGTTCCCGGCGTTTCAGCGTATTCGACAGCCGATACGAAACCGATGCCGATTCCCTTGGCGATGGCGTGAACGATGGCTTCGCGGCTGTTCAATTGCATGACGCAGTTCAGGTCGACATCAAGGCGATCGCAACTCTCCTCCACCAGTTGGCGAGTGCGGGAGCTTTTTTCCCGAAGGACCCACTTCTCGTCGCTGATCTGTTCAACGTGCACCGCCTTCTGCGCAGCCCAGGGGTGATCGTCGCGCACGACAGCAATGATGGGATAACGCCGATAAAGCTGCGTATCAAAACGCTGGTCGAATTCGGACAGCGCCAGGATGGCCACGTCGATGTCGAAATTGAACAGGCGGTCCAGGGTCTCTTTTTCCGGCGAGAATGATGTTTCCAACTCAATGTCCGGATGCCGCTGCATCAACTCGTACGTCAGGTTCATTGCAATGGGCGGCGAGACGGCACCCAGGCGCAACATCCCGGTTTTACGTTGCTTGAAACTCTGTAGAAGTTGCACGGCTTCATCCTCTTGGCCAAAGAGACCCTGGGTGATGGCATACAGCTTGTGTCCCGCGGAGCTCATCTCGACGATGCGCCCGCGTCGATGAAAGAGCTCCACGGAAAACTTCTTTTCCAGCGCCGTGACCTGCTCACTGACTGTCGGTTGCCCAACGCTCAGGTACTCGGCGGCCAGGGTGAAACTGCCGGTCTTGGCCACCGCATGAAAGGAACGCAGCCACTTGTGGTACTGGTACATGAAAAGATCCTGTTGCTGGGCCGCGGCCCTGATTCATACCGGTGTAAACAGCTATCAACGCCTGATGAACAAGGCGACCGCTGCGCTGCACAGGCAGGCAGACGTGACCACGATGAAGATCAACGACGTGTTGCCGGTACTGTCGAGCATACTGCCGATCAGCGGTTCCGCCAGGCCTGCGAAAAGGTAGGAGGAGAAGTTCATGATGCCGGTCGCGGTGCCCGCGCGCTTGGCGCCGACCAGGTCCGGGCACAATGCCCAGAAACTCGACGCCGGACCGTAGACAAAGAACCCGCAGAGAAACAACGCCACGAGGCCGACGGCACTGTGAGGCGCAAGGCTCCACATCCACAGGCTGGTGCCTGCGCCGAGGAACATGTAGAGCATGATCGCCAGGTAGCGTTTTGAACCGAACAGTTTGTCCGAGATCCAGCCATTGCTGAGCGCACCGATGGCCATGCCCACCGGCAAGGCAACCGTGATCCACTTGGGATCGATCAGGCTGTCGCCGCTTTTCCAGTCGGCGCCCAGAAAGTGCACCGGCACCCAGACGATAAGACCGTAGCGAGCGGCATTCTGGAACCCCAGGGAGATTGCAGCGATGATCAAGCGGTAGTTTTTCAGCACGGCTTTGTAGCGCTGCGCCGAGGTTTCGAGTTCGCCGTGGGCGACTTCGTGATTCTTGTCATCGGCATTGGCCACACCGGTATCGGCGAGCGGCTCGAAGCCCATGTCCTGCGGTCGCTCGCGCGCCACCAGGTAAAACACGATGCCCCCTGCCAGCATCAGCAAAACCGGCAGGCGGAAGATCCAGCGCCACTCCAGTTGCAGCACTTCAAGCACAACGATTGAGGTCACGTAGGACAGGACAGAGGCACAACCGGCAGCGAACACGTAAAAACCATAGACTTTGCCCCGCTCGCCGGTACTCCACCAATTGGAGATCAGCCGACTGCCTGGCGCCCAGCCTAATGCCTGAAAGTATCCGTTGATGCCCCAGGGTAAAATGAGCGCGGCGAAGCTACCGGCGAAGCTGGTGATCCAATTGGCTGCACACGACAACACGGCACCGGCCGTCATGATGCGGCGCCCACCGAACTTGTCGGCAAGATTGCCATTGATTGCCTGGCCGATGGCATACGCCCACAACATGGCAGCCGATGCCCAGCCAAGATGTTCTTTGGTAAAACCGAACTCTGCCTGGATGCCCGGGATGGCGAAACCGAACGTTTGTCGACCGGTGTAGAAAAACAGGTAGCAGAACATCGCCGCCAACAGCATGCGCCATTGCGCGACGCGGAATGAGGACGTGGCGACTGCCAGACTCGGTAAAGCTTGGGCACGATTCATGATCTTTTCCTTATTATTGTTCGTACCCTCCAGGCGAATCGGAGGGCGCACTTTTGTAGGAGCGAGCATGCTCGCGATGAGTCTGAGAGCGCCGCGGGGTATCAGGTTGCCAGCGTTATCGTTAACGACCATCGTCGGAACGCCGCCCGGAGCATGCTCGCTCCTACAGGGGGGGGGCACGTGTCAGGCGGCGTGTGCGCCGATGAAATTCCTGCCTCGTGCGCCCTGCAGTGCGAACTCGATCATCTCCCGGGCTTCCTCTTGCGTAACGCCGTAGTCGGCAAACTCGGTCTTTACGTCAAGGCTGTGGAGGAAATGGCGCAGCTGTGCCTGCGCTTCGTCGAGGTCTTTGCCGAGCACCCGTTTCAAGACCCTGTCGCGCGCTTCGTCACGCCCCCAAGCAAGGCCCAGGACCAGGGGCAAGGTGAAGGAGCAGGCGATGCCATGGGGCAGGCCGTGGCGCAGCGTCATTTCGTAGGAAATCGAGTGGGCCAACGCCGTCTTGGTATTGGAAAAGGCCAGCCCGGCCTTGAGTGCGGCCAGTGCCATGCGTGAACGCAGTTCCTTGCTGCCCAGGTCATGCCGCAACAGCGGCAGGCACTCAAGAATGTCTTCGATCGCGGAGATCGCTAAGGTATCCGAAACCGGATTGGCGTTGATGTTCCAGATGGACTCCAGCGCATGAGACAACGCGTCCAGACCGGTTGAAACCGTGACACCCGCTGGAACAGTGAGCATCAGGCCGGGATCGACAATCGCCACTTTGGGCCAGGTGCAGTCCAGGTGCAGCGAGTATTTTTTCTGTCCTTCGGTGTCCCAGATTGTCGCCCATGGGGTGACTTCACTGCCGGTGCCTGCCGTGGTGGGAACCGCAATCAGCGCTTTGCTGTGGGCTGGAACAAAGGGCTTGCCCGTTGCCAGCAAGGCGACCAGTTCATCGAAGCGACCCGACTGCGTCCCCACGATCAATGCCTTGGCCGTATCGATGGCGCTGCCTCCGCCAACGGCGATGACCGTCTGACAATCGCCCGCTTCCTGCCAGAAGCGCTCATAGGTGCCACGCAATTGAGCGACATCGGGATTGGGCTGGACATCTTCGACGATGTATATCAGCCGCTCGCCGAGCAAATCCTGAATGCGATCGACCAGTCCCAACCCACGCGCTTCGGGAAAGATCACCAGGGCAACTTTTTGGTTTTCGGTGATCGAGGCAAGTTCTACGAGGCTGTTGTAGCCCAGGCGAGTATCAACAGGATTATGGAATCGGGCGATCATGGCGGTCCTCTACTTGTTGTTGTAAGACGTGGCGCCATACTCACGGCCCGAGGTTAACCGCACAAATCGATAATTCGCAGGTGTGCATAGGCTCAGCCGATACCAGCGATCAGCGTTGGCAGCTGGGACCTGATGCGCTCATGAATTGATGAAACCCCCTCCCCCTCAGAAAAGTTGTACAAAAAAGTTGACTTGTACAGGCAACGTCCTATTCTTCAAATAACTATACAAACCCAATTCGCCTGTACAAGAAAAAGAGGCAGGGGACATTCCATGCCTGCCTGCAATGGAGACACGACGTGGCTGATTTCTTGCGATGTTTCGCCGGCGAATTTGCAGCACTGGACGGCAGCAATCTGCACAACCTCAAGCATCTGTACAGTCACGACGTACGCTTCAGTGATCCGCTCCATGAGATCCAGGGCCTGACAGCGCTGCAAGAATATTTTACTGAGCTGTATGCCAACGTCAGCGAGCTGGGTTTCACCTTCCACGGCTATGACCAGGTGCAGGACGGCGCCGGTTATCTACGCTGGACCCTGCATTATCGCCATCCCCGCTTGAGCCATGGCCAACTCATAGAGGTGGTTGGCTGTTCGCACCTGCTTTGGCACAAGAAGGTGTATCAGCATCGCGACTACTTTGATGCAGGCGCTCTGCTCTATGAGCACTTGCCTCTAATGGGAACCGCGATTGGCTGGCTAAAGGGGCGATTGGCATGAAACGCATCTGGCTCACTGGAGCCAGTAGCGGCATTGGTGCCGCCCTGGCAGAAATTTTATTGACCCAAGGCCATTTCCTGGCCGTCAGCGCACGCAATGCAAAGGCCCTGGAAACATTACACAGGGGTCATCCGCAGCAGGTACTTCTGCTGCCGGGCGACCTGACCGATCCACGCCAGGTTCAAGCCATGGGCGAGCGAATCGGGCAAGTCTGGGGCCATCTGGATCAGGTCATCCTCAATGCTGGAACCTGCGAGTATGTGGACGCCGGCGTCTTTGAAGCCGACATGATTGAACGCGTGATGCGGGCCAATCTGTTTTCCGCCGCCTACTGCGTGGAAGCCGCCCTACCACTGTTACGCAAGGCTCAGCGGCCACATCTGGTGGCCGTGTGCAGCTCGGTGACCTACCTGCCGTTACCGCGCGCCGGAGCGTATGGCGCCTCAAAGGCGGCAATGCGCTACCTGTTTCAGTCCTTACGCATCGACCTGGCTCACGAAGGTATCGACGTCACGCTCGTCAGCCCGGGCTTCGTCGATACGCCACTCACGCAAAAAAACGATTTCCCGATGCCGATGCGCTGGCCGGTCGGCAAAGCTGCCGCCTACATCGCCACCCGCCTGGAAAAACGCCCCCTGGACATTGCATTTCCCTGGCCATTCATTGCCGCTCTGCGCGCATTAGCGTTATTGCCCCAACGCCTGCAACTGACGCTGGGCAGACGCATGGCGCGTCCGGTCACAGAAGAGTCTTCATGAAAATAGCCATCATCGGCAGCGGTATTTCCGGCCTGACCTGCGCCTACCTGCTCAACCGCAAACACGACGTCACTGTGTTCGAAGCCAGTGACTGGATCGGTGGCCATAGCCATACGGTCGACGTTGAAGTAAAGGGCGAACGCCATGCCATCGATACGGGTTTTATCGTCTTCAACGACTGGACCTATCCCAACTTCATCCGTCTGCTGGATCAACTCGGCGTGGCTTCGCAACCCACCGAGATGAGCTTTTCGGTTCAGGACCCGCACACCGGCATTGAATACAACGGCGGCAACCTCAACCAAGTGTTTGCCCAGCGCAGCAATCTGCTTTCACCTGGCTTCTGGGGCATGTTGCGCGAGATCTTGCGTTTCAACCGCCAAGCCCCACGTGATCTGGAAGAACAACGCATCACTGCCAACACCACGCTGGGCGCCTACCTGCGGGAAAACGGCTACGGCCAGCGTTTTATCGAACATTACATCGTCCCTATGGGGTCGGCGATCTGGTCGATGTCACTGGGCGACATGCAGCGTTTTCCGCTGCAGTTCTTCGTACGCTTTTGTAAAAATCACGGCCTCTTGTCCGTCACCCACCGGCCGCAATGGCGTGTGGTCAGCGGCGGATCGCGCCAATACGTAGCGGCGTTGAGTGCCGGCTTTGTCGAGCGTATCCACCTTAACTGCCCGGTGTATCGCGTGGAACGTGACCTGGGCGGGGTCACCCTGCACTGTGCGACCGGAGCCAAGCGTTTTGACAACGTTGTGTTCGCCTGTCACAGCGACCAGGCGCTACGTCTGTTGGCCGCTCCAAGCCGAGCCGAGCGAGAGATACTCGGTGCACTGCATTACGCCGAAAACGATGTGGTGCTGCACAGCGACACCCGCCTGTTGCCCAACCGTCGCCGAGCATGGGCGAGCTGGAACTACCGCCTCGGCGGCTCAGCCCAGCACCTGGCGGCTGTCACCTACAACATGAATATCCTCCAGGGGCTTTCGAGCGACACCACCTTTTGCGTCAGCCTGAACCAGACCGCAGCCATTGACCCCGACAAAATCCTCGCCCGCTTTCGCTACGCCCATCCGCAATACAGCCAGGCTGGCATGACCGCACAAGCGCGTTGGCAAGAATTACAGGGGCCCCAGTTCAGCTACTACTGCGGCGCCTACTGGGCCAACGGTTTCCACGAGGACGGCGTGGTAAGCGCCTTGCGCGTGGCGAGCGCTTTCGGAGAAAAACTGTGAACAGTGCCCTGTACCGCGGCTGGGTCAGCCACCGACGGCTGCTGCCGCGCGCCCATGGGTTTCGCTACCGCATGGGGATGCTCTACCTCGATCTGGCGGAACAATCGCAGGTGCTGGCCTTATCCTGGTTCGCCGGACATTCGCGCTGGGCCGCCTTCGCCTTCCGCGAAACTGACTACCTGCCGCTTGCAACGCGTCAGGGTATGAGCCTGAGCGATGCAGTGCGCCAGCGCGTGGAACAGGCCCTTGGTCACGCACCGCAGGGACGCATCTGTCTGCTCACCCAGCCCCGTAGCTGGGGGCTGTCCTTTAATCCGGTCAGCCTGTTTTACTGCTTCGAATCCGACGGCAGCCTGGCCGCCATTCTCTGCGAAGTCAGCAATACCCCTTGGCGAGAGCGTTACCACTATGTGCTGCCGACCCATGCAACCGGTGAGTCATGCCACCGGGTCGCCAAGAGCTTTCACGTCTCGCCCTTCCTGCCTCGTGACCTGGAGTACCGCATGCGGTTTTCCGCTCCCGGCCAAACGCTGCACGTGAACATGCAGGATTGGCAGGGTGAGCAAAAAATATTTGAAGCCGGCCTGGGTCTGGAGCGCGTCGAACTGACGCGCCAAAGCCTGCATCGCCACCTTCTGGACTTTCCCTGGATGACCGCCAAGACCCTGCTCGGCATTTACTCGCAGGCTCTGCGCCTGCTGCTCAAGCGTCTGCCTCTGGTTTCCCATAAACCCGCCGCCGGTGAATACCGCACCGCAAACCTGGAGTCTCGCCATGACGAATCCTAGCCTGACCCCAATGACGTGTGGCTCTGCTGCCAACGGGATAGGCGCCCGTGTACTGAAAAAAGGCGTCTTGCATCAACTGGCGAACCTGCGCCACGGACATTTGGTCATCATCGTCGACGGTGAGCCACTGAGCTTCGGCCAGCCTGGCGCGGCACCGCATGGCGAGATAGAAGTGCATAACGCGGCGCTCTGGCCAATGGTGGCGGTAAATGGCTCAATTGGCGCCGGCGAGGCCTATATCCACGGTTACTGGAGCAGCCCCGACCTGACTGCCGTGATCCGCGTATTCGTTGCCAACCTCGACGTGCTGGATGGAATGGAGCGCGGCCTGGCACGTCTACGCCGTCCCCTGGCAAAAGCGTTGCACTGGCTCAACCGCAACACACGCCAAGGCTCGCAACGCAACATTTCTGCGCATTACGACCTGGGCAACGCGCTGTTTGAACACCTGCTGGACCCCAGCATGATGTATTCGGCAGCCATGTTCCGGTCCAGCAGCGATAGCCTTGAACAAGCTCAAATGTACAAGCTGGAGCGCATCTGCCAAAAGCTCGATCTCAAACCCAGCGACCACCTGCTGGAAATCGGCACAGGTTGGGGCGGCATGGCCATTTACGCGGCCACCCGATACGGCTGCAAGGTCACCACCACCACGCTGTCGCGTGAGCAGTTTGCCTACACCCAGCGCCTGATCGAAGAGCAGTGCCTGCAAGGCCGCATCACCCTGTTGCTGCAGGACTATCGTGAGCTGACGGGTCAATACGACAAGCTGGTGTCGATCGAGATGATCGAGGCCGTCGGCCACCGCTTCCTGCCTACTTACTTCAAACAGTGCGCGCACCTGCTCAAGGAACACGGGCTTATGCTATTGCAGGCCATCACCATTCGAGACCAGCGCTACGAGCAGGCGAAAAAAACCGTCGACTTCATCCAGCGCTACATCTTCCCGGGTGGCGCCTTGCCTTCGGTGAGCAGCATGCTGCACACCATCAGTCGCGACACCGACCTGAACCTTCATCACATGGAGGACTTCGGGCTTCACTACGCACGCACCCTTCGCCTGTGGCACGAGAACCTGCGACGCAGCCGGCACAACCTGGAAGCGCTAGGCTATGACGAGGCGTTTTTCCGCCTGTGGGAGTTTTACCTGTGCTACTGCGAGGGCGGCTTCCTGGAACGAAGCATCGGCACCGCGCACCTTTTACTCGCCAAACCCGGAGCACGGCCGCAGCCGTTCGGCCTGGAGGCGTGAACGTGCGAGGCCGGTTGTTGCTCAACGCAGGACTGTTCCAGATCGGCTGGTTCGCCTGTGTGCTGGGTGCGCAACGGCCGTGGCTGTTGCTGCTGGCAATGACCTGCCTGGCGATACACCTGCTATGGATTGCAAACACCTCTGGTGAGTGGCGTTATCTGTTGAAGGTGTCAGCGTGCGGCTGGGTCCTGGACAGTGCTCTATTGCATCTCGGGGTATTCCAGTTTCCCGGTGCCACACTCGTTTTGCCGCCCTGGCTGGCAATCCTCTGGCTACTTTTCGCCAGTACTTTGCGTCACAGCCTGGGCTGGACCAAGCGCCCTTGGTGGATAGGCAGCCTGCTAGGGGCTATTGGCGGGCCTCTCTCTTACTGGGGAGGTGCCAGGTTGGCTGATGTCGGCCTGCCGCTGGGTACCTGGCCCAGCATGCTGATACTCGCTTTGATTTGGGCGATGTTGATGCCGACATTGCACTGGCTGGCCGGACAGCCTGCTCGTTGACTCAAGATTGCTTGCGGAAGAACAAGGTGATCTGGCCAACCTCCACGTCGAACTTGGACATGTACGAGCGATTGATCAGGGTGTTCTCGTCCATCAAGTACATCCAGTCGTCCAGATGAACGTCATACTCCTTGCCGTCCACCGGCAACCTCAGCACATACCGCCAGCGCAATGCATTACCTGCCACCTCACCCTGCGCCTCACCCACCACGTCGCCAGCGGTTCCACGCCATTGGCCAGGTCCGGCCGGGGTGAGCGTCCACACGCGTTTCTGCCGAGTACCGTCGCTGTACGTAAATGACTCGTCGAGGATCAGCCGGTTACCTTCAGAGTGGCCATTGATCTCTACGTGGAAGCGTTTGGTGACCTCGCCTGAACGCTTTTGAAAGATTCCCCAGGCTTCAACCCGCCCCTCGAAAAATTCGCGCAAATCAAGCTTGGGGGTTTCCTGACTGTAGGTCTGCACATCCACCCGACTGCAACTTGCAAGGCCGATGCACAGCAGCAATAGCCATATCCTCAGCATGCATATCTCCTCGATGTTTTCAGGGTTTGGCGATGCCCAGCAATTGGTCGCGCAGTTGCGGGTCGCGGGTTCGGGGGTCAAGCCAGATGGAGAAAAAGGCTTCGGCGAACGCCTCGTCCTTCACCACATGCCGTAGATTCTCGCCGACGTAAAAGCGTGCGCCCTCTGCAGGCACATAGACGCCTGTGATGCGGTCACCGGCGCGCACATCGACAAAGGCCTGGAGCATCTCCCGCTCCCAACGGGCCATCAATCGCGAATTCGGCGGGGTGGGCGACAGGCGCTTAATTTCCTTGATGCTGGCCTCGACCAGATCCTCGCGACTGATCGCGCGACGGTAGGTCAGCTCCAGCGCAAACGGCACATCCGCGCCTGGCAGATCACCGGCAAGCAGGCGTGGGCTCCACAATTGCGCGCTGTAGATGGAAAAACCGAATATTCGCATCTCGCCGCCCCCTATCCGGCGAGCATCGGGCAAGGCCTCGCGCCAATCAGCCAACAGTCCTGGGCTCTGGAGCATCAGAACAAGACAGACAACGTGGCGGATAAAGCGGTCTGTCTGCATAACGTGCAAAGGCCTCGACAGGACTCAAGGGACGCCTCTAAAAGCTATACCAAATTTTTATTTTGTACAGCTAATAACCGCTACGGTCAGCGTTGAAAGACGGTATCTGACGAGCTCAAGTCCTCACGGATATCACGCCCCTGCCATCTCCCTGACAATGTCAAAGAACGTCGTCAGGATGCGTCGGGAACTCTGCGCTCGCAGGCAAACCAGGGTCTCGGTAAAACGTTGCTGGCAATCGACGATCGGCAAGCCGCGAATCCGCGAATCCGCACCGAGCTCCGCCGCCGAAACTACGCCGACGCCCATACCGATGGCGACGGCCTCGCGGGCCGCTTCACGCCCCTCCACCTCGATGGCCTTGCGAATGCGCAAGCCCGCCGTCGCCATCTCCTCCTCCAGGGACAGTCGCGTCACCGAGCCCTGCTCGCGCAATACCAGGGGCGTGTTGTCCAGATCGGCGAGGCAGATGGATGTTCGCTGCGCCCAGGGATGGTCATGGGCGACGAAGGCGAGCATCGGATCGCTGCGCAGGGGCAGCTTGAGCAGTCGGTCATCTTCGATATTGCGCCCCAGCAGGGCGATGTCTGCCTGGTGGCCGAACAGCCGCTGCAGGACCTCATCGGTATTGGCCGTTTCCACTTTCACATCCACGCCCGGGTATCGAGCACAGAAGCGCGCGACATAGGGCAGCACATGCACGGGCGCGTCCACGGCAAGGTTCAGGGTCCCTGTCGACAGGGTGCGGTAGTCCATCAACATGTCGTGGGCATCGACACTGATATCGAACAGGCGCTGGGTCAGCCCGAACAAGCGCTCGCCCACCTCCGTCAGGCGCACCAGGCGTTTGTCCCGGAAAAACACCATCACACCGTAGTACTCCTCAAGCTTGCGCACCTGGTCGGACACCGCTGGCTGGGACAGGCAGAGCTGTTCGGCCGCGCGCGTGAAACTGCCATTGATTGCCACGGCGTGGAAAGCCTTGAGCTGGGTATGGGAGATCGTCATGGGGGCCTACCTATAGTTTCAACTTATTCATACATACGATAAATCGATTTTATTTATGAACAATGAACTGCAAGGATGGATTTCGCAAATGCCTTGGCCAACGGGCCGCTGCTTGGATCAATCAGGAATGCCTAATGGAAATCGAACGTTTCGCCACGATAAAACGCCGTTCGGACATGGTCCGGCATGACAACGTCCTCTACATCGGGGGCCAGGTTGCCACGGACCTCAGTGGCAATATCGAGGCACAGACCCACGAGGTTCTGTGCGCCATCGAGCAGCTGTTGCTCAGTGTCGGCAGCGACCGTACGCGGGTGCTTTCGGTGCGCATCCTGCTGGCTCACCGCGAGGACTATGAAGGGCTCAACAGGGTCTGGGACGAATTTTTCCCCGAAGGCCATGCCCCCGCACGCGCTTGTACCCTGGCCAACCTGATCGACCCCGGTTGGCGCGTGGAAATGATCGTGGTCGCCGCGTGCGGCTGATTGCGTCCTGAATGCCACCCCGCAACCTTTCGAACGGAGACTCCCCATGCGCCCCTTCTGGCTCGACCAGGCCCTGAAAAGCCAATCCGATACGCCCTGCCCGCCATTGCGCCAAGACACCCAGGCCGACGTCTGCATCGTCGGCGGTGGTTACACCGGCCTGTGGACCGCCATCATGCTCAAGGAACAGAACCCCGAACTGGACGTTGTCATCGTCGAAGCGGACATCTGCGGTGCCGGTGCCAGTGGACGTAATGGCGGCTGTGCGCTGTCCTGGTCGGCCAAGTTCTTCACCCTGGAACGCTTGTTCGGGGTCGAAGAGGCTGTGCGCCTGGTCAAGGAATCGGAACAGAGCATTTACGCCATCGGCGACTTTTGCAAAAAATACGCGATGGACGCCGACTACCGCCTCGATGGCACGCTCTACACCGCCACCAACCGCGCCCAGGTCGGTTCGACGGACGGGGTGATCGCGGCGCTGGAGCGCAATGGCATCAACTCCTTTACCAAACGCGCGCTCCCTGAGGTGCAACGCATGTCGGGTTCTACCCGTCACGTCGAAGGCTGGTTCTCACCGGCGGCGGCGAGTGTGCAACCGGGCAAGCTGGTGCGTGGCCTGCGCCGGGTTGCGCTCGACCTGGGCGTGCGGATCCACGAGGGTTCGCCAATGACCGGCCTCGAACACGGGCTGCCGGCCACCGTCAACACGCCGGGCGGGAAAGTCATGGCCAAGCGCGTAGTCATGGCCATCAACGCCTGGATGGCCCGTGCCTTTCCAGAGTTTTCGCGCTCGGTGGCCATCGTCTCCAGCGACATGATCATCACCGAACCGCGCCCCGACCTGCTCGAACGAATCGGCCTGACCAGCGGGGTCACCGTGCTCGACTCGCGCATCTTCGTGCACTACTACCACAACACCCCGGACGGCCGGATCATGCTCGGCAAAGGTGGCAATACCTTCGCCTACGGCGGTCGCATCCTGCCAGTATTCGACCAGCCTTCGCCCTACAAGGGCTTGTTGCGCAAGACCCTGGCCGAGTTCTTCCCGGACTTTGCCGACGTCGGCATTGCCGCCACGTGGAACGGCCCGTCCGATCGCTCCGTCACCGGGCTGCCGTTCTTCGGCCGAATGGGCGCAAGCGGCAACGTGTTTTATGGCTTCGGCTATTCCGGCAGCGGCGTCGGGCCCTGTCATATGGGCGGGCAAATCCTTTCATCGCTGGTGCTGGGGCTGGACAACCCCTGGACACGCTCACCGCTGGTGCAAGGCCCGCTCGGCCTTTTCCCGCCAGAGCCGATCCGCTACCTGGGCTCGCTGATGGTGCGCAACGCCATTCGCCGCAAGGAGCACGCCGAGGACCGCAACCTGCGCCCCCGTCGACTGGACGTGCGCCTGGCGAAGTTCGCCGCGGCGGCGGGCAAGTCGGACAAGGCATAGCGCAGCGTCAGGTCTGCGATATTTGTTTGGCTGATCAAGCCTGCCTGGCGCTTGCCAGGCGGGGTTTCCTGGTTTCAACCGTTCAATTGAGCCGCGAGCGAAGATTTGCGGCGTGCCGATATCGATCAATGCGCCCAGTTTCCACTTATAAGCCCAGCTTGTTTGTGACATGTGATAAATCGATTTCAGTTATTTTTCCGCAGGTGTTTTGATCAGCACATGCATCACTCCCCTACAAAAACAACACCGCCGGAGAAGATCATGACCAAAGCTGAATTCCCGACCACACAGGCGCTGGCTACCCCAGCCTTGGGTGAACCCTACCTGCTGACCCCAGGGCCATTGACCACGTCCAAGGCCACCAAGGAAGCCATGCTACGCGACTGGGGCTCATGGGACGTTTCCTTCAATCAAGTCACGGCCGAGGTTCGCCAGAACCTGCTGAGCATGGCCGGCGTCGCGGACGACAGCTTTGCCTGCGTGCCGTTGCAAGGCAGTGGCAGCTACTCGGTGGAAGCCGCCTTGGCCACGGCCATCCCCCGTGACGGTAAAGCGCTGGTGCTGATGAATGGCGCCTACGGCCAACGCGCCACCAAGACCCTGGAGTACCTCGGTCGCGCCTTCATCACCCTGGACAAAGGCGACTACTTGCCGCCGCAGCCCGAGGAAGTCGACGCCCTGCTCAAGGACAATCCGGACGTCACCAACGTCTTCATCGTCCACTGCGAAACCAGCTCCGGCATTCTCAATCCGCTGCGCGAAATCGCCGATGTGGTGAAGGCGCATGGCAAGAGCCTGATCATCGATGCCATGAGTTCCTTCGGCGCCGTGCCGTTGACGGTCAAGGACATCGCGTTCGACGTGGTGGTGTCTTCTGCCAACAAATGCATCGAGGGCATTCCGGGGTTCGGCTTCGTCATCATCCGCCGCTCCGTGCTGGAGGCCGCCAAAGGCCGCGCCAACTCCCTGAGCCTGGATCTGTACGAGCAGTGGGTATACATGGAGCGCACCGGGCAATGGCGTTTCACCCCTCCGACCCACAGCGTCGTGGCTTTTCATAAAGCGCTGGAGCAACACACTGCCGAAGGCGGCGTGCATGGCCGCCTGGCCCGCTACACTCGCAATCGCGATGTACTGGTCGCCGGCATGCGCAAGCTTGGCTTCAAAACGTTGCTGGAAGACCGTTGGCTGTCGCCGATCATCACCACGTTCTTCAGTCCGGAACATCCGAACTTTGAGTTCAAGCGTTTCTACGATGAACTCAAGGCCCGCCAGTTCATCATCTACCCCGGCAAACTGACCGTCGCCGAGAGTTTCCGCATCGGCTGTATCGGCCAGATCGACGAATACATCGTCTATCAATTGCTGCGCGCCATCGCCGACAGTCTTGTGGCCATGAACGTCGACATGCATCTACCGGCAGGCTGACCGCCCCTTTAAAGGTCTTTGTCAATTCGAGCACGGGTGCAATGGGTAGCACCTTTGGACAGGGATCTTTTTTTAAACATGGATTCGCTGACTGATCGCCAGGCAGAGCCGGGCAGCCGTCAGCGATCGCGTCAATTTAATGCTTAAAGCCTGATGCCATTTCACGGCCATCTGATCGATGTCGTGTGCGTGGACAGTCTTTCTGTACCGAAAACAAAAACAAAACTCATTATTTGCGCTGTCTGGCACCACATACGGGATCAGAACACCATGAACAAGAACGCTACAAGTCCTCTCGCCACTGGCTGGAAATCGCTCCAGCGTTGGCGCGTGCAAGTTTTCCTCATCACCTGGGTGGCCTATGCCGCCTTCTACTTCACCCGCAAGGCGTTTTCCGTTGCCAAGCTGGGTATTGGCGAAGACCCGGACTTCATGCTCGAAAAGGCCATGATGGCCAATCTCGACGCCCTCTACCTGACCGCGTATGCCGTGGGGCAGTTTCTGTGGGGTAACTTCTCCGACCGCTTCGGCCCCAGGGTCGTGGTCCTGAGCGGGCTCGTTATCTCGGCGCTGGCCGCGCTGCTGATGGGGACTTACGCGACCCTGCCGATTTTCGCTTCCTGCATGCTGGTCCAGGGCCTCGCCCAGTCCACCGGTTGGTCGGGGCTGTGCAAGAACGTCGGCAGTTTCTTCAGCACCAGCGAACGCGGCCGCGTGCTGGGTTTCTGGAGCACCTCCTACGCCTTCGGTGGCCTGGTCGCCACGCCGTTTGCCGGCTGGTGGGCCTACAACCACTACCACGACTGGCGCCTCGCGTTTATCAGCAGCGCCGTGGTGGTCCTGGTGGTGGCGGTGTTGTTCTTCTTCCTGCAACGCAACAAGCCGGAAGACGTCGGCCTGCCGCCGGTGGAGATCGAAATCGAGCCCGTCAGCAACGTCGTGGTACCGCGCGAAAGCATGTGGGCCGGCTTGCGCACCGTGATGAAAAATCGGACCGTGCTGGTGCTCGGCCTCGCCTACTTCATGCTCAAGCCAGCGCGCTACGCCATCCTCCTGTGGGGCCCGGTGATTATCTACGAGCGCATGCCCGAGATCGGCAAGGTGGCCTCCGCCATCGTTCCCACCTCGTTTGAACTGGCCGGTTTGATCGGACCGATCCTCATCGGTATCGCCTCGGACAAGTATTTCGGCGCCCGTCGTATTCCCGTCTGTGTCCTTAGCCTGGTGATCCTGACTGCCTGTCTTGCGCTGTTCGTTCCCGCCATGCAAAGCGGCAGCCTCTACATCGTGGTCGGCCTGCTGTTCATGATGGGCCTGTCGCTTTACGGGCCGGACTCGATGCTCAGCGGCTCGGCGGCGATCGACTTCGGCAGCAAGGACGGCGCGGCCTCCGCCGCAGGCTTCGTCAATGGCTGTGGCTCGGTCGGTGCCGTACTCGGTGGCTTGCTGCCGGGTTACTTCGACACCATCACCGTGTTCCTGGTGTTCACCGGCGCTGCACTCCTGGCCAGCCTGATGCTGGTGCCCTTCTGGAACAGCCGCCCGAAAACCGTGGAAAGCCCGGTGCTGTCCTCGACGCCGGTGCAGCCGGTCGTACTTGGCACCCACTCCTGAACCCGAACCCATCTATCAATTTTCACTGGAGCAATCATCATGAATTACCAACAACCTTCTCAGTTGCAAGCCGTGGTTCTGGACTGGGCCGGCACCGTCGTGGATTTCGGTTCTTTCGCACCGACGCAGATTTTCGTCGAAGCCTTTGCCGAGTTCGGCGTCGCGGTGTCCCTGCAAGAAGCCCGCGGGCCGATGGGCATGGGCAAATGGGACCACATCCGCACGCTGTGTAACGAGCCGCAAATCGCCGCGCGCTACCACGCCGTGTTCGGCCGCCTGCCAACCGACGATGATGTCACCGCCCTCTACGAGCGTTTCATGCCGCTGCAGATCGAGAAAATCGCCCTGCACTCGGCGCTGATTCCCGGTGCGCTCGAGACCATCAACGGCCTGCGCGACAAGGGCCTGAAAATCGGCTCCTGCTCCGGCTACCCGGCCGTGGTCATGGAGAAGGTCGTGGAGCTGGCGCGCCAGAACGGCTATGTCACCGATCACGTGGTGGCGACCGACGAAGTGCCCAATGGCCGCCCGCACCCGGCGCAAGCCTTGGCCAACGTCATTGCCCTGGGCATCAGCGACGTCGCCGCTTGCGTCAAGGTCGATGACACCTGGCCGGGCATTCTCGAAGGCCGAAGCGCGGGCATGTGGACGGTGGCGCTGACCTGCTCCGGCAACGCACTGGGCCTGACCTATGACCAATTCAAGGATTTGTCCCTGGAGGCATTGGCCGAGGAACGCGCGCGCATCGTCAAGATGTTCGAAGGCTCGCGCCCTCACTACCTGATCGACACCATCGTTGATTTGCCGGCGGTCATCGAAGACATCAATGCGCGCCTGGCTCGTGGAGAAACCCCTCAGGGTTCCTGACCCTGTCGGCTTGCACAATTGACAGTGGCCGTCCCAAGGACGGCCACATCCAAAAAAAACAAGAGAACGCCACCATGAACTACGCCCACCCTGGCACCCCCGGTGCCATCGTTTCCTTCAAGTCCCGTTACGGCAATTACATCGGCGGCGAGTTCGTCGCACCGGTCAAGGGTCAGTACTTCACCACGACCTCGCCCGTGAATGGCCAACCGATTGCCGAATTCCCGCGCTCCACGGCTGAAGACATCGACAAAGCCCTGGACGCCGCCCACGCGGCCGCCGATGCCTGGGGCAAGACGTCGGTGCAGGACCGCTCTTTAGCGCTGCTGAAAATCGCCGACCGTATCGAACAGAACCTGGAACTGTTGGCAATCACCGAATCCTGGGACAACGGCAAGGCCGTGCGCGAAACCCTCAACGCCGACATCCCGCTGGCCGTGGACCACTTCCGCTACTACGCCGGTTGCATCCGCGCCCAGGAAGGCAGCTCGGCCGAAATAAACGAACATACCGCGGCGTATCACTTCCATGAACCCCTGGGCGTGGTCGGGCAGATCATCCCGTGGAATTTCCCGATCCTGATGGCCGCCTGGAAACTCGCCCCGGCCCTGGCCGCCGGTAACTGCGTGGTGCTCAAGCCTGCCGAACAAACCCCGCTGGGCATCACCGTGCTGGTCGAGCTGATCGGCGACCTGTTGCCACCCGGCGTGCTGAACATCGTGCAGGGCTTCGGCAAAGAAGCTGGCGAAGCCCTGGCCACCAGCAAGCGCATCGCCAAGATCGCCTTCACTGGCTCGACCCCGGTCGGCTCGCACATCATGAAATGCGCGGCCGAGAACATCATTCCAAGCACCGTGGAGCTGGGTGGCAAGTCACCGAACATCTTCTTCGAAGACATCATGCAGGCCGAACCATCCTTCATCGAGAAGGCTGCGGAAGGCCTGGTGCTGGCGTTCTTCAACCAGGGCGAAGTCTGCACCTGCCCTTCCCGCGCCTTGGTACAGGAGTCGATCTACGACGACTTCATGAAAGAGGTGATGAAAAAAGTCCTGTCGATCAAACGTGGCGACCCGCTGGACACCGACACCATGGTCGGTGCCCAGGCCTCAGAGCAGCAATTCGA